>JBASRN010000189.1:0-55068 GCA_049273855.1 Blastocatellia bacterium
GTTCAACGTCGCACATAACAGGTTAACCGGACGGCTGGACGTCGCTCGTCAGGAAGAGGGTTCGAGCGTTGAGATCATGGGGAGTTCGATGGGCGGAACCACCGACCGCAGCGATCTCGAAGCCTACAGCGCCAGGATCATCAGCCTAGTTGAGTCGAATGCACAGCGGGCCGAGCGCTTTGAGAAGACACACTACGCGGACGTTCCTGTGCTCACCGTTCCTCCTGGGTTCGATAAGGAGCGTGAGTTTGGAAGGATCAGACCTGCGTGGGCGCTGCTTAACCCGGCTCGTCCCTTGCGCTGGTTCGAGCCGGACGCCAATGGTAACGTGGTGTTTTATGTGAACCCGGCTGGCGCGCCCAACTGGGACTATCAGGATGACATTAGGCAAGCACTGAACGCGTGGTCCAGCGCTGCGGGCGTAAAGATCAGAGCGATCCTCGGCGGCACAACGAGCGGCTGTGGCGCCCAGACGGCCGACGGAAAGAACACAATCTCGTTCAACAACTGCGATGGCTTTTTTGCACCGTCGTCGGGGTGCTCTGGGCTTCTGGCAGTAGGGGGCATCGTTAGATACTCGACATCGGACACCAAGACCGTCAATGGTATGACGTTCTACCGAGGGGTCGAGGCGAATGTCTCTTTCAATCCGTTCGCACTTTGTAACTTTGCGAATCGCTGCCAGCTTCAAGAGTCGTTGACTCACGAATTAGGTCATGCACTCGGGCTCGGTCATTCGTCCGATGCAACCGCTACGATGAACGCGTACGCGCATTTTGACGGCCGGTGCGCGTCGGTGAACGCCGACGATAACACGGGAATAAGCCGCGTGTATCCTGGCGGCTCGCTTGGCGGGGCGCTCAATATTAAGACGGCCTCCGACCTCGGGGCGGCCAAAGTAGAACGCGACTTCGCCGTCACCCTTGAGGCAACGGGCGGCGCGGGCAGCTACAGGTGGACGATCGCAGGCGGACAGATGCCGCCGGGCTTGTTGATTTCGCAAAGCGGGTTCCTCTACGGCAGGCCGGATACGCCCGGATCGTACAACTTCTTAGGACAGGTCCAGGACTCCTCCAACGGCAGTGCGCAAAAAACCTTCTCCCTGCAGGTGCAGCCGCCAAGTCCAGCGCCGTTCGTTATTGGTGTAGAGTACAGGAACAAAAAGGTGTTCGTCTTTGGAAGCAACTTCGAAAGCGGGGCCAAGATTCTGGTCAACGGTGCTGCGGTCAAGACCGTGTTTGACGGGTCTGCGCTTAAGACAAAGAAAAAGGCCAAGCTTCCCGCTGGCGTCCACGTCGTTTGTATCCTAAACGCGGACGGTAAGCGTTCCAATGACGTCTCCTTCGTAGTCCAGTAGAACCAGCACGTCGATAGCTCTGTCGCCGGACACCCGGGCGCAAAAGAATCCACGTCCCTCCTCCAGGCAACGCGAAGAGGGGTGTTGCGCATTCTAATTGATAGGCAGCGACCCGATAAATAACGCTGGTAGAATCGTCCTTTCGAGGCAGTCCGACACTCGGGTCGCTGCCATCATTACTCTCCTGGAATTGCTTCCAGGCTCTGCCGATTCTTTGCTGATGTTCCCGACAACTCGCACGAGTGTCCGTCACACGTTACGCAGAAGGAGAGTCCGCCTTCCCTCGACGCGAAAGCCGGCGGCAAGCACGCGCGCGATGGCCTGCGGATAGAGGCAGTGCTCTTGCTCCAGTATGCGAGCGGACAGCGCTTCGACCGTGTCGTCCTCACGAACCTCAACAGCGCGCTGCATGACTATTGGGCCGTGGTCGAGATGTTCGTCCACCAAATGCACCGTGCATCCGCTGACCTTGACTCCGTGCTCAAGTGCCTGGCACTGCGCATCTAGTCCGGGGAACGCGGGGAGCAATGAAGGGTGGATGTTCAGGATGCGATTGTAAAATGAGCGTACGAAGAACGGGCTTATCAATCGCATGTATCCCGCCAGACAAACAAGAGAGACTTCGCGACGCTTGAATTCCGCGACTAGATCGCGATCGTGTTCTTCGCGTGTTCGACCGTTGTGACTGATGAATAGGGTTTCGACTCCGCGCTCGCGAGCCTTGGACAGGCCAGCCGCCGACTCGATGTTGCTAATTACAACTACTGCTTCCGCATCTAGCCGGCGTTCGCGAATCTCGTCTAGGATCGCAATCATGTTCGACCCGCGCCCCGAGATCAAGATGCCAAGCTTGTTGGTGGTCATCGCGAGGCGAAAAATAACTTAATCCTCATCCTTGTGCAAGCAAGGCTAACCCGTTTGATGATTTCCCCGGTTTGCCTGAGGAGTTTTTCATCTCGCCGGTCTGAGACGAGGAATTACTTAGCCAAGATCGAAGCGGCGAGCAGCGGGATCATTATCTCGTGATGACCTGTGAACGAGAACCCACGGCCGCTGGCGGCTACCGGGCGGCGCACGACATTGTTCAGCGGACGATACTGTTGGATGAAGTCGAAGTCTGCTGTGGAGAAATCTTGAAGCGTGAATCCGAGATTGCGAACAACGGTCACGGTCTTGAGAAAGACTTCTGGCAACAAGACTGCAGAGCCAAGGTTCAAGTAAACGCCGCCGCTGTCCAACTCGCGCACGATCGAGCACAACAATTGGAAGTCTTGAAGCGTCGTCTGCCCGATGGCTGCGCCATTTGCTCGTGGATGGATGTGAACTATGTCGGTGCCGATCGCGACGTGAACTGTTACCGGGACGGAAGCCGCGTACGCGGCGTGAAGCAGCGACATGGTGGCGTGGGCGGGCTTCATAGCTTCAAGCTGACGGCATACGGCTTCGCCCAATCCGATCTGAACTTCCGCGCCTGCCGTTGTTGCGTCGTTGATCATGCGACCGGTCTCTTCAGCCATCCCGAAGCTGCCCTCGCCTAGCGTTGCGTCCACGTCTTCGGAGGTCGCGCCAACCAGCGCGATCTCGAAGTCGTGAATCATTGCCGACCCGTTCATCGCGAAGGCACTCACGTAGCCTCGATGCATCAGATCGATCAACACAGGCGCTAGACCGGTCTTTATTACGTGACCGCCTAGTCCCACGATGATCGCGCGCCGCTTCGCCTTCGCATCGCGGATCAGTTGCGCAAGCTCGCGCAGCTCGCGCGCCGCCAGAATGTTTGGAAGGCCTCCGAGGAATTCCTTCAGCGACCAGCTATCACGAACGGGACTCGCCAAGTCGTCAGCCGTCACTTTGCTCTGCCGCGCCGCAAGCGGGTACGTCGTGATTCCATTCAGGTTCAGGGGTTCGATCTTGTATCGCGACAAATCGATCCTCGAGTCCGCGTGAATTAACGCAAGTCTGTTATTCGTTGGCTGCGTCCTTGTTCTCGCCCGTTCGCGGATTCACTTGGGAAATAGATTCTCTTCGATCAACTCGCACAGAATGTGTCCGATCGTTATATGAGTTTCTTGAATGCGCTGCGTTGAGTGAGTGCCAACAACCAACGCAAGGTCGACCGCGGCAGCAAGCTTGCCTCCTCGGTTCCCAGCTAATCCGATCGTTCCTATCCGAAGCTCGCGGGCAGCTTCGACGGCGCGAAGCACGTTTGGTGAGTTGCCGCTCGTGGAGATCGCCACCGCCACGTCACCCGCGCGGCCAAGCGCGCGCAATTGCCGCTCGAACAATTCATCAAACGTGGAATCGTTACCAACGGACGTCAAAATCGAAGTATCCGTAGTCAGAGCGATCGCCGCAATCGGGGGTCGGTCGTAGGCCAGCCGGTTCACAAGCTCGGCGGCGATGTGCTGAGCATCGGCCGCCGAGCCTCCGTTGCCGAAGATGAGAACCTTTCCACCAGACTTGATGGAATCGATTATTATCTCAGCTGCACGGACGACCTGTTCCGAGTTCGCCTCGAAGAAATCACGCTTGGTCTCGACGCTCTCGGTGGCGATCTGCTTTACGCGCTCTATCACAGCCGAGAAGTCTATTGAGTGACTTTCGAAAAGACAAGGTTTAGAGAGCAGGTCGCAAGATAAGTCGATGCGGGAGGAAGGGGGCGTTTATTCGCGGGTCTCTCTGAAACCGCTTTGACGGTTGACTAAAAGGCGCGCTGACTTGAACATAACAATCTTAGTAGGCATTCAGCTGAGGCTGGGAGCTCGCGGTGATTTTCGCTTGTGGCCGTTGAGCAATGGCCGAAGTGCTTGACCAGTGTAAGACCGCTTCGAGCGCGCCACGTCTTCGGGCGTTCCTTCGGCTACGACTCGACCGCCATCGTCTCCGCCGTCGGGGCCGAGATCGATAACCCAATCCGCGCTCTTTATTACGTCGAGGTTGTGCTCCACGACCAGCACGGTGTTCCCAAGCGATACAAGTTGGTGAAGAACGTCTAGCAGCTTCCGCACGTCATCGAAGTGCAGACCCGTCGTCGGCTCGTCAAGTATGTACAGCGTCCGCCCGGTCGCGCGTTTCGAAAGCTCCTTCGCAAGCTTAATCCGCTGAGCCTCTCCGCCCGACAGCGTCGTCGCCGACTGCCCAAGCTTGATGTAGCCCAATCCCACGTCGATCAGCGTCTGGAGTTTCACCTTGATCTGCGGCACGTTCTCGAGCAGCGGCAACGCCTCCTCAACCGTCCGGCCAAGCAAGTCCGCGATCGAGCAACCCTTGAACTTAACCGCAAGCGTCTCCCGGTTGTACCTTGCACCCCGGCAAACATCGCACATCACGTACACATCGGGCAGGAAGTTCATCTCGATCCGTTTCATACCGTCGCCCTGGCACGCCTCGCAGCGCCCCCCCTTGACGTTGAACGAGAAGCGCCCGGGCTTATAGCCGCGCTCGCGCGACTCCGGCGTCATCGCATACAGCTCGCGGATCGGCGTGAACACGCCAGTGTAAGTCGCCGGGTTCGAACGCGGCGTGCGCCCGATAGGCGATTGGTCTATCTCGATGATCTTGTCGATGTGTTCGAGGCCGATGACCTCGCGATGCGGGCCGGGCTCCTGCAAGCTGCGATAGAGCTTGCGAGCCAGACTGCGATACAGAATGTCGTCTACGAGCGTCGACTTGCCCGAGCCTGAAACACCGGTGACGACTATGAACAGGCCCAGAGGGAAGCTGACATCGATGTTCTTCAAGTTGTTGGCTCGCGCGCCCAGCACCGTGAGCGCCTTTCCGTTCGAGGGCCGGCGCTCGAGCGGGACCGGAATCGCCAACTCGCCCGACATGTATCGACCGGTGAGGGAATCGGGAGACGCCGCGATTTGTTCGGGTGTTCCTTGCGCTACGATGAGGCCGCCGTGCGCGCCCGCGCCCGGACCCAGATCTATCACGTGATCGGCGCGCCGAATCGTCTCGTCATCGTGCTCTACCACGAGTACCGTGTTCCCCAAATCGCGCAGGTGTTCCAGTGTGTTGAGCAGCTTCAAGTTGTCGCGCGGGTGCAAGCCTATCGAAGGCTCATCC
The DNA here is from genome assembly GCA_049273855.1 of Blastocatellia bacterium. GTDB lineage: Bacteria > Acidobacteriota > Blastocatellia > UBA7656 > UBA7656 > Onstottus_B. Next base: position 5,426 of record JBASRN010000189.1, read on the forward strand.
AATACGTATAGCACTCCGCGAAGCTGTGAGCCGATCTGAGTCGCGAGCCGGATGCGCTGCCCTTCACCACCCGACAGCGAAGCCGAAGCCCGATCGAGCGTGATGTAACCAAGCCCGACCGTGTCCAGAAAGTTCAGCCGAGCGCGAATCTCTCTCAGGATCAAGCCCGCGATTTTTTCCTCCCGGCCGGCGAGCCGAATCGAGCTGAACACGCGAACAGCTTGCGCGATCGGAAGCGTGGTGTACTCGGCAATCGTTCTGCCACCGACGCGCACCGCCAACGATGCCGGCTGAAGCCGCTGCCCGTTGCAGTCAGAGCATACCGTCGGAGAGATAAGAGCGTCGAAGGCCCCGACCGCTGCTTCGCTCTTCATATCCCTCGCGCGGTTGGTCAGATATGTGATCGCGCCTTTCCACTCGGTCTTATACTCATAAGCGCCGTAGCGAAGAGCGAGCTTTTCTTTCGAGCCGAAGAAGAACGCGTCCTGTGTCTTCTGTGGAAGCTCTGCAAAGGCCTTCTCTGGCGAGATGCCCGCTTGACCCGCGAGCGCCTTCATAACATCGCGTAGGTAGTTGGTGACCGTAGAGTCAACTGGAAACGGATCTTGCTCGTTGATGGCCAGCTGCGGATCGGGGACTATCTTGGCCGGGTCGATCTCGGCGCGCGTGCCCAAACCGTGACACACATGACACGCTCCATACACACTGTTGAACGAGAAGGACCGCGGCTCGAGCGTCGGCACCGATATACCACACTCCGGGCAAGCCATCCGCTCCGAGTACAACCTCTCTTCGCCGTCGACTATCGAAACCAGCACAAGTCCGTCCGTCAGCTTGGCCGCTAGATGAACCGAATCTTCCAGGCGCTTGTGCACGCCCGCTTTGATCAGCAAGCGATCGACAACGACTTCAATTGTGTGGTTGCGGCGCTTGTCGAGCTTGATCTCTTCGTCGAGCTGGCGAATCTCTCCGTCGATTCGCGCGCGATTGAAGCCTGAGCGCGCGAGCTTCTCGATTTCCTTCTTGAACTCGCCCTTGCGTCCGCGAACGATCGGCGCGAGTATCATCACCCGCTCGCCTTCGGGGAGGTGGGCCATCTGCTGAACGATCTGGTCGATCGACTGTCGCGAGATGGCGCGGCCGCACTGCGGGCAGTGCGGTTGTCCGATTGAAGAAAAGAGCAGCCGGAGGTAGTCGTAGACCTCGGTGACGGTGCCGACGGTCGAGCGCGGGCTGCGGCTGGTCGTCTTTTGCTCGATAGAGATCGCCGGCGAAAGACCTTCGATGGCGTCTACGTCGGGTTTCTCAAGCTGGTCGAGGAATTGCCGCGCATAAGCCGAAAGCGATTCAACGTAGCGCCGCTGACCTTCGGCGTAAATGGTGTCAAAAGCGAGACTGGACTTTCCCGAACCCGATAACCCAGTCACTACCGTCAATCGATTGCGAGGGATTTCGAGGCTTATGTCTTTGAGGTTATGCTGTCGCGCGCCTCGAATTGTGATCTTATCTATCGCCATCAAAACTCAGCCCGGATAGAGACGAATCAACCGCGTAAGCGAACATAACATTCTACCGGACGGTTGACGCGACTATCAAGATAAGCACGCGAACTTGCCTTCGAGCTTTCCATTGCCTGATGGTTCCCGTGAAGTCTTTGCGTCCCTCGTCTCGCCAGTGAACAATTTGCGCGGAGTCCAACCTCAACTCCGAGACGCAGAGAAGTCGCAGGTTGCGCAGAGACGGAAGTTGGTTTTAGAAGTATGGATGAGTTTGCGAGCCCGCCTCGCCAGGTCACGGGCTTCGCGTTGGCCGGTACTCTTGCCCTGTGTATAATCGAGCCCGGCGGCCTTTTGTCGCTTCGGATTCACTCTAATGGTCGGTAAAACCATACTCCACTACCGCATCCTGAAAGAGATCGGCAAAGGCGGGATGGGTGTGGTCTACAAAGCCGAGGACACAAAGCTCAATCGCACCGTCGCAATCAAGGCGCTCGCAGCCGAACTGGTCGGCGACGAAAAGGCGCGAACGCGGTTCCTTCGCGAGGCCAGGGCGGCTTCTGCCATCGATCATCAGAACATCTGCACCGTATACGAAGTCAACGAAGTTGAAGACATTCTTTTCTTCGTGATGCAGTTCGTTGACGGAAAAACATTGAAGAAGTACATAGGCGGTCGCCCGCTCCCGCTCGATCAAGCTCTCGAGTTCTCGCTCGAGATAGCCGATGCGCTCGCTGAAGCTCATCGCCGCAACGTGCTTCACCGCGACATCAAATCGTCCAACATAATGTTGAACGAGCGGAACCAACTCAAGATTCTGGATTTTGGTCTCGCAAAGCTCATTAAGCCTAGTGAAGATTCCGCGCATCACACGGTCGAGTTGACTCAGGTCGGCACGCCCTTCGGCACCGCAAGTTACATGTCACCCGAGCAAGCGCGGGGCGAACGAGCTGACGCGCGTTCGGACATCTTCTCGTTCGGCGTGGTGATGTACGAGATGTTGAGCGGACGGCTCCCGTTCAAGGGAAAGACGTCGGTAGACGTAATGCACGCTGTTATGCACGACGAGCCAGCGCCACTGGGCGAGGACGTGCCTCCCCGGCTTCAACAGATTGTCTCGAGAGCTATGGCCAAGAATCCGGACGGGCGCTATCAATCGGTGGAAGTTCTGCTTGAAAACCTGCGCGCGCTCGTTCGCAGCCACTACTCGGGGAGCAGTAACGTTCCAGCGGACAAGTCGTCGCTTTTCAAGGCGTCTAAACAACCTCAGAAACAACCGCGCTTGCGAGACCGCGTCGCCAGTATGTTCCAGCGCGCGTTCAACACCGGACAAACCAAGGAAGAATCAAGCTCAGCGGGCAGCGAGTCGGTTACCCCCGATGCATCCCCGTCGATGTGGGTTTCGCGCGATAAGAAAACGATCGCGATAATGCCGTTCAAAAACCTGTCGGGCAACCCGGAGAATGACTTTTATGGCTTTAGCCTCGCCGACAGCGTCATCACCGAACTCGCGCAGCTTCGCGACCTGATAGTCCGACCCTCGTCATACATCGCTCAGTATCAAAACAAGGACATCGACCCCCGCGCGGTCGGCGCTCATCTCGCGGTTGACGCTGTGCTGATCGGCGGATACCTGAAAGCCGGTGACAGGTTTCGCCTCACGCCTCAGCTTGTCGATACCAGCTCGGGTGAGATCGTCTGGAGCGAGAAGATCGATGTCGAGTCGAAAGACATAATGACGGTTCAAGACACAATCTCGCGCCAGATCGTCGAGGGCTTACGAGTCAAGACTAACTCGAAAGAGCAGAAGCGATTGGTCAAAGCTCCTACGGAAAATGCCGAGGCTTACGAGTGCTACCTCAAGGGTCGAACTATTCTCTACAAGTTCATCACCCAGACGCTGGACATCGCCGATCTGGAATCAGCTATCGACCTGTTCAGCAAAGCGGTCGAGCTTGACCGCAACTTCGCGCTCGCTCATAGCGGCCTGGGCGTCTGCGAAGTCAACTATGTGCTAAAGGGCATGGGCGGACTCGAGTACTACGCGAAAGCGAAACAAGCATTTGATCGCGCGCTCGAGATCGATCCGAAGCTGGTCGAACCGCGAGTGCGGATGATCTACGTCGACTTGATCGAGGGTCGTTCCGAGCACGCTCGCAAAGAGATTCGCCGCCTGTTGCGCAGCGCGCCCAATGAGCCGTCGGTTCATTCCGTGGCCGCTTACGTGTATCGCTTGAGCGGGCAGTATGACAAAGCGCTTGCTGCATGGGACCGGCTGCTCAAGATCAGCCCGACCGACATTGTGTTTGCCGCTTACAACCGTGCGCGGATCTACATCTACCAACGCGACTACGCGAAGGCCGACGCTGAGATCATCAAGGGCATGGCCTTCGAGCCTCAACATCCGAATCTGCGAGCTTATCAGGCGGTCATCGATTACTATCGCGGCGATATAGACAGGGCGGTTGCCACGGTTGAGGATATTCTCGCCAAACACCCCGACCTTCGCACGCAGAGAATCTTTCTAGCTTATTGCTATCTAGCTCGTGGAGAGCGCGACCGCGCGCTGGAGCTAATCGACGAGCGCGTCCAAGAGATCGCCCGCGCCGACCAGGATGTAGCTTTCCGGGTGGCGACGGTGTACGCATTGGATAAGGACGCCGATAAAGCGATCGCGTGGTTGGAACGATCGATCTCGATGGGGAACGAGAACTATCCGTGGATCTCCGCAAACCCGAACTGGGAAGCGTTCCGCGACGACCCGCGCTTCAAGGCGATCGTTGCCGAACTGAAGCTGAAGTGGGAAAAGCTCGCCGAACCTGCCTGACGTTTAATTCCCAGGCGAGCAGTCTCCTGTCCTACCTGTGTTTCAACCAGTATAGCTATTCGTTCAGTCCGAGGGACGGGATGTCGTTAGCTAAGCTCTCACCGAGGACTCTGCTACTTTCGATTTCGGAACTCGGAGTCGGGCAGATCGACATCGAACCTCACGTCTCTGACACGCGTGATGACACTCCCAAGCCCCGGGATCTTCGAGGTCGTCGTAAACGGCACCATCAAACCATCAACATTTCTGTAATCGCTGTAAGTCTCGGTCACCGGAGCTGGGCCGTCGCCGCCGAGCGTTGCTCGCAGCGTCTCTCGCTTCAACACAAGAAAACTTTTCGTTGAGACGTAGTCGGTTACGGCGTTCCCCTTTTCCGGAGTCTTCACGACTACATAGACATCTTCATCGCCGACCTTCGACTTCTCTTTGATCGTCACGCTCTTGAACAGTGTCTTCCAGTTTGCGAGCTGATAGAAGTCAGAAGCGATCCGTGCGTCGTCGAGTTGTTTATCCGTCAAAACTTCCGGTGGCGCGAAGCTCGCTTCTTCACCGCCGCTCGTCCCGTCAAAGTAATCCCGAATCGTGGCAATTCTCTTCCCCAGAGCTGAAAAGGTCGTAGTGCTCGCGGAAGCGTTTGGCGCCTTGCCAATACTGGTCGCTTCGCCGGTTATGCCCTGATTCTCAAAATCGATCATCGCAGTTGTGACCATCGACTTGTGCTTTCGGAGGTTGGCTTCGCCGCCCGCTGCTGCTATGACCCTGGCCATTAAATCATCGAGCGAGATCGACGCATTGGGCGCGATGGTCGGAGCGTCGGCGGTTCGCTTCAACTCGAACTCGCCCTCGGGTTGCTTCAAGACCATTGCCGAAACGTTGCCGTCCGCGCCGCGTTTGAAGCTCGCTCGATACGTATCGGGCAGCTCAACCGCACCAAAGCTGTCCTTTTCCTTCGCAACAAGTGTGTACGCGGGTTGGCCGGGCACTATAAGCACGAACTTGCCCTCCCTGGCGGTTACTTCGATGGTCCTGCCGTCGCGCTCGTACTTGCCCATTAAATCCTTGTTGGGTCCTGAGTAGTCAGCCGATGCCGCTTTCGACGTGTCGCCGGAGGCTTTGTGTTTTGCCAGCACTAGGCTGCCCTGCGGCTGTTCGAGAAACATCTCGGTGTCTGACTCGTTACCCTTGATCGGACGGAACGTCATGAAGAAACCCGCAGGCGCTGGATCGTCGAGCTTGTACTTTCGGTCTCCGACGCTCACCAGGGGATAATCTGGCTGGCCTGCCACTTTGGCTACCAGCTTGCCGTCCTTCAGAACGACCTCGATGACCAATCCGCGAGCAGAGTAACTGCCGGCTTCAGCCGCGTCGACTGAGCTAGCCGCCGGGGAGGTACCGGCCACAGGTTCCGGCTTACCAACCAGGTGGTTGAAGATGGCGTCGCGCGCTGTCATAGGAATTGCCGAGGACGAAACGTTGGTCAGCAGGGCGAAGCCGAGGTTTTGATCGGGCATCACTCCAACCATCGAGTGAAAGCCATCGATTCCCCCGCTGTGCGACAGCACTTTGTGTCCGTGCCAATCCGTCACGCCCCAACCCAGCCCGTAGCCGGTCGTGCCCGCAACGGTGATCTGCCTGGTGATAAGCTCGCTAAAGCTCTTCTCGGAAACCAATCGCTTACCCTTGAAGACCCCGGCGCCCAGCATCAGCCGCAACCACTTCGCCATGTCTACGGCATTCGAGTTGATAGCACCGGCCGGGGCGATGTTGGTGAGGTCCCGCATCGCTAGCTTCCGTGGAGTCTTCTTCGCGATGTCGTATCCGATGGCAAAGTCTGGAGACTTTTGTGTTTCGGCCGCTGACGTGTTGCTCAGGTTCATACCGAGCGGCTTGAAGATTCGCTCGGCGATAATCCGTTCCCAGGTCGAACGCTGAGCGCGCGCCGCGACTTCGCCGGCCGCGCTGAACATCACGTTCTGATATTGAAACTTCTCGCCGAGCTTCGCGGTGGGCTTGGCTGTTGCGACAGCTTTGATGACCTCTTCGCGATTGAGCACGCCGGTGTACCAGCTGAGGTCAGTGCCATCGAGCCCCGAGCGATGACACAGCAGATCGCGCACGGTGATCTTAGCATCGGCGTCCGGGTCTTGAAGCTTGAAGTACGGAAGGTATTTCTTCGGGGAGTCTTCGAGCGAGAGCCTGCCATCGTCGACGCCCATCAACACCGTCATCCCGGTGAAAGCCTTCGAGCATGAACCAATGGCGAACAGGGTCTTATCGGTGACAGGCAGGTTGCGCTCGACGTCTTTCAGGCCGAGACCTTTCGAATAGATGACGCGGTCATCTTTGACGATGACAAGCGAGAGCCCGGGCACGCCAAGCTCCTTGCGCTTGTCGTCGATGGCCTTTTCGATCGCGGCTAACTTAGCGGCTAGGTCGGGGGCTTCGCCGACTGGGGGCGTTAACGGTGACGCCTTACTAACAATCGCGGCATAAACAGGCGTCAGACCGATGGTAACGGCAAGAAAAGCAGCGAGAATGAGCCGATAAGCCTTTTCAGGTTTCATACGATGACCTCCAAATCAAAACGACGAAATTGCCAGAGCATTAACGCTCGGAGAGATCGAACTGCCAACCTCCCGCCGCGATTATCGCGCGAGACTTATTCTTCTAGCACACTTTGTTCTAGAGTAATAGTCAAAGAGCACCAACCGCGCGTAGAAGTTTTGCGGACCTTGCTGTATAAAGCTGTCACGACGAATGAGAGGAACCTGATGGGAGCAATGCTGAATCCAGTTGAAGTTCGTGTGCTCGGCTCGCTGATCGAGAAGGCGATTACCACTCCCGAGTACTACCCGATGTCGTTAAACGCGCTCACAAACGCCTGCAACCAGCTAACAAACCGCGATCCCATCGTCTCGTACGATGAAAAGACAGTCGCGCGCGGCCTCGAGAGCTTGCGCGAGAAGAAGCTTGTGTGGATGGTCACGGGCGCCGGCGCGCGAGTGCCGAAGTACGAACACCGATTCGCGGAAGCTTACAAGTTGTCGGAACAAGAGACCGCCGTGATGAGCGTGCTGATGCTGCGCGGTCCGCAGACGTCTGGCGAGATTCGAGGGCGAACCGGGAGGCTCTACGAGTTTGCGGAGCTGGAGGAGGTCGATCTGACGCTTCAAGCGCTGATCGGCGCAGCGCTGGTGGTCAAGCTCCCGCGCCAGCCGGGAACGAAGGAGTCGCGGTACGCGCACGTGCTTGCGGGAGAGGTGCACTTCGAAGAGCGTGAGACGGCGCCGCGCAGGCTTGAAGCCGCGACTCTCGATGTGATGGCCGAGAACGAGCGAATCGCTAAACTGGAAGGGAAGACCGAGCGGCTTGAGCTGGAGTTGTCAGAACTGAAGCAGCAATTCCTGGACTTCAAGAAGCAATTCGAATGAAGCGTCTCCGTGGCCCGTTTGCTGAAAAACGCTAAGAAGAGCATGGCGTTAAGGCTTAGCCTGGTCTTCTCTTCTGATCAAGTCTTCTGCTGATCAACCCCAGGCTGAAGACTGAACTCCATGCTCTTTTGAGCGATACCTGTTTTCGGCGGAGAAGGCAAAGGCGCGAACCTGTAGTCAAGCGATCACGCCGAAACAGGAGCGACGCCGATCGCAGTTTGAAGTCCTTCGATCACTCGCCGCTTCACTTCTTCAAACTCTCCGTCTACTCTGCAGCCGGCGGCGTTGCGATGACCGCCTCCTCCAAAAAGCTCGGCAACCTTGGCGACGTTGTTCTTGCCCTTTGACCTGAGACTGACGCGGTACGCGCCCGGCGCAAGCTCCTTGAAGAAAGCGACAGCGTCGACCTCGTCAATCGAAAGCGCATGGTTGACGATTCCATCGGCGTCTTCCTCGCAGGCGTCGGCCTCGTACATCGTCTCGCGGTCCATCGTTACCCACGCGATGCGCCCGGACTCGTCGCGCTCGATTCTGGAGAGCACCCGGCCCATCAACTTGATCTTCGAGAACGGGTATGAGTAAAAGAGCGCTTGCGATATTCGCGCGGGTTCGACACCGCGGCGCACAAGCTCCGAAGCGATCTTTAGCGTTCGCTCTGTCGTGTTCGAGAAGTGAAAGCTGCCGGTGTCGGTGAGCAGCGCGGTGTAGATGCACTCGGCAATTTCCTTTGTCACATCCACGCCGAGCGCCTTGCAGAGGTTGTAGATCATCTCGCCGACCGCCGCCGAAGTCGCGTCGAGCCAGTTGATGTCTCCAAACGGTTCGGTGGTCGAGTGATGATCGATGTTGACCACGAACTGATCCCCCAGGCTCGGCAATCCCGGCCGGTCCACGTCGCTGCATTCGATGATGAATGCGGCGTCGTAGCGCTCGATCACGTCTTCGCGCACAAGTACGCGGTCCGAGCCGGGCAGCACTTTGTAAGCCGGCGGCACCCGGTCTCTCAGCACAACGTCGACGTCCTTGCCCAGAGACATCAGCATCCAATAAAGCGCGAGCCCTGACCCCAACCCGTCTCCATCGGGACGGATGTGAGAAGTGATCATGAACCGCTGATTCTGTTCTATAAGCTGTACAACCTGGCTAAGCATGTTTCCCATCGAAGGCGGCGCAAGAACAGAATCAAGTCATTGGTTCGAACTGGAGCTGATCGGGTCATCGGCCGCAGCCTCTTGAGCTTGTTCCTGTTCGCGCACCTTCTGTATCTCCTCGCTGAGTAACTCTTCTATTCTGGCGGCAGTCTCGACACTATCGTCGTGAACGAAATGTAGCTCGGGGGTGTACCGTATCGTGAGGGATGGGCCAAGTTGCGCCCTGATGAAACCGGCCGCGTGTTTGAGCGCCGCAAGGGAGGTTTTCACCTCCTCTTTAGTTCCGCGCACGCTGACAAATATTTTTGCATGTCGGAGATCAGGGCTCAGCTTTGCCTCGGTGACGGTTACGAGTCCGACTCTCGGGTCTTCGAGCTCACCTGCGATCACCAAGCTGACCTCTTCCTTGATCTGTTCGGCTAGTCGTTGCGGTCTTCTTCCGGCCATACACCCTCGGTCAAGTATCGGAGCCACAACCGAACTGAAGATGCTAACGGCAAAGCTCTGAACTTGCAACCGGACGGATTCGGAATTTGCGTTTTCGAATCTCGATTTGTGGATACGAGGGCAGGCGCTCCTGGGCTTTGGACGAGTTTCGGATGGTCCAAATCAAATCAAAGTCAGAGCCCTGGAATTAAAGAGATGTAGGAGCAACTTCTTCGGTCGTGTAGGCCTCGATGACGTCACCGGTCTTCACATCCTGGAACCGCTCTAGCGATATGCCACACTCGAAGCCTTGCTTTACCTCGCTCACGTCATCTTTGAATCGGCGTAGCGACTCGATCTTGCCTTCGAAGATCACGACGCTGTCACGAAGGATGCGCGCGGCCGTTCGCTTGATCGCGCCGTCAGTTATGTAACAACCCGCGATCTGACCGACCTTGGGAACGCGGAAGACCTGGCGCACTTCTGCGTGACCGGTTATGACTTCGCGTTTGGTTGCTTCAAGCAGCCCAAGCATCGCCGCGCGAATCTCTTCTTCTATCTTGTAGATTACAGTGTGCAGCCGCACGTCAACGCGTTCCGCCTCGGCGATCTCGCGCGCTCGCGACTCCGGCCGCACGTTGAAGCCGATGATCACCGAGGCGCGATTCATATCGTTGGCTGAAGCAGCCGCCAGCATCACGTCCGATTCGGTTATAGCGCCGACTCCGGACCTGATTATCCGGATCTTGACTCGTTCAGTCGAGAGTTTGTTCAGCCCGTCGCGCACCGCTTCAACCGAGCCCTGCACGTCGCCCTTCAAGATGACTAGCAGCTCCTTGACCTGATTTCTATCTGAGAAAAGCTGCTCGAGACCTCGGGCAGAGGTTCGTGCGATTGCAGCCTGGCGAGCCTGCATCTGACGCTGATTTGCGATGTGCTGCGCTTGAGTAGGATCCCCGACCACTTGAATCTGATCGCCCGCGTGCGGAACGCCTTGCAGACCCAGAACCTCGACCGGCGTCGAGGGTCCGGCAGAAGTAACAATCTTGCCGCGATCGTCGAACATGGCGCGCACTCGCCCGAAGACTTGTCCGGCAATAAACGAATCGCCGACTCTCAATGTGCCTTGCTGAGCCAGCACCGTCGCCACCGCGCCGCGTCCACGATCAAGCTTGGCTTCAAGCACGACACCGGCGGCCAGACGATCGGGATTGGCCTTCAGGTCGAGCATGTCTGAAGAGAGTATGAGCATCTCGAGCAACGCGTCGAGGTTCTGCTGCTTCTTCGCGGACACCTCGACCATCACCGTGTCGCCTCCCCAGCCGTCCCAAACCAATCCGCGATCGGACAGCTCTTGCTTGACTCGATCGGGCGCGGCGTCGGGCTTGTCGATCTTGTTTATGGCAACAATGATCGGGACTTCGGCCGCGCGCGCGTGGTCTATGGCCTCGAGAGTCTGAGGCATCACTCCATCGTCGGCCGCGACCACAAGAACCACGATGTCGGTCACTTTCGCGCCGCGCGCGCGCATCATAGTGAAGGCTTCGTGACCAGGCGTGTCGAGGAAGACGATGCGGCGTTTCTTCTCGGGGTCGTCGGGGTCAGCAACGTCGACCGAGTAGGCGCCGATGTGCTGAGTGATGCCGCCCGCTTCGCCTTCGGCCACGTGCGTCTTGCGAATTGCGTCCAGCAACGAGGTCTTGCCGTGATCGACGTGACCCATCACCGTAACCACCGGTGCGCGCGGGACAGTACCTTCTTCACCCGACTCGATGATCTTCTCTTCCTCGGCCTCGCTGATCATCTCCTCAAAGGGAGCGAAGCTTATGTCGAAGCCGAAGTCCTTGCCGATTTCCTGTGCGATGCCCTGATCCAACGTTTGGTTAATGGTAGCCATCACGCCCCGTTGAATGAGCATCTGCACGACCTCCTTGGGCTTGACCTCGAGCTTCTCGGACAAATCTTTTAGCGTTGTTCCTTCGATGAGTTTGATTGCGCGAAGCTCGGTGAAAACCGGTCTCTGCTTGGTCTGAATCACTGTCCCGGGTCCGCGCATGTGACGCGGGACGTCGAGATGTTTTCCTTCTTCGTGTCCAAATTCACCCGGTCCGCGCTTGCCGCGCCGAGTGCGTTTCCGCGGCCGGCCCGTATCCTGGGGAATATAGGTTGTTCGCGGTGCGACCTTCGGCGTCCCGGTTTCGGTAGCAACGCTTTCGGCCCCGGCTGCTCGAACGCCTCCGGCGCCAGGTGAGTATGTGGTCGCGCCTGACCTCGAAGGAGGGGGCGGCCCTGTCATTCCCGGTCTCGGTCGTAGAACTCTGACCTGCGAAGGGGGGCGCTGGCCTATGGGTGGAGGCGGCGCGAATGGCTCTGTAGTCGGCTCCTGCGTTGAAGGTTCTTGCTGAGCTTCGACAGCAGCGTCCTGCGCAGGTTGTTTGCCCGAAGGTTGAGGCTGAGGCGTCGCCTTCAGCATTCGGACCTTTGGCTTCTGCGGTTCGAGCGTTCCGTGCGCCGGCGCGGCGGACGGTGCAGATTCTCGTTCCTGCTCGCTAGCCGTCTCGACTTGTTCTGTTTCAACTGGCGCCTCGACCGGCTCGGGTTGCTTGGCGGTTTTGACCAGTCGCGGACCTACGGCTTTGACCACCTTCTTTGGGAAGTACTTTGTTCGAATGCGTTCGGCGACATCGTGGGGCACGGTGTTGGAAGGCACACTTACGTCAATGCCTTCGCGTCGCGCGTCCTCCATGACTTTCTTGTTATCGAGCTTCAGCTCTTTAGCAAGATCGTAGATTCTTATTTTTTGACCTGTTGCCATACTAATCCGAATTCATCTCCGCGCTTTGAACCCCCGCGCGCCTGAATCGCAAACGCGATGGCTTCAACCGTTGTGCTTGTGTTAGCAGCTATCGCGTCATAGCTTTTCCTCTTCGTCATCGTTCGTCTTGTGCGTCTCTGGTCCGCCTTCGGCTCCTGGTTCGCCGGATTTCGTTTCCGAAGCTTCGGCCAAGTCATTAGAAGCTACACCAGCTTCAATCGACGGCTCGTACTCATCTTCGGCAGCCGCCGTCTCGGCAGACATTTGACCGTCGATCGACGATGTAGCCTCAGTGCCGAGGATCGCTTCAGACGCTTGTTCGACGGATTCCATCGTCACTTCCGCGGGCGTTTCGACAGCTTCATGCCGCGGCGCTTCCCCGATCGTCGCTTCGGCAGTCGCTTCGGCTGGAACATCGGCTCCAGTCTTGACGACCTCTTCAGCAGCCCCGGGAGCTTCTTGTACTTCAATCGCGGCTTCGCCCTCGGGGGCGGGCGCGAGCGCCGCTTCTTCAGCCTCGCGTGCCTCCCTCATTTCGCGCGCATGCTTCTGTGCAAGCAGCCGGTGGGCTCGATCAAGAATCTCGTTGGCCTGATCGAAGCTTACGTCTATCGCGTCGACCAATTCGTCAACCGTTATTGTTGCCAGTTGTTCGATGGTCTCGATGCCCCGGTCCTTCAACCGCTCGGCTGTGATCTGATCGAGCGCAAGGCTCTCGCGGATGTCGGTCAGGGTCGCTTCGCCGCCGGCCATCACGGCCTCAAGCTGCGCTGCTGCCGCCCGAGCCGCTTCTTCTGCACTCCGAATGTCGATGTGCCAACCCACAAGCTTCGCGGCGAGACGCACGTTCTGTCCCTTCTTGCCTATGGCCAGCGACAACTGATCTTCCGGCACCGTTACCGTGAGCTTCTTCTCTTCAAAACTGTTGATCTCAACCTTAGCGACCTTGGCAGGGGAGAGGGCGTTGGCCGCGAAAACCGCCGGGTCCTCGCTCCACTCGATGATATCGATGCGTTCGCCGCGCAGCTCGCGAATGATGGCCTGCACACGCGAGCCTTTCATTCCCACGCAAGCTCCGACCGGATCGACGTCTCGTTCCGTCGAGATGACGGCGATCTTCGCGCGGTCGCCAGGCTCGCGCATAGCGACTTTAATCTGGACGGTCCCGTCGTAGATCTCGGGCACTTCCATCTCGAACAATCGCTTCACCAGCTCGGGTGATGTCCGCGACACTTCGACCTGCGGGCCCTTGGTGTCCTTGGAAACCGAGTTTATAACGACGCGGATGCGCTCACCCTGGCTGAACGCTTCTGCCCGCGACTGTTGAGTTTTGGGCAGCACGGCTTCGATTTTGCCAAGGTCGGTTATGATGCGCCCGCCTTCGAATCGTTTGACGAACCCGTGGACGAGCTCGCCAACGCGGCCGATGTACTCGTCATAGACATTATTGCGTTCGGCTTCGCGGACCTTTTGAAAGATGATTTGCTTTGCGGTTTGAGCCGCGATGCGGCCCAGCTCCTCGCGCGGCTTGGGGAACTCCAGTTGGTCGCCGACCTCGGCGCCTTCGACTCCCATTTCTTCGACCTCGTGGAGGGTGATCTCGGTCGCCGGGTCCTGGACCTCTTCGACCACGGTCATCAAGGCGAACAGTTCGACGTCGCCGGACTCGGCGTTGTAGCGCGCGCGAAGGTCTTCGCCGGTCTTGAATTGCTTTCGCGCCGCGGTCACGACGGCGTCCTCGATGGCCGAGATGATGACTTCGGGTTCGATGCCTTTCTCGCGGCTCAGAATGTCTATAGTCTGTGGGATCGGGCTCGTTGACATTATCTCTTCCTTCAGTGTTGATCGTCCGTGCCGGCGCTTATCCGGCGTTCGCGGAGCTAAAACTGATATTCAATATTCGCCTTAGCGATCTGGTCGTACGGGATGTCGATCCTCCCTACCCCGTCGGCTTCAAGAATCACCGCTTCATTTTCGATCCCACCGAGCGTCCCACGAAAGTTCCGCTGCCCGCCTATAGGGTCGAACGTCCGTAGCTTGACCCTACTGCCCGAGAAACGCTCGTAGTCCGACGGCTTGTAAAGTCCTCGCTCGACGCCGGGCGATGAAACCTCGAGGGTATACTTGTTCGGGATCAAGTCTTCTACGTCCAATATCGCACCTACTTGATTGCTGACCAGTTCACAATCGCCGTGATTAACGCCGCCCGGCTTGTCGATATAGATGCGCAGAACAAAATTGCCGCGCGGACCAACCGTCTCCCAATGGACTATATCAAGCCCCTCACGCGCGCCCACGCGTCCGATGATCCTCCCGACAGCTTCACGGTCCAGATGAATCATTTATGCCAAGAAGAAAAAAAGTGGGCCAAGCCCACTTGTTTAGCAAGCTGAGTATAATACCGCGAGCGCTGTGAAGATTGCAAGCAGTCGGAAGTTCGGACCCACGACCGAAGTTCGGGTTGCGATGCGTCGAGATCGTTATCGTTTTTGCGCCGAGGTTGACAGTGCTCGAATCGCTCTGCTAGCTTTGGGGCTTGGATTTTGTAGGCGCGTAGCTCAGGGGTAGAGCACTACCTTGACACGGTAGGGGTCTGCGGTTCAAATCCGCACGCGCCTACCATCGCATGCCATCGGCTCTCGGCGGTGATGAGAGGCGAGAATCGTTATTTTACGCCAGCTCACAAGACCTTATGGCTAGTATGCGCACGGCTCTAATTGGCCGCGCGGTGCCGAAGGCGCTGACGTAAGATCCGACCAGAGTGGTAGACGTAACGCTGACCATAGCGGTTCCAGCAGCTAGTTATTGGCTATTGAGCATTGCTGAATCTATCGTTCCCAGAGGGATGGTAGGTCAGCTTCATCGAATAGACCGTGCGGCGCTGGTCAGGAGGAATCAACATTAGCAGCTTTCAGCGAAGAGGCTTTCGAGACAGGCGCGATCGCGTCCCCTCCGTCCGGGTAAACGAGCGTATTCGAGTGCGTGAGATTCGCGTCATCGACGACGAGGGCACGCAACTCGGAATAATGACGCCGCAGCAAGCTATCGAGATTGCGCGCGGCAAGGGGTTGGATCTCGTGGAGATCGCGCCCCAAGCGCAACCACCGGTTTGCCGAATCATCAACTTCGGGAAATGGCAGTACGAGCAGAAAAAGAAGCAAAAAGAGGCCAAGCAGAAGCAGACCTTTATCACAGTCAAGGAAATCAAATTTCGACCGGGCACCGACGAACACGATTATGAGTTCAAGAAGAACAATGCGGTGCGGATACTTCATGACGGGGACAAGGTGAAGGCAACCGTTCATTTTAGAGGACGAGAGATCACTCATAAGGAACTCGGAATCGTGCTGCTGCAGCGGCTCGAGCAAGACCTTTCGGAAGCAGGAATCGTTGAGGTCAGGCCGAAACTTGAGGGGATGAACATGTTCATTATGCTTTCGCCGAAGAAGAAGTAGATTTGATAGATACTTAGGAGGACTAATGCCGAAACTCAAGACGCACAAGGGAGCGCAGAAGCGATTCCGTCTGACCGCGACCGGAAAGGTCAAACGAGGACACGCGTTCGCGCGACATATTTTGACCAAGAAAAGCACAAAACGAAAACGCCATTTGGATGTTGACGTTCTGGTCGCGGAGGCGGATCAGAAGCCGACGAAGAGAATGCTTCCGTACGGTCGCAAATAGCACGCAATCATAAAAAAGTGATCGGTAGTCGGTGCCCAGTGGTCAGTCCTAAGTCCATCAGTCACCGACATACGATTAAGGAGGGAATTTATGCCTCGCGCTAAACGTGGGAATAAGCGTCTGCACAAGCGTAAAGGAATTCTGAAGCTCGCTCGCGGCTATCGCGGCACGAAGAGCAAGCTCTATCGTCACGCGAAGGAGCAGGTCGAGCGCTCGCTCAACTTCGCATTCACCGGGCGCAAGCTCAAGAAGCGCGACTTCCGCTCAACGTGGATTGTGCGCATCGGAGCTGCTGCGCGTGCCAACGGGCTCAGCTACAGCCAGTTCATGCACGGCTTGAAGCTCGCCGAGATCACGCTGGACCGAAAGGTCCTGGCGGATCTCGCAGTGAACGAGCCGGCGGCGTTTACTGAAATCTCGAGCAAGGTAAAGGAAGCGCTCGAGTCTCGCCGCGCGACTGCTGCAGCGTAACCTCATTGCACTTTCAGCGATCAACGCGACTAATTGAAGTGTTAGATGCGTTGATCGCCGGCTGCGCAGGCCCTCCTAGTATGGACGAAAAGCTGGCAGATCTTCGAGAGCAATTCACGCGAGATCTTGCCGAGGTTGCGAGCGCGGACGATCTCGCTTCAGTGCGAGACAAGTACCTCGGCAGAAAGTCCGGTCTGATCGCCGCGGAGAAAAAGCGCGTAGGATCGCTGTCGGAAGCCGAGCGAGCCAGCTTTGGCCGCGATGTTAATGAGCTCAACGCGGTTGTCGAAGCCGAGATAGCGCGCCTCGGCAAGCGTTTCGCTTCAGAGGCCGAAACGCGAGCGCTCGAACGCGAGCGGATCGACGTCACCTTGCCGGGCACTCGTCCGGGCCGCGGTCACTTGCATCCGCTCACGCTTGTTCGGCAGCGGCTCGAGGACGTCTTTGTCTCGATGGGTTATACGGTCGAGGATGGCCCCGAGATCGAAACCAGCTTCTACAACTTCGACGCACTCAATATACCACCCGGTCATCCGGCTCGAGACTCCGCCGACACGTTTTACGTTTCGGAGGATCTCGCGCTGCGCTCGCAAACTTCAACTGTGCAGATTCACGCAATGCAGCGGCAGAAGCCGCCGCTTCGGGTAATCGCGCCCGGACGAGTCTTCCGCCGCGACACGCCCGACCCGACCCACAACCCGATGTTCTTTCAATTGGAAGGGCTCAACGTCGATTACAACATTACGCTCGCCGATCTGAAGGGCACCTTGCAAACGTTCGTAGAGGTGATGTTCGGACCGGACCTGCGAACTCGGTTTCGCCCGTCCTACTTTCCTTTCACTGAACCTTCGGCAGAGGTCGATTTCAGTTGCTACGTGTGCAACGGATCGGGATGCCGGGTGTGCAAGTTCTCGGGCTGGATCGAACTGGGGGGAAGTGGGATGGTCCACCCCAACGTGCTCGAGACCGTCGGAATTGACCCACAAGAGTTTTCAGGGTTTGCGTTTGGGTTGGGCATCGACCGCATGGCCGGATTGATGTACGACATTGACGATATCCGGCTCCTGTTCGAGAACGACATCCGTTTCCTCGAACAGTTTGCTTAATCGAGCCGGTGAGGCCGAACTAGTGAAGGCCAAACCGATGACTCCTGACTCCGGCGCCCATTGCCGGCCTGTACTGACCCTCGTCTTCAAGTCACTCGCCCTTGGAATATTTTTCGACCTCGAGCACCAAGTTCGCGATCTCGTCCAATAGGGATGCCGCTGTAAATCGCGGTTTCGTGTCTTATTCTCTTTCGCCTGTACCACCTCTGAGCATAGAGTGAGTACAGTCTGGAATCCCGTTGATGGCTACCTACCCTCCTCTATTGTCATTTGCCCGGATAACAGACTAGACTCTCCTCTTTCGGAAATACGACGATCCGCATACTTAAAATCCATCTGAGGAGTAGATGAAGATTAGTTACAACTGGCTGAGCGAGCACGTGGCGCTCTCGGTGAAGCCGCAGGAACTCGCGGATCGGCTCACGATGGTGGGCCTGGCGGTCGATTCGATCGAGTTGGCGGGGGACGATCACGTTCTCGAGTTCGATCTCACGTCGAACAGGCCCGACTGTCTTTCTCATCTGGGCGTTGCCCGTGAGGCAGCGATTGTGTGCGGCACGTCGCTCAAGCGCACAGATGTTTCGCTCGAAGAAAGCGGCCCGGCCATTGAATCGGTTACTTCTGTGGAGGTTTTAGCGCCCGACTTATGTCCTCGATTCACAGCGCGCGTTGTGCGTGGTGTGAAAGTCGGCTCTTCACCAAAGTGGTTAGTCGACCGACTGGAAGCAATCGGCCAGCGCTCGGTCAATAACATCGCGGACATCACGAACTACGTAATGTTTGAGATGGGTCAGCCGACTCACGCGTTCGACTTGAACCTGTTGCACGAGCGACGCATTGTGGTGCGGCGACCGCGCGCAGTCGAGACGCTGAAGACCCTCGATGGGGTCACTCGCGAGCTTTCGACTGATCATCTTGTTATCTGTGACGCCGATCATCCGGTAGCGATAGCCGGAGTGATGGGCGGCGAGGAAACTGAGATCAACAAGCGTACCACCGACGTGCTGATCGAAAGCGCTTATTTCAATCCAGCGTCGATTCGTCAGACAGCTCGCACGCTCGGGCTGGACACCGAAGCTTCGTACCGATTCGCGCGAGGCGCCGACTTCAATGCTCAGCTTCACGCTTCCGCCCGCGTGGCGGAGCTAGTCGCCCGGCTAGCCGGCGGTCGTGTGCTTAACGGTGCAATCGACGTTTACCCTTCGCGAATCACTCGCGAAGCAATATTGCTGCGAGAATTCCGCGTCGAGCGCCTCACTGGTCTCAAAGTGAGCATCGCGAGCGCCGCCGAAATCCTGCGGGCGCTTGAGTTCGAAGTCGAGCTGGTTGCCGGCGAGAAGCAATTGCGAGCCCTACCACCTTCATTTCGCATCGACGTGCGGCGCGAAGAAGACCTGGTCGAAGAGGTCGCGCGGCACACCGGCTACGACAGGGTGGCGATTACGCTGCCACCGTGGAGCGGCGAAGGGAAGTACCTGCCTACCGAACGTCGCCGCAGCAGCGTCCGCGCCGCGCTTACCGGGTTGGGATTCGACGAAGCTTACGCGTTCAGCTTCGTCAATGGGGAGCGGGACCGGCTGTTCCGGTTAAGCGACCGGCCAACTGCGACTCTTGCTAACCCGATCGACTCGAACCAGACACAGATGCGAGCATCGCTGATCACGGGCTTGCTCGAAGCTGTTCAACACAACTTTAATCAGGGCTGCCGCGACCTAAAACTGTTCGAGATTGGCCGTGTATTCGAAGCAGAGAAAGAAGGAGCGCGGCCGGACGAACGAGAGATGCTGGCCGTTGCAATCGCCGGTTCCGCAGTTCGCGATGACTGGCGGGTCGCGCGTGCAGCTGACTTCTACGACTTGAAGGGCGCGATTGAAGCAGTGTGCTCGGCGGTGAACGTCTCAGGCTTTACAATTGAGCGGGCCAGTGTAGAATACCTGCATCCTGGACAGTCGGCGGCGCTCAGTCGTAAAGGAGAACAGTTCGCGCGATTTGGTCGCCTGCATCCGCAGGTTGCCTCTCTTTACAAGTTCCGCCAGCCTGTTTACGTAGGCGAAGTCGAGTTTCAGAAGCTTCTCGCACTTGAAGCCGATCGGGTTCGCTACAGTGCGCTGCCCAGGTTTCCGGCTTCGTCACGAGATGTTTCGTTGCTGTTACCCGATGCGGTAATGTGGGGTGACATCGAGAAGGCGGTGAGCGATCTGAGCGTTAGTGAGATCGTCTCGGTGCAAGTCTTCGACACGTACAAGGGCAAGGAGATGCCCGACGGTTTCCACTCGCTTGCTTTCCGAGTGACTTATCGAGGCGAAGACCGCACGTTGACTGACGAAGAAGTGGCGACGATGCACGAGCGTGTTCTGGGACTGATGAAGGAACGCTTCGGGGCTGAGCTTAGGTAGGGTGACCGGGTAGGAACCCAAACGCACAATGAGCGCACAGAGGCGGTTGATCCTTGCTACTGATGGGAGGAGTGGTGAGCGAAAACTACGGTCTAGAGAAGTTCTCGCACCTTGAAGACAAGATCTACCGAACCATTGAGCAGATCAAACGCGAGCGACAGCAGCGAGAGTCGCTCGAGCGCGAACTCGCAAGTCTACGCGGTCAGGTCGACATGGAAAGGGGCGACAATGAGCGGTTAGAATCGCTCGAGCAGGAAGTTTCAAGTCTGCGCAGGCAGGTCGGGAAGCTCAGTGGTGATAAAGAGCGGCTCGAATCACAGCTTCGGCGGATGCAGGGCGAACGCCACAAGATCAAGCACAAAGTGGAAGGGATGCTTGACACTATCACGAGGATCGACCCCGAGGCTGAAGCAGCCAAAAGGTGAAGGTCCTCTGTGCCGGTAGCGGGGTTGCGACAGTCTTCGGAGCCTTCAAGCGAGTGTTGAAATCCTGAGAACCTCGACGAGCTATGGAAAACCACCCGAGCCCATCTTACAAGGTCGTGATCTACAATCAGACCTACAATCTCCGCAGCGATCACGGGGAAGTGTACATACACGAACTGGCCGAGTACGTCGACAAGCGGATGAACGAGATCGCTCGCGCGAGTATGACGGTCGATTCGCTTCGAGTCGCGATCCTAGCGGCAATTCAGATTGCAGACGAGCTTTATCAGTCCCGCCGGGAGATGAAGGAAACCGACGACGAGATAGCCGAACGAAGCGGTAAGTACGCCGAACTTCTGGATCAGTTCTTGAGGCCGGAAGCCGCGGAGCCCAGATAACCCCGGGGTTCGCCTCGCCGGCGTCCGTCGCTAACCTGTGACTCAACCGCTGCGACGATCTTGAACTGAGTTTGTGCGCTTTCCTCAGCCCACTGATCGACTCGTCTGATTCTCAAGGGCGACCAGGTTGTGAGACTTGTTCATAACCACTCCTGAATCGAATCCATCGCTGCTGGTTAGGGGACAGGGCGTTAAAGCGGCATCACTCCATTCTCGGGTCGGGATGCGCGAGTATTGTCTCAGACTGAGTTTCACGGTAGCGCCGAATCGCTTCGCGACATTCCGGATGCTTGCCCGCAAGGATCGCCGCCGCGAACAGCGCAGCATTGATCGCTCCGGCCTTACCGATCGCAAGCGTGCCCACCGGGATTCCGGCGGGCATCTGAACCATAGACAACAACGAGTCCAAACCCTTCAACGACTTTGACTCCATCGGTACGCCCAGCACCGGCAGCAATGTCTTCGCTGCCGCGACGCCTGCAAGATGCGCTGCACCGCCTGCCGCTGCGATGATAACTTCAAGCCCTCGCTGCTCAGCCGACTCGACGTATGCGAAAAGCTGATCTGGAGTGCGGTGCGCCGACAACACGCGCACCTCAAACGCGATGCCGAGTGACTCCAGCGCCTGTGCCGTATGTGACATTGTCTCCCAATCGGATTTGGATCCCATTATTATGGCAATCAAAGGTTGCACAGATGTTTCACCCCTTTCGAGTAATAGCGTTCGCATCGCGAATTTGAAGCTGTGATTATAGCGGCCATCCGCTTTCAAGCAAATAGGCGTTCAAAGGTCGAAAATGCTTTGGGCTCCAATCGGATCCAGTGAGCGCAAGCTTGACCCTCAAGGGGTCGTGGCGGAGAATGCCGTGGTATGTCGAAGCAGATATTCGAAGAAGCTGCGGAGATCGCGACGCAGCTCGAGGAGCAGTTGAAGTTTTATCGCGACATCGGGATCACCGGCTTAGACGGCCCAGCTCGCGCCCCGGAAGCGGAGACCAGCGCCGGTTCTGGGGTTCACGCTTTCTCCGCGATCACGGCCGCGCTGGAGGCGCCAATTGGGGCGAAGACGGCTACCGATACTAAGCCTTCCGCTGGCGTTCAATCTTCGATCCCAATTGAACACTCGCAAACGGGGCAAGCAGCACTATTCGAAGACCTCGGTCTTGGAAGCCAAGCAGTCAGCTCGCGTACTAAGAGCGCGTCGCTTCCGGTGCTAGAACCGTGCGACACGTCTCTGGAAGCGATCCGTGAAGACATCGGCGACTGCCATCGTTGCAAGCTCCACGAGCATCGCAAGACCATTGTCTTCGGCGAAGGAAACCCCCAGGCGAAGCTGGTTTTCATCGGTGAAGGCCCCGGAGCCGAGGAAGACGCGACTGGCCGCCCCTTCGTAGGACGCGCTGGCCAGTTGCTCGACAAGATCATTGCGGCGATCGGGCTGAGGCGCGCGGACGTTTACATCGCTAACGTCGTCAAGTGTCGCCCCCCCGGCAATCGCACGCCGGAACGGGATGAGGTAGACACGTGCGAGCGGTTCCTGTTCCGGCAGCTTGCGTTCATTAAACCGAAGGTCATTGTTGCGCTTGGCTCCCCTGCCTTTCAATGTCTGGTAGGAACCCGCGAGCCCATCTCCAGGGCACGCGGAGAGTGGCGTGATTTGAATGGGGTCAGGCTGATGCCGACGTTTCATCCGGCTTTCCTACTGCGTTCGCCCGACAAGAAGCGTGAGGTCTGGGAAGACATGAAAAAGGTGCGGGACTACCTTAACGAATCAAGCGAGTGAGAGTCGGAGATGTGAGTCAATTTGTGACGAGGTCAGCTGAGAGGAAAGGCACGGGTCTACGCACAGCTAAGCCAATGGCGCTTGAACGTGTGCCGTCGAAGCGCGCATCCTCAAGAAACAGTCGCGGCAATAAACCGGGCGACCCTGAGTCGGCCTGAACGGCACAGTGGTTTCAACGCCGCACAATGCGCACCTAACCGCCACCTCGACGCGTTCGCGAGGGAACGGCTGACCGAACGCATGCATGTTTGCCGCGATTCGTTCGTTCTTTCTGCTCTTGCATGGCTTGCAACGTTTTGGATCGTTCTTCAAACCCTTGTCCGCAAAAAAGAGCTGCTCCCCGGCGGTGAAGATAAACTCCTCTTCGCAATCAATACATCGCAGGGCCTTATCGTTGTACTCGTCCACTGGTTGGCCTCCTATTGGCTCGTTCTGAGAAGGACCCCCACCTCGGGCGGTAGCTCGTCTCCGCAACGGAAGAAAAGTAGTGGGCAGCGTAAGCTCTCTTTGGCGGATCTAGCAAGATCACACACACATTATAGAATGCTCTTACTAACCTTCTCAGCGAGCCCGCTGACTGCCTAGATAGTGTAAGATATGAAGCCAACCTGATCGGCTGCCTGCCATTATCTTCCTATTTGAAGGACTGTCAAGCAATTTGTAGGCGACCCAAAAGGTCCCTGGGCCCTGTGTGAACCGCGCCTTCGATTCGGGTGCAACGAAGAATCACACCAGCGATCAATCATTTACGCCCGAGAGTGCGGCGGCCTTTATTATTGACTTGAGGTTGGGACTTTGGTACTTTCTGCGCAGTTGAGCACCTGCCCTCAAAGCAGCAACTGATTCGGTCCCAACCAAATCCCCAAGGAGACGCAATGAAAGGCATAGCCCGTTTGGCCATCGTGTTGATTGCCGTGATTCTCGCATCCGCATGGCAGCAAGCAGTCGTAGCTCAGCAGCCGATCGCGGAACAGTCTGATTCGGTCGCAAAGAGGTCCGACCTCTACTGCACAGGCTTCATCGCTGACACGGCTCCTCGAGTGGACCTGCAGGTGATTGGCGCCGAAACGGAGAATACCAAGGCCACGTTCGCGCAGGGAGATGTAGTCTTCCTCAACCACGGACGCGGCACCGGCGTCCAGCCTGGCGCGGTTTACTACGTCATTCGTCCAATCGGCGAAGTGAACCACCCGTTCACGAAAAAGAGACTAGGCTACTTTGTTCGCGAGCTGGGCATGCTCAGGGTGATCGAGGTGCAAGATCAGACGTCGACGGCCGAAATAACGGTTTCGTGCGATATGATCGAACTCGGCGACCTACTTAAACCTTACCAAGAGTACGTCGGCCCGGGACCGCGGGACGCGCGGCCACTGCCTCGATACAGCGAGGGATCCAACGGAACCAGAGGTCAAATCGTAATGTCACCCGGATACCACGAGAACCTTTCGGCCAACCGCGTCGTGTTTCTGGACCTCGGCGACGATGACAGCGTCCATGCCGGCGACTACTTCACGATTTACCGAGAGATTGGCGCACGCGAAGGCGTCACTAATCCTCCAGAGGATAAGATCGTCAATCGTCGAAGTGACGGCTACGAAAGCGATCGTTACCGCGGCGGCGACGTATCCGTTCAGGCTACCCGCGCGACACGCAAAGACGTGCTCGCGCAGCGCCCGCCAATACCTCGCAAAGTTCTCGGGGAGCTGATCGTGATCAAGGTCGAGAAGAACTCGTCGGTCGCGATGATCACGCGCACGACTTCTGAAGTCAACATCGGCGATTGGGTCGAACGCGCCAACTGAGACAGTCGGACACGGGTCAGGAGCAAGACATCATACAAAACGCCGCAGGGCTTCTGACCCGTTGCTCGCCGCACCATAAGACTCGACCGCTCGAATCCGTTTTGTAGACTTACCTTCCGAGATTTCCTTCAACCGCTACCCGCGGGACCTTCGCCCTAAAACGCGCCTGTTCGCTTGCATTGTGAAATGGCCTTGCGCCCGCTTGGCCGGGGAATATAATCTGCACGTTGACGATTACTGATGTGCATCTAGTTTCGACTCGAGGAGACCGCAAATGATCCGATATCGAATAATCTGCCTGTTCACGGTGGTCAGCTTGCTTCTTGGCTCAAACGCGGTTGCGCCCGTCGGCGCGTATCTGGCGGCGCAGGACAAGGACAAATCTGACAAGGCGAAAAAGGACAAGAACGGCAAGAAAGACAAGAAAAAGGACAATCAGAAGTCAGACAATGCCAATTCCGTCACTGGACGCGGAGTTCTGTGGGAAGAGCCCGTCGATATCGAGAGCCGCGATTTGTTCAATGGCCCCGGCGGTGCTGATGGTGCACCTGATCCTAATGGCAAATTCACCTTCGTCGACCGCTCGAAGTCCGGCACTTCGGAGAAAATCAATGTAGAGGATGACCGTGGCCGGAAATGGCAGGTGAAGTTTGGATCTGAAGCGCGGCCCGCGCCTTCAGCTTCACGGATCGCCTGGGCAGCCGGCTATCACGTCGACACCGACTATTTCGTTGCGAAAACCCACATCGAAGGGCGAGGCGGATTTGATGTATGGGATGTGCGGTTCAAACGGAGAGACGATGGCTTCAAAGAAGTCGGAATCTGGTCTTGGCACGCCAATCCGTTCGCCGGCACGCGAGAGTTTCAGGGATTGAAGGTACTAATGGCGTTGCTGAACAACTGGGACCTGAAAGAAGACAACAACAAGATCATTCAGCCGTCGAAGAAGAGCGGCGGCGACCGGAACGAGCAGATTTACTATGTTTCGGATCTGGGTGGCACGCTCGGAAAGACCGGCTCACCGTTCCGCAAGATTCCGGGCTTCGGTAACGCTCCTGCGGGAACGAAAGGCGACGCTGGCGATTATGCCGATCAAGTATTCATCGTCGGCGTGAGCAACGGCGAGGTTGTGTTCAATTACAAAGGCAAAGACCCGAAGGCCCTTGAAGGCGTGACGGTCGAGAACGCGCGCTGGATGGGCAATCTCCTGGGGCGGCTGACGGACAAGCAGCTCTCCGACGCGTTTCGCGCCGGGGGCTTCAATGAGTGGGAGGTAACGACTTATGTTCGCGCGGTTCGAGCCCGAATCAATGAGTTGAAGAACCTGAAATAGACTACTAGCGGCTGATTGGTTTAGGTTAAAGGGTGACCTCGGGCCGCCCTTTATCGTTGGTAGCTGCTACGGTCTTTCGGCGTTTTTCGCAAACCACAAGTCCTTCGGCGAAACGAACGGCGACAACAAGTGCAGAGTCACCCCTTCGAGATCCGCCCGGTGCGCGACGAAACTTCGGCGATGTGCGAGGAAGGCGCACGGCGCGTCTTCGAGCAACAAGCGGGTAACCTCACGGTAGATTCCTTCTCGTTGCTCCCGGTTCATCAGCGATCTCGCTTCATCGGTCAAGCCGTCCACTTCCTGGTTGGCATAAGCGCCGATAAATAGGTCGCGATTGCGCGAGTTGAACAAAACGTATGTGAAGTTGTCGGGGTCGGGGTAGTCGGCGTACCAATCCCTGCCGGCGATGGGAACCATGCGAAGCTTTAGCGCTCGGCGCATATCTTCTGCGGCAACGTAACGAAACTCCGCGCGGATGCCGACCTGGGCGAAATCGTCCTTCAAGCATTCGACTGCAGGGTTGACCGATTGCGGCCACCACACCTCCGTGTCGAAGCCTCCGCCGCATCCCGCCTCCTCAAGCAGTGCGCGCGCGCGCGCGGGATCGTGCTCGTAGGCGCGCTCGCCCGGATGATGTCCCAATACGCCAGGCGGGATTGGACCGATAGCCGACTCGGCCATTCCGCCGTAGACCAGTTGCAAAAAGCGATCGCGGTCGATCGCGAAACATATCGCCTGCCGCACTCGCTGATCACTGAGAGGCGGCCGCTCGCAATCAAAAACAAGCATGCGTGTTTGAAGCTGCAGAGCTTCCAGGATGTGCACATCGGCGGATCGCTCTTTCAATTCGTTCAAGTAAGTCAGCGGCAGATCGCTGGCGTAATCCAACCCTCCTTGCAGGAAGGCCTCGAAGATTTCGTCAGCGCTCATTCCGAAGCGGACCGTCAACCGATCGACGTAAGGTTGCTCGGGATTCCAGTAGTTGGCGAAGTGCTCTAGCTGAACCTCCTTCCCAACCACCGGCTCGATCACCCGAAACGGACCGCTGCCAACCGGACGAATCGAAAAGTCGAGCGTTGGGCGTTCGACTTCTTCACGCGGCAAGATGTATCCGTAGTCCATGCATAGCGTGGAAAGGAAAAACGCGACCGGCTGCGTCAATTCGATCCTTACAACTTGCTCGCCGACTACCTTGATTCCTGCGACCGAGTCACTCTCGCCGGAGATGAACTGCTCGGAGCCTTCGATGGGCCTGAACATCCACGCTGCGGCCTCTTCGTTCTGGCGCATCTGCCGCTCGAACGAGTACTTCACATCGTCTGCCCTCACCCGGCGCCCGTTGTGGAAGCGAGCACGCTCGCGCAAGTAGAAGGTGTAGACTCGGCCATCGGGTGAGATCTCCCAGCGTTCGGCCACGGCCGGTCGTATCTCGGCTCGCTCACCGAACTGGACCAGGCCCTCGAAGATGTTTGACATCACTTCTACCCGTGAGATCGAGGAGATCGTCGCCGGGTCGAGCGTGATTTGCGACGTGCGCAATGCGAAACGAAGATGCCCACCGCGATCGGGTGCCGGCAACTGGAACGTCTCGACCTCGCGATTCAACAACTCGGCTTCGCGCACCAGAAGATCAACCGCGCTGTTGATTCCCGATATCGAAGCCTGATTCCGATTTACGACTTCCTTGATTGTCTCAATCGCGCGCAGCACCTGATCAGCGCCAGCTGATTGTTCGTCGGAAGCGAGGCCGATCTGCTCTACAACGCTGGTGAGTTTCTCCATCGCATCGGCAATGTAGCGCGAAACCTTGGCCTGCTCACCGGTTGCGCGCCGGACCTGCCCGGTCAACTCACTCATATGAATCGCGCGTTCGCCGATCTGCCGCGATGTGAGAGCCTGTTCGTTCGTCGCGCGCTCGATGCCGCGCGCTTGCTGGCGCACCAGATCGGCGGCCTCCAGGACCGTGTGACTCTCAGCCGCCTGGATCGCCGTCGAATCTGCAATCACCCGTATGCGATCGGAAGCGGCGTTGGTCTTTTCGCGTATCTCTGCGAGCAGGACCGAAGCCCTCCACGCCAGATCGACTCCCTCGTCCGCACGCTGACCGCCCACTGCAACACGTTCGATGGTTTCGGCCACGTCCTCGCGAACAGACTTGATCATCTCTTCGATCTCGCGAGTTGAAGCGGAGGTTCGCTCGCTCAGCTCCTTGATCTCATCGGCGACTATCCGAAAGCCTCGCCCCTGAGGCCCCGCTTGCGCCGCCAGGATCGCCGCGTTTAGCGCCAGCAGGTGAGTCCGGTCGGCAATCTCGTTGATCACGTGAGTGACTTCGCCGATCTGGTCTGAGCGTTTTCCAAGGCGAGCGATTGTCTCAGTAGCGGCGTCGATCGCATCTTTGATCTTCGACATGCTCGTCGCTGTTTCCGCTACGAGCCGGCTGCCGGAACTGGCTGAACGGGCGACCTCTTCGGCGAGCACTGTGGTCTGGTTGACCGAGTTGCCAATGCTCTGCGTCGAATTGTCGATCGCTTCCATCGCTCGGGCGGTCTTTTCCGCCGACTCGGCGAGCGCTTCCGTCGATTCGGCCACTTTGCGGACGCTGACTGCCATATCGTCGATCGCCGTTGCGGTTTCTTCGACAAACTGACCCAGCTCGTCCGCGTTCTCTGAGACGTGATTAATCGACATCGCCATCTGCATGACGGATGCCGAAGTCGATTGAGACAGCTTGGCCAGTGTTTGAAGGCTATCGCCCACCGAGTGCATCGAAGAGTTGATTTCAGATATCGAGGTCGAAGTCTCCTCGACGGATTTTGCCTCGTCAATCACCCCCGCCGAAAGCATCTGGGTTCCTCGGAGAACTTCACCGACGACGGCTTCGATGGAGTCAGCTGCGCGCTGGAGACGGCCAACGATGTACCGCAGCCGGCGTGCAAGGCCATCGAGGTTCAGCAGCAACTGGCGGTCGGTCCCGTTCTTGTCCAGGTTACTCCCATTGATCCCAAGGCTCAGATCACCCTGGGCGATGCGAGCAAGCGCTTCTAAGACTCTTTGATTCGGGTTTGCCGGGGAGTCCTTTGGGTCGTGTTTACCAGGCCGCACTTCTCCGTCTACTGGTGTATGGCGAGGTTCGCTCATGGTGGTTAGCTGTCGGCTAGCGGAGGCTTCATGGTAGCCGCTGAGAAGTGGTCAGTCAATTTGAATGCGGGGCCCATCTCGCTCCGGAATTCTCTTGTGGACTTGTTCTAATACACTGCTAGTCGATTAACGAGTTCCTACGAGGAGTTCGAGCGGTGGTCCGAATGAAAACGGACTGGGCGCTGGACATCAACCATCTATAATGGACCGCATAGACCGCCGGACCGGAGCTTCTGTGGGGCGAACGCATCAATCATCGCGTTCACGTCGTCTCCTAACGGATAGAGCACAGGACATGTGCAGCCTGCTTCGATGTACTCGGCGACCTTTGCGCGACACTCATCGGGAGTCCCCGAAGCCGTGATGAGTTGCACCACTTCGTCAGGCACAAGCTTCATTGCTTCGCGGATCTGATGTTCTTCGGCGGGCCACGTCAGTACTCTTCCGATCTCGTCCAACAAATCCTGACTCACGCCGCTTGCTTTCATTATGTGCGGCTGCTGGCCGAGATATTGAGTCACAAGCTCGCGAGCGCCGTCCAGCGCCCGAATGCGATCCTTTTCCAGCGAGCAGACTATCAACTGCGGGCGGTCGATCTCATCCAGGGAGCGGCCGGCCTTTTCTGCGCCGGCGCGAAGGTGCTCCATCGCTTCACGGTTGTAGGCCGGCGACACGAGATAGTTCAGCAGAACGCCGTCGGCTATCTCGCCCGACAGTTCCATCATCTTCATCCCGGTCGCGCCGATGTAGATCGGAACGTTCTTTGCTGAGCGGTCGCCGTGAACGATGTCGATCTCGATCTGTTCGACGTTGACGAACTCGCCTTTGAAGGTGACCCTCTCCATCGCAAGCAAGCGCCGCACAACTTCCACTGTCTCGCGCATGGCTTGAACAGGCCTGCGACGGTTGACTCCGACCTTGGTCGCAAGCGGCTCCCACCATACCCCAAGCCCACAAAGAATTCTTCCGGGCGCGAGGTCGTCGAGCGTCGAAAATGTCGCCGCGATCAGCGCAGCGTTGCGAGTCCAGTTGTTGATCACCCCCGAGCCGATCTTGATTCGCTCGGTGGTTGCCGCGAAAGCAGCCATTGGTACAATCGCATCCCGAACCAGTCTCGATTCGGCTTGCCACACCGCTTCGAAGCCTCGCGCTTCGGCATAACGCACGTATTCGATGGCTTCGCGCAGCGGGTGTTTGTCTTGAAGGTAGAGGGCTACGCGATTATTAGTGGTCATCTTCCTCCCGGCTTTCCCTTTAACCAAATTGACTATAATTGACTGGGGGATTATACAATTGGTGCCGCAGTCGGCAAGTAGAACGGACTCGGTTCGTGCAGTTGTGACATTGTGAAGATGGGCGTTAGTCTATTTCTTTTCGCGCCCAGCCGCTGCACAAGCTAACGTCTTGACCAAAACGAAGGAGAGGACATGCTGCCAATCCGTGGAGTCTACGAGGTTGCGATTCGAGTGAAGGACCTTGCCAGGGCGGAGGCATTCTATCGTGAAGTGCTCGGCCTTGAAGTGGGCATTCGAGACGAGAAGCGAAACTGGCTTTTCTTACGAGCCGGTGGCGATGCAGGAATGGTGGTCCTTCAACAAGACAAAGGCGAGTGGCCGCTGCAGCACTTCGCTTTCACGATCGACGAAGCCGACATCGAACCCGCTGCGGCTACGCTTCGCGACCGAGGCGTAGAGGTCGAGGGACCAGTTTTTCATAAGTGGATGTCAGCGACTTCGCTCTATTTCAGCGACCCGGACGGAAACGCCCTCGAGCTTTTAGCTCTTAACGCTTCCGCCGCCCGCCAACAGCCGCATGCCTAAGACACCGGACCTCATTCTCAAGCGCGGCACTATCATCGACGGCACCGGCCGCCCCGGAGTCATTGGAGATGTGGCGATCCGGCGCAACTGGATTCTCGCGATCGACGGGCCCGGATGTCTCGACGGCGCGCCCGAGGAGCTCGACTGCGAGGGCCTCGTGATCGCGCCGGGCTTTATAGACACACACAGCCATTCGGATATTCGAGTGCTCACCGAGCCCGAGCTTCCGATGAAAGTGCGGCAAGGGATTACGCTCGAAGTCTTCGGGCAGGATGGACTCTCGGTGGCACCGGTTCGCGCTTCGGACCGCGCGCAGGTCGAGCAGCAACTTGCGGGTCTCGACGGACGGCTCGGGCGCGAGTGGGACTGGGAGTCAGTCGCCGACTACCTGGCCGCAATCGAACGAGCGCGCCCGTCCATTGATTGCGCGTACTTGATTCCGCACGGCCAGGTTCGGTTGCACGCTATGGGCATGGAAGACCGCCGCGCCACGAGCGAAGAAATCGCCGCAATGCAGGCGCTCATTCGCCAGTCGATGCGCGAAGGCGCGCTAGGCCTTTCGACAGGGTTGATCTATCCACCGTGTTGCTTCGCCGACACAGCCGAGTTGATAGAACTCGCGCGAGCCGTCGCCGAGTTTGACGGAATCTTCGTGGCGCACATGCGCAGCGAAAGCGATTATCTCGCGGATTCGGTTGCTGAGATGATCGAGATAGGCAAGGCCTCGGGCGTGCGGGTTCACATATCGCACTTCAAAGTGGCTGGCCGTCAGAACTGGGACGTCATCGATGGGGTGCTCGCGACTATTCATCACGCTCAAGCTGAAGGCGTGCGGCTGACGGCCGATCAGTACCCGTATATTGCGGGCTCGACTATGATGGGTGCAATCCTGCCGCCGTGGGCCCACGCCGGCGGAGTCGAGGCGACCCTGGGCCGGCTGGCGAACGAGGGCGAACGCGGAAAAATGCGCCACGCGATGCTCGACCGTTCGCCTTCCCGTTGGGACAACTTCTGGAAGTGGTCCGGGCCTGAAGGCATCATCGTGTCCGACATTCCATCAGGGAGTCACCCGGAGTGGGTTGGAAAGACTGTCGCTGAAGCCGCCGTTCTCGCAAGCGGGGCCGATGCGTCTAGCGAAGAAAACGCCTGCGAGTTTGCGTTCGACCTCCTGGCTGATGAGCGAATGGGTGTCGGGATGATCTCGTTCAGCCAGTCGGAAGATGTGGTGCGAAAGATCATGCGTGAACCCTATGTAAACGTTTGCACCGACGGGTTGCTGGGGGGGAAGCCGCATCCGCGAGCTTACGGGACATACCCGAGGATACTCGGGCGCTACGTGAGAGACCAGAATCTCTTGACGCTCGAAGAAGCCGTTCGCAAGATGAGCGGACTTGCCGCCGAAACATTCCAGCTTGAGGGTTACGGCGTCATTGCTGAGGGTATGCAGGCAAATCTCGTTGTGTTCGATCCGCAGCGAGTGATCGACCTGGGTACGTTCGAGGACTCGAGGCAATGCCCCGAGGGAATCGAGCACGTGATTCTAGAAGGACAGCCGGTGATCCGCTACGGAGAGTCTTATCTAAGCGGCTCAGGAATCGCGCTAAGAGCCAACAAAGAATGAGAACTCCCTTGTCAGCCTTAAAACCGCAATTTGACGGTCGTCTCCGTCCCACCGCGAAATCGTCTGAAGCCTCGCCGCATCCAATCTCGCGACTCCGAGCCTCACAGCGAGGGTATGATCCTCAAACGGTAGTTGAAGCTTCCGGCAAATGCGCTCACCCCGAGGTAATAGGTCCCAGGCGACAGCCTTACTCCGACCACCTCGCTTGCCTGCGGACTGATCCCCGCCCCTTGCAAGAACGGGGAACTGATCGGAATTCTCTTGCCTGAAAAGTCGCTCAACACATAAAGATCCAAATCGCCTGCGCCCGAGATCGGTTCCAACGTGATCACAAAGAGGCCCGTGCTTGTGACATTGAACTTAAACAGGTCCTGGACGCGAGCGATACCATCGGGTCCGAAGTCAATCTTCACCTTGCCCAAATCCGTCACGGCAGCGTTTCCGTGAACTTCCACTGGAAAGGACAGCGCCTGCGCTTTCGCCTTCTTGTCGTTCTTCTCTACTTCGTTGACCAGCGTAGGCGCCGAGGTGTTGAAGCCATTCAGAATGATGTCGATTCCGGTTACTACCGACCCTCCGGTTACTGAAACCGGCGAGAGGTGTGAAACTTGTTCCGGGACAATAAGAGGAAACTGGTTGCCATTCGGTCCGATCCCCGAGCCACCCGTAGCGTCAGGTGTGACTTGTTGAACCTCGATAAGGTACTGCCCTGCGGGCAAACCCTGAATCCTGTAAGTGCCCGTTCCAAAATCGAGACCGGTTACTGCGCTCGCAGCAGTTACAAGCGAGTCGGTTACGTCGCGGTCGGGCGGAGGCAGCGGCACGCCATCCTGATCCAGAGGCACTTGATTGTTTGGATACGCGGTCGTACCCGCTGGCGGCGGATAGGCACCGCGATTGATTCGCCGGGCTACTACGTTGATCCCGTTGATCGGTATGTCTCCGCTCGAGGTTCCGATAATGACTCGCCCTGTGATCTCGCCGAACGAAGAGCCCGGATCTGTAGCTCTATAGCCGGCAGCGGGATAGAGGTTCGACAGCGCGTTCTTCGTATCCATGTCGAGCGAGGCGATGAAGAACCCGGAGTTCGAGAATTGGTTAAGCCCAGATCCAAGGACCGGAGCATCGATGATGAATGGAAACACCGTTTCGGTGAAGGGCCCGTAGAGATCGTAGAGCTGGGCGTCGCTGAACCCCGGAGGGAGCGTCCTTTCAGCCCCGCGAAAGTCCGCTATGTTGCCGTTTATCTGCGCGTGATCGAGTGGACCGGCGAAGTGGCCGAACTCGTGAGTGAACACACCGGCGAAGGGAATCTCCCCGATCAGGTTGATGGCCGCGCCATTAAGTACAACAAATCCCTCTCTGATCGTGTTGGTGGCCTCATCACCCTGGAGAAACCCGAAGGACCCGAGGACCCCGCCGCTACCGGTTATCGACCCGTCACTGTCAAAGATGATCGGGTTCTGAAATGTGGGAGCGCTCGAGCTGAGAACCCTTCCAATGTTGGTCCCGGTAACGTCCATCGGTTGCCCGTTCTTCGGATTCAGGATTGGCCCGGCGTTCACAAACCTGATGGTCGAAGTGGGAATCGAGGAGTATAGACCAAAGATTCGATCAACGATGGCCGTAGCTTCCTGATGTGACAACGGGCCCAGCGGACCGGAATCGACCCGATAAAGTACGTTTCCCTGAGCGTCAACGGTCTGTGACCCCAGCGCTCCTCCCTGAGTCACTGTTTGAGGCCACTTGACTGGCGAGCCATCTATCACGATCAAAGGGCCTCCGGCGCGAACCCCGGGTGCGATCACAACGGTGATCACTGCTGCCACAAAGAGACAAGCTACCAGGATGGCGTTGACAAGTGTCTTGTTCATTGGATTACTACCCCCTTGCCGCCGTGCGCGACGACGATCTGTTCGACGAGCCTCAAGAAGTCCTCGAGAGGCAAGCTGCCCCGCTTACGAACGAGCGCCGCTCCATCCACTCCCAGCGTTGCGATGTCCGCGATGGGTTCGTCGCGATCAGGGAACACCACTCGCGCGTCGGACGATTTCAGCCTCCAGCCGTTGTAAGGCGCAGTGAACAGTCCGAGGTTGTTTATGCTGTTGCGCACGAGCTGCTGCCCCGAAGGCATGGCCGATACGAAAAACGCCCCTTGATACGCCCCTACTGGATATGTGACTTTGCCCCCGCGATAATCCGGGATCAAAAACAACACGATCCGATCGCCCAGGTTGTACTCACTTTTTCCATGAAAGGTATTAGGCGATGCCACACGTCCGTGCATCGTCATTTCCCTTTTTTTCCCGGTCGCTATTCTTGCGCGATGGCCTTCCTGCCGGAACGTCAGGACTCGCTTGACCCGTCCTTTGATCGCGCGCTCGACTTCGAATGTGTATCGCGTGACCGGCATCATTCCGTCAGCGATCATCTCCTGTGTTTCTTCAACGGCGATGCAGCGGCCCAGGAAGACCCGATCAGCGGTAGCGGTCATCTCTTCGAGGTTGAACCGCAAAACCATGTGATGAGCGGCGCCAGGCAGACTCAGCGTAAACAGCGCGACACCAACCACCGCAGTCTGGAATATCGGTCTGATAGACTTCTTGTACATAAGCCCGACCTCCTAACGAATCACAAATCACTTTGGACCGAGCAACTGTACCGCTCCCCGGCGCCCGACTGCAACCGCGCTGAACGGACTGGCGACGCTGACGCTCATCAGGTCGCGGGACACAACCGTTAGTGAGGGTTTCCACGAGCGGCCGCGATCGGTCGAGCCCACGGTCGCGCCCTTCGAACCCACCGCCCAACACGCATCTCCGCTCCGGGCTATGGCGTTTAGCGTCTCGCTGGTGCCCGCCTCAACAAATCCCCAAGTCATAAAGTCCTCGGTCCGGAGGATTGTTCCTTTTTCACCAACTGCTACCGCGCAATCGGGCCCTACCGCCAGGCCAAGCAACGCGCGATTGGTCCCCGACGATTGCGCGCCCCACTCGCGCCCGCCGTCGACAGTCGCCAGAATTAGACCGTCTTCGCCAACAATAAAGCCGCGCTCAGGCGTTACAAACCTGACCGCCCAAAGGTCTTCCGCGCGGCCGAGCGGCATCGCATGCCAGGTCGCTCCTGCATCCGCGGTTGAAAGCAGGAGGCCGGCGCCTCCCACCGCCCACCCGCGATCGGCGTCGAGAAAGAAGATTGAATTCAGGACCTCGTCCGTGTGCTCGGCGCGCTGGACCTTCCACGTAAACCCGCCGTCCTCGGTTCGCTGGATCCGGCCCGCGTAGCCTGCAACCCAGCCTTGAGTGGGGCTGACGAACGTGATCGCCGCGAGGATCTCGTCGGTCCTGGATGCCGCTTGCCAGGTAAGCCCACCATCTGTTGTTCTGACCACCGCCCCGCTCATCAATCCGATATCGCCGACCGCCCAGCCGTTCTTCTCATCGATAAGATCAACTCCAAGCAGATTAACTTCTGCGACCGGGGAGCCGGCAATCCAGCGCACAGCTTGAGCGGCGGGCCGAATAACCGAATCGCTTCTGCACGAGGCGAGGAGGGCCGTGCCGAGAAGAAGCTGACAAATGAGTGATCGTTGCCCCACTGCTGGAGACCTCAGAAACGCATAACGCAGGCGGGCTCTGACCAATTCAACTGATGAGCGGCTCACTGCGTTACCGGCTGTTTGCGTTCCGCGCTGGGCACGAACAGCAAATCGTGAAAGTCGAAGCTGAAATCGGTCAGCGGCGAAACCGCTGCCATCTTGATCTGTTCGATGCCCCCGTCCGGCTTGAGCGCAAAAGTCACGAACGCGTCAGCCTCGAGGCTTCGGTCACGCCAGCGAGCCACGAATGTGTCGTATTGCCAGTGTTCGAGATCGCCCACAAGCAAAGGCGTGTGACTGAATCGCAACACGAGCTTGTTGTTCTCAAGCGAGATTGTGATGTCTCCATACCATGCGTCGGTGTAGCGGCCCGCGTACTTTGCCACAGGCAGCGACGGTTTCGAGTCAGCGGCTCGGGCCGCGGCTTGCCGTTTCTCAACTTCCGCCGCGCGCGCCTGACCCATTGCTTCGGACTTCTTGAACGCCGCTATCCAATCGGTAGCCGCCGCGTTCATGAAGTGATCCAAGATGCGATAGGTCAATGACTGGAAGGCTCCGCCGGATTGCTGATTGGTCAGCACGACGATCCCGAGATTCAGGTCCGGCACCAGAGTCACTCGCGACACAAACCCCAGCAACCCGCCGGTGTGCGAGACGGTCTTCGAGCCGCGATACTCCGAAAGCCCCCAGCCGAGTCCGTACGACGAGAAGTTCGATTTGAGCGCGGCAAGGTGCGGAGGGGGCTCGCTGAGCGGGGTAATCGTTTGTGAGGACCACATCTCGCGGCTCTGGCGCTCGCTGAACAAGCGCCGGCCTTCGCCTATTCCGCCTCGGTTGAGCTGGGCTATGAGCCATCTTGCCATCTCGGCGACGCTCGAGTTGATCGCTCCGCAGGGCGCCACGTTGTCCAAAGGCTGAGGCGAAAGGAGTCGCAAGCTACCGTCGATCTTGGCGTGTGGAGTCGCCGCGTTGGCGCTCGAAATAAGAGCGGCGACGCTGGTGTTGCTCGTCGTCATCCCGAGCGGAGTGAAGATGCGCTCCTTGATGTAGTCGTCCCAGTTCTTGCCGGTGACCGCGGTGATGACTTGCCCGGCGACCAGGTAAAGCACGTTATCGTAGGCGTATCGGCTGCGAAAGCTCGATTCCGGTTTGACGAATCTAAACTTCCTGACAATCTCCTCGCGCGAATAGTCGGTCGGGGGCCACCACAACAGATCCCCGGCGCCCAACCCGAGTCCGCTTCGATGAGTGAGCAGGTCGCGAATCGTCATCTCACGGGTCACATACGGATCGTAGAGTTGAAAACCCGGCAGGTGCTTGACCACCGGATCGTCCCAACTGATCTTTCCTTCATCGACAAGCATCGCGAGCAACGCTGCTGTAAAGGCTTTTGTGTTCGAGGCTATTCCAAACAGCGTGTTTTCATCGACCGGGTTTGGTTCTCCGAGCTTGCGTACGCCGTAGCCCTTGGCAAGCACGACCTTGCCGTCTTTGACGATCGCGACGGCGAGCCCGGGCACCTCGAACTCCTTCAAGACTCGCGCGGCGAACGCGTCCAGGTCCTGAGGAGCGGTGACGGTCTGCGCCGGCGCTGTCGATGTCATTGACATAAGCGCAAGCGCAACAACCGCGA
Organism: Blastocatellia bacterium; assembly: GCA_049273855.1. Lineage (GTDB taxonomy): Bacteria > Acidobacteriota > Blastocatellia > UBA7656 > UBA7656 > Onstottus_B. The sequence continues at coordinate 42,783 of JBASRN010000189.1, forward strand.
CCAACCGAGTGTGCCTGGGTTTCATCATCAAGTCTCCTCTAGTCGGCGGGCTTCAATTGCCCGAACGGTAGACGCGTCGCTCCTGTTCAAAGTTCTCAGCGGGGTCTCTGCGGCCCTGCGTCTCGGTGGTTGGGTATTATCGCGGGTCTCGCGAACCGCGCAGGCGCCTAGCAGCCTGCTGAAAAACTAACTCATCGCCACTAGGCCACGAAGGCACCAACGAGCACGAAGCCCACAACATATTTCAATCACTGACTTGGTGCAGTTTCGTGTCTTTGGTCTTGGTGGCGCCCTCCCTTTTTTCAGCAGCCTGCTAGACGCGGAGGCTTCTTCAACCCCGAGATACTCGCCGAAAGTAATCTATCATCTCGCTCCACGCCCTATCGGTCGCCTCCGGATCGTAGCGCGGGCCTTCATCGCGCATGAAAGCGTGCTCGGCTTCGTAGAGACTAATGGAGAATTTCGCCCCTGCGCCTGCGAGTGCGGACTTGATCCTCTCTCGTCCTTCTTCTGGAATGTGCGGGTCCCGGGCGCCGAAGATCATCAACAAGTCGCCCTTGATGTTGCTTGCTTGTTGGAGCGATCCCGCGTCGTCGTCACTTCCAAGCTTGCCGTTGTGAATCCCGGTCCCGTAGAAGCAGACCGTCGCCTTCACGTCAGGTTGGAGCGCAGCGCGAAACGCGAGATGCCCGCCGATGCAAAATCCCGCCGCAGACAGCTTGCCTGCTTCGACCATTGGATGCCGGCCTAGATAGTCGAGTGCAAGTCGGCAGTCAGCGTCAAACTCAGCGACAGAAGTCTTCGCTGCATCTTTCAAGCCTCGGGTGCGGCCTGTGTCGTCAAACGCAATCGCAGACCCGGGCGGCTCAATGCGGTGATAGATCTCCGGCGCCGCAACCACAAAGCCATAGCCGGCAAGCCGGGCCGTTGACCTTACCATCGAACCGGTCAATTGAAAGATGTCCGAGTAAAGAAGGACTCCTGGGTACTTTCCCTCGGCTCGCGGGGCCGCTACCAGAGCGCGCATCGGACCGCCGTCTGCCGGGATGTCCACATACTCAGTGTTGATAATCATCGCGTATCAGGCTTTTAGAGGGCCAGCGCTTCAAGATGCCGAGATATCAATACCGCTACCCGCTGTCGAGCTACACCGACATTAGCTTGAAGGTTCTTCGCAGCCACCCTGAGAACCACCTCAGGGCTGTTCGAAAAAAGCCGTGTGTCGGCGGCGCTTCGTTCGCTTCTGTTTTAGCTTCGGCTTCGATGGCGGTGAAGAACTGCGAGGCCATCATCTTCGCCGCGCCCTGGATCATCCGCTGACCGACGCCGGCGATCGTGCCGCCTATTTGCATTTCGCCGCTGTACTTGATCACGGTCAAGCCGTCTCGTTCTTCGAGATCTAGATCGCCCGAGCCCTTTAGGAAACCGGGCTGACCTTTTCCATCAACCACGATGCGGTAGTGAGACGGCGGCCTCATGTCTTCAAGCTTGACGTTGCCAGCGAAGACTCCTTTGATCGAGCCCACCCCGGTGCGCAACGTGGCAGAGTAGGAGTCTTCTCCGGTTTTTTCGAGCTTCTCGCAGCCCGGAATGCATCGCTGTAAGACTGCGGGATCGATCAAGGCCTCATACACGCGCTGGCGGCCGACGTGGAGTTCGTGTGTTCCTTCGATCTTCATAGGACAGTTTCTAGTTTCTGGTTTCTAGTTTCTGGTTCGTGTTCGGAACAGTGACCAGAAACCAGAAACCTGGAACCAGAAACCTATTTCGCTCGCGCGGCGGCGGCTTCGGTCGAGCGTCGCGTGTATACCTGCGCCAGATGCCTGCGATAGTCGTCCGACGCGTAGAGGTCGCCGTTGATCGAGACACCGTCGGTGGCATGCGATGCAGCGGTGGCGATCGCCTTCTCGTCGAGCGCGCTCCCAACAAGCGCGTTCTCCACGCCGCTCGCGCGATAAGCTTTCGACGCAACACCGGTCACGCCTACGCCGGCGGACTGGCATACGCCGCTCGCGTCACGGGTAAGCGAAACGGCTATGCCGACCACGGCGAACCCCGACGCCGGCTGCGCCACTTTCAGATAAGCCTGACCGAATCGCCCGCTCGATGCCGCGATCCGAATCTCGCGAAGAATCTCGCCCGGGTGAAGCGCTGTGGTCAGCATGTCGACGAAGAAGTCATCGGCCTTGATCACGCGCTCGCCGCCCGGGCCTACGGCAACTATCTCCGCTCCGAGCGCGATGATGGCGGCGGGCCAATCAGCAGCCGGATCCGCATGTGCGAGGCTGCCGCCGATGGTCCCCTTGTTGCGCACTTGAACATCGCCGATCTGCGCGGCAGTCTCGGGCAACAGCGGGCAAATTTCCCGCAGCCGATCGGATGATTCGAGCTGATAGTGAGTGGTCATTGCGCCGATTCGAATCTGCGATCCATCTTCGCGGATGTACGCGAGATCTTTGATTCGGCCGATGTCGATCAGGACTTGAGGCATCGCAAGCCGCAGCTTCATCGCGGGGATCAAGCTGTGCCCGCCGGCGAGTATTTTTGCCTCGTCGGAGTGCTGAGCGAGAAGCGACACGGCTTCATCAAGAGTCGCCGGAACGACGTAATCGAATTGTGATGGGATCATCTCAGTCTCCTATTCGCAATCGGCGCGTGCCGCATCACTGCGCGTTGACGATCTTCCAAACATTCTCCGGCTTGATCGGCATATCCATATGCCGAACGCCGAACGGCGCGAGCGCGTCAACCACAGCTCCAACGACGGCCGGCGTAGCCCCGATCGTCCCCGCTTCACCAACACCCTTGACCCCGAGCGGGTTCACCGGCGAAGGCGTCTCGGTCCGATCAAGCTCGAACCATGGCAACATTCCAGCCTTGGGCACCGCGTAGTCCATCAGCGTGCCCGTCACAAGCTGACCCTGTTCGTCGTGCACCAACTCTTCGAACAGCGCCTGCCCAATCGCCTGGACAATGCCGCCGTGGATCTGGCCGTCGACCAGCAGCGGATTTATCACTCGCCCGCAATCGTCGACGGCGACATAGCGCAGAAACTTGATGTCGCCCGTCTCGCGATCGATTTCGATGACCGCGATGTGAGTGCCGAACGGAAAAGTGAAGTTGGTTGGCTCGAAGAAATAAGTCGCCGAGAGTCCGGGCTCCGATCCAGGTGGAATCTCACGAGCGATATGGGCAGCGAGCGCAACATCTTGAATCGTCACGCTATTGCCGCCCGAGTCCGGCTCGGGCAGAGCACCGGCGGGCGCTTCCGCGACGGGCACATCGGGCTCAGGCGTCTCAGTCGCTTCTGCCGCTGAAGCGGCCCTGGCAGCCTGCTTCGTGAATCGGCCTTCCTTGAACACCACGTTCGAAGCCTCCGTCTTCAACAAATGCGCGGCGATCTTCGAGGCTTTCTCCTTTAGCTTCTCGATAGCCATGAACATCGCTGTTCCGCCCACCGCCGTAGCGCGGCTGCCGAAGGTGCCGATGCCGTATTGCACGATCGAAGTGTCGCCGTGGATGACGGTCACGTCGTTCAAGTCTACGCCCAGTTCATCGGCGGCGATCTGCGCGAACGAAGTTTCCTGACCCTGCCCGTGAGGCGAAGCGCCGGTCAAAACCGTTACCTTGCAGGTAGGCTCGATCCTGACCGTTGCACTCTCCCAACCTCCCGCCGGCATCGCTTGCGAAGGTCCGAGCGCGCAAATCTCAACGTAGGTCGATACTCCGATCCCGATCAACCTTCCTTGCTCGCGAGCCTTCTTCTGCTCCTCGCGCAGGTTCTTGTAGTCAACCATCGCGAGCGCTTTTTGCAACGCAGCATCATAGTCGCCGCTGTCATAGAACAAACCCGTTGCGGTCTTGAACGGAAACTCATCGGGCGCGGGGAAGTTCTTGCGCCGAACGTCGACTACGTCCATCCCAAGCTGCGCTGCTACCAGGTCGGCGGCGCGCTCGACAACGTAGGTGGCCTCGGGGCGGCCCGCTCCTCGGTAAGCGTCGGTAGCCATTTTGTTTGTAAAGACGCCGGTCACGTTGATCTGAATTGCCGGAATCTTGTAGGCGCCGGAAAGCATCAATCCGGTCAGCGTCGGAATCGCCGGCGTCAGCAATTGATGATAGGCGCCCAGGTCCGCGAACACGTTGTAGCGAAGCCCCGTGATCGTGCCATCGTTCCTGCAGCCGATCTCGATGTATCCAACCTGCCCTCGCCCGTGTATCGTCGCTTGAATGTTCTCGCGGCGCGTTTCGATCCACTTGACCGGCTTTCCCATCTGTATCGAAATCCACCCGATCAGCGCCTCTTCCCCATAGACGTTGAGCTTCGAGCCAAACCCGCCGCCGACCTCGGGCGTAATCACTCGCAGTTTGTTCTCGGGTATGCCGATCATTATCGCAAGCTGAGTACGCAGCAGGTGCGGTATCTGAGTCGAGGACCACACGGTCAGCTCCTGTTCGCCGGGAAAGTAGCGCGCCAGCACTCCGCGCGGCTCCATCGCGATCGGGGCAAGACGCTGATTCACTATCCGCTGCTTGATCACGTGATCCGATGAAGCAAGCGCCGCGTCGATATCGCCTTCACCCGCGGTCAACTTGTAGGCAATATTGTCGCCGTACTCCTCGTAGACTAACGGCCCGCCCTTCGCTGCTTCTTCGACATCAACCGCCGCAGGCAGTTCCTCGTAATCGACCATGATCAAGTCGATCGCATCGCGAGCGGCGTAGCGATCTGTTGCTACCACGACGGCTATTGGGTGACCAACGAAGACGACGTGATCGGTCGCCAGCACGCGATAGTCGGGGACCTTCAGGTCTGGAAGCGAGGCCGCGCAAGGGACCGGACCGATCTTCGCTGCGACGTCCTTACCCGTGTAAACGGCTACAACGCCAGGCGCGTGGGTGGCTTCGCTCACGTCAATGCCCTTGATCCGCGCATGCGCGTACATCGAGCGCAGGAAAGCGGCGTGAAGCGTGCCCGGCAGCCCCACATCGTCAACGTAGTGAGCGAGCCCCTGGATCAACCGCGGGTCCTCGGTGCGCTTTACTCTCTGTCCGACGTACTTTGGCATAATTCCCCCTTCGATTGCGGAGTGCGGATTTCGGATTGCGGATCGCCGGAATCGGAGCGCCAGCGACTGAGAGCTTTGCGGAAGAGAATCCGCAATTCGCAATCCGCAATCGCCTCAGTCTCCCGTTGCAGCTCGACCCTTGGTCTTACGTGCCGCGTACTGCACCGCTTCGACGATGTGCTGGTAACCGGTGCAGCGGCAGAGATTGCCCTCAAGGCCGTGACGTATCTCTGCCTGGCTTGGATCGGGATTGCGATTCAGGATTTGGGCCGCAGCCATAATCATCCCCGGCGTGCAGTATCCGCATTGCAAGCCGTGCTGTTCCCAAAAACCTTCCTGCACCGGATGCAAATGCCCGTCAACCGCCAGGCCTTCGATCGTCGTCACATTTGCGCCGTCGGCCTGGACGGCGAACATCGTGCACGACTTCACCGCCTGACCATCGACAATGACCGTGCACGCGCCGCAGATCGACGTCTCACAACCGACGTGGGTGCCGGTCAGTGCGAGCGCGTCTCGTAGATAGTGCACCAGCAGCATTCGCGGTTCGACCTCGTCATGATGAGCCACTCCGTTGACATTGACGCTGACAGGTTTCTTCATCGAAGCCACCTCACGTTTTTCTTGTTCGAATGAGAAATGATTCAAAAAGCAGGCTTGGTTTTTATACAACCGAACGCGCCAGGTTACAAGTGGCGAGAGCCATCATGTAGGGGCGGCCCTCCGTGGCCGCCCATCTTCGGCACCCGGGACAGCAACGCGACGAGGGGCGACCACGGAGGGCCGCCTCTACATGTGTTGATGCGCCGCCCGTCTGATTATTCGACGCTCACGAACAGAAGCTCTCCGGTCGAGTCGGCGCCGGCGAAATAGAGTTCCACCCTCGCGCGCGGGAACCACTCCAGCAGAACTCGACGGGCGCGTCTCAGATTAGTAAGTTGCTTCCCGTGCAGATCAGGCTCGGTGAAGAAGAATTGAAGGATCTCTTTGAAGTACAGACAGTCGTCGTGCGCTACCAGGACTATCCGATTCGCGCCGGATCGCCTGACCAGGAACTTCAGGCTTTGCATGCCGACCTTGGCGAACTTGGGAAGCAAATCGCCCATTGAGCTGAAGTGGCCGCCCCCAGGGATTGCCAGCAGCGCATATGAACCGAGCCCGAGTCCTTCGGACAGGAACTCGCGAAAGCCCTGCTGGAATCGGTGGTCGCTGCAATGAATGACGACAGCCTCGTTGGCAGAGTCTTGCCGTCTGGCTTTCGCGATATACTGCATCTAACGGGTCCACCTCCCGGCTGGTGTTCTGACTGGGCCGGGGCGGAAGAACTTCTCCGGCATCATCACTCCGTCTCTCTTAAACACCATTCCGTTCTTCATCACGAACTGCACCTGGCGCAGCGCGTCCACATCGGCGAGCGGGTCGCCGTTGACCGCGATCAGATCTGCGAAGAAGCCCGGCTTGATCGGACCACGCTCTTTGATGATATCCGCTGCCTTGTAGCCGTTGATCGTCATCGCGCGCAGAGTGTCCGCCGGAGGGATGCCGGCTGCCTTCCAGGTATCGATGAAGGCAATTGTCAGGTCTCCACGGCTCAGCCACTCGCCGGTCTTCTCGTCCTTCATCCGCTCATTCCAGTAGTCCAGGTCAGTCGAGAAGGTGAGCGGCACCTTCTTCTCCCAGGCGTCGCGCAGTTTCGCCACCACTTGTTTGAAGGCAGCCTCGGTCCCGCGATACTTTGTGAATGGCGTATCGGTGCCGGCCAGGAAAATACCCTTCGCTGCCATTTGGCGGTGATGCTCGGCGGTCAGTGCGTTGCCGTGCGCGATTATGTATATTCCGGCATCGATCGCTCGCTGCGCTCCCTCGGGTGTCTGCACGTGGCCTTCGACTTTGCAGCCGCCCTTCGCGGCTTCGCTGATGGCCAGTTTGATGTCCTCGACCGAGTAACCCCAAGGTTTGCAATCAATGCACAGCTTGATCGTTTTTGCGCCGAACAGCATGTTCTCCCGGATCGCGCGCACGATTTCGTCCGGGCTGTTCGCGTCGATGTACTCAGGGAACATGATGTTGTGCTGTTTGTACATTTCGGGCGTCGGCCAGAACTGCCCGCCGGTGCTGCCGATCATCGGCCCTGACGGAATCACGGTCGGCCCCGGCAGCCATCCTTGCTCGATGGCCTGACGCAGGGCCGCATCCGCGTAGAGCGCGTTGTTTCCAACGTCCCGAACTACGGTGAAGCCCGAGTTGAGAATCTGAACTGCGTTGGACGCGGCTTGAATCGCGCGCAACGGCGTCGAGTCCATGACGTAGGTAAGGTAGTAGTAGTTGTTCTCCGGCTGCTCCTTGTAAGTGATCGCCATATGCGTGTGCGTATCGACGAGACCGGGCAGCACCGTGAGTCTAGACAAATCGATGATGTTCGCACCGGGTGGAATCGCGAGGTTTGCACCGACGGCGGTAATCTTCTCGCCCTCGATCAGGATGATCTGGTTAGTGGCGACCGTCCCGTTTTCCGGATCAATCAAGCGTCCCGCTTTGATTGCGGTAACTGGCGTAGGCGCTTGTGCGGACGTTACACCCGCCAATACGACTTCCAAGAGTAAACAGAACATAGCCATGCGTTTTCTCATGATTCGCTCCTCGATTCGTTTTTCCTTCGGGTGGATAGCAATTCGGAATACGACGACAAGACCAGGGCAGACCTAGGCTTCACTCTATGCGCCGCTGCCACTCGGCCGGATCGCGCGCTGTGTGAAGTACCGCGAACACGATAACTTCGTCCTCGACCGAGAAGTAAATCGCGTATGGAAATCGCCTGGTTATGGCTCGCCCTGATGCCAGAACGGAGAGCCGTCGTACTTGAACGGACCGTTCAGTATTCGCCAATATGCACGCCGAAGCTCATCGATGAATTCGAGGCCGAGCCCCGGCTCTTCACGGTAAAAGGCCGAAATGTTTATCTGGGGCCGCTAGAAGAGGCGTCTATTTGGAATCGGAACCTTCCACTTCGGCCTCCTCGACGACCGGGTGCACTTCGGTGGTTGTTCCGTTCTCACTCCCGTACTTCACTCCAAGCTGCGAGAGCAGAGTCGGCACGTTCAATCCAAGCGCTTCGAGCTGCTGAAACAACCCGAAGATGACCGAAGGCGCGTTGGAAGCGAACCGGCTCACCCCGCTTTGTCCGCTACCGTTGCCCTGATCGATCACGATGACCTTATCGATGTTGCCAAGAGGCGCAGCCACCGCTCCAAAGACCGGCGCCGAGGCTTGAATGATCGCCGGCAGTTTTTCGAGCACCGTCTGCAGTCGCGCCGCTTCGTTGAACTGCTTCCACGCCTCTGCCTTTTTGAGGATCGCGGTCGCTTCGGCGACGCCTTGCGCTTCGATCGCCTTGGCCTGCGCGAGTCCGATCGCTTCGATCTTCGAGGCTTCCGCCTTACCTTCGGCTTCGATTGCAAAGGCACGGCCCTGTCCTTCTTTGCGAAGACGTTCCTGTTCCGCTTCGGCGCTGGCGATCACCGCTGCTCGCCGGCCTTCGGCTTCGAGGATGGCGGATTGCTTCGAGGCTTCGGATTTCAGCACGGCCGCGGTCCGAGCAGCGTCGGCGGGCTTAACAATGGTTGCTTCGAGTTCCTTTTCGCGCCGCAGAATCTCCTGTTCCTGAACGGCGATCTGTTCCTGTGTGCGGACCTTTTCGATGCGGACCTCTTCGGCCACGACTGCCTGGCGCGCCTTTGCCGAGGAGAGAGGCCCGGACTGCTCGGCGGTGGCGCGCTCGCGCTCGACTTCAGCCTGGTACTGGGCCTGTCGGACGGAGAGTTCGCGCTGAGCGAGCGCGATGTTCGCTTCGGTATCGAGCTTGACCTTCTCACCTTCCTGCATTGCGAGGCTGGACTGGATCTTCGAGTCGCGCGTCGCTTCGGCCTCGCCGATCTGGCCGTCGCGCTTGACCTCGGCTGTGCGTTTCTTGCCGAGAGCATCGAGGTAGCCTTCCTCGTCGCTTATCTCCTGGATAGTCAGAACGTCGACTCCCAGCCCCATTCGCTCGAGGTCGGCGGTGGCTTCGGTGGTGAGCTTCTGAGCAAAACTCTGGCGGTCGTTGTTGATCTCTTCGACGGTCAGGGTGCCGAGTATCGCGCGCAGGTGACCTTCGAGAGTTTGAAATATGACCTTCTGGACCTCCACCATGGACATGCCGAGGAAGCGCTCGGCCGCCGCCTGCAGCGACACATCGTCGCTCTTGATCTTGACGTTGGCCACCGCCTTGACCGACACCGGAACGCCCTTGAGCGTGTACGCCCGCTTTATCTCGAGCGGGATGGTCATGACGTTAAGCGCGAGATAATCGACCTTCTCGAGCAGCGGGATTCGCAGCGCGGCGCCGCCCCTGACCATCCGGTAGCCGACCACTCGTCCATCAGGCAGTTTGCGCTTGCGGCCTGAGAAAACCGCCGCCGCGTTTGGTGGCACCTTGATGTAGTTGCGGGCGAACAGCCACATCACAATCAGGACGGCAAGGAGCACCATCAGTACGAGAAGCGGAATCGCGAGGGCGTTGAAGTCGATGTTCATATGATCATCTCCTGAGGCGGGCCCCTTCAGGTCTGGGTGACCTTATCAGTCGGGTGCGGGTTAGAGAGCGGGCTGACGATTACAGATTCCCCGACTATCTCTTCGATCTTGACCGCCGAGTTGTGTGCGATTGCGTTGCCGTTCCTCGATCGCGCGATCTTGTCGACCATTGTTTCGCCTATCAGGCAGCGGACCTGACCCATGCCGTTCTCGGGGATGGCGACCGAAACCTGAGCGGTACGGCCAACCAGCTCGGCGGATGTGGTGGTGCTGGAGGCCTGCTGGCCGAAGAGGAAACTTGCAAAGAAGTAGACCAACGTCGCCAGCACTATGCCGCTGACGAACCCGAAACCCGAGCTTGGGAAGACACCGTAGCCGAGATAGGTGCCGATCGCTCCTACCGCGCCAAAGGCGGTGATAAACACAGCGATGCCCTGCACACTGAAAACGCTGGGTCCACCATGGCCGAGGTCGTGTCCAATGTCGTGGGCGAAATCGAAATGTTGAAACACCTCCCCAAAGACGAGTGAGATGACCAGGAACAAGAAGCCAACAGAGGCGATGGCGAGAAAGACACCCAGCGCGCTGATCTGCGAAAGCGACTCCCACATTTGTTGCTTGCTCCTCCAGCTACCGGTTCGACGGAAAAGACGCGCGCGTCTCCAAGCTCCTGACGCGAGACCCAAAGAAGCGGGGTTCTACCCTGTAAACATCGCATCCGGCTGCGCTGCACCATACGAAGTGGCGATTCTGAATCCCACCATTGACTAAGCCCGGATTAGGGCTGTCGTTTGGCGCCTGCCCGTTCGATGTTCCTTTTCTCTTCCTGCAAGACTTCGTTCACCAGGTCCAGGACTTTCGCGTTCAAGGCCTGACTCGATCTCTGCATCGCGTCTTGCATCAACTGCGGCATCACGCTGATCGACTTCTGACCGGTTGGCGACTGATAAAACGCAACGAGGTCCTTAAGTTCTTTTTCGGTGAAGAACTTGTCATAGATTGGATAGAACATTTGCTCCATCACTTCGGCGAAGTGGATCCGCTCAGGCATCAGCTCCTTGAATCGCCGAAAGGCCCGAGCCGAAGTCTCCACCATCGCCGTCTGCGCTTGTTGACGGTCCTTGCTCCTAAGATCCGTCATTTCGGGCAACTCTGAAAGCATTTTTGGCAAGTCCCGCTCCATTTGAGTCAGAATCACGTTTGTGAAGCTCTCGGCCAATTTATCGGCTCGGGTCGCCAGGTAGAGTTCCTTGATCAGCGCGCGCTTTTCAGGGTTGATCTCATCTTGCGCCTTGGCCGCCGGGCAAATTGATACAACCAAAAAGAGCGAGAGCCCTGCCGCCTTGATTGCATACCTCATAGTGTGAACCTCCGGGAGTGTGTGACTGCTGATGTGCAGTTCTTATGTGTTCCGCCGCGACCGATGGTTTGCTGGTTGCGCGGGCCGTCGAGCTCAAGCGGCCAGCGTCATCGTTGTCTGGCACTGCACCTTATACAACCAGACAGCCCGAAATAAAAGGAGATTCCGGAAGCCGAGTATTAACGTCGAGCCTGAGATCGAAGGTTTGTTGAATAGAGGTGAGTGCACCTGCGAGTTAGCAAACGGAAAACGGATTATTGAAACTCGAGGTGTCGTCGCACCGCTGACATTTCAAAATACCTCAGTGTGCGCTGGTAGTCGCGGTCTATCTGGTTGCGAAGCGCATCCACCGATTCAAACTTTTGCTCGCCTCGCAAACGATGGAGGAAGCGCACACGAATCTTCTCGCCGTACAACTGGCCGTCGAACTCCAGGACATGAGTCTCAACAGTCACCTCGGGCTCGCTGCCAAAAGTAGGCCGATGCCCGATGTTGGTGACCGAGCGCCGCCACTCGCCTTCGGCAAAGGTCAGCGTCACGTAGACGCCGTCGGCCGGGATGACCGTGTTCTGAGGCTTCAAGTTGGCAGTAGCATACTGAAGTCGCGTCTTTCCAATTTTGCGTCCTTCGATAACGCGGCTTTCGATGCCGTAGGGCCGCCCGAGCATTCGCCGCGCCAGGTTGACGCGCCCGGCGCTCAACAAGCGGCGAATCATAGTCGAGCTGACGCGATGTGTGCGAACCATCAACTCAGGGACTTCTTCGGCGACGCGACCCAATCGCTCGGCTACTTGTTTGAGAAGCGCAAAGCGGCCTTCGCGATTGTGGCCAAAAGCGAAACCGTGACCGAGGTAAACTTCGCGCGCGTCCAGCCGCCCAAAGATCGTGTCGAGCAGAAAGGCTTCGGCGGTGACTTCCGACAGTTCAGGCGTGAAGTTCAGAACAACCGCTTGATCGACGCCGAAGCGTTCCATGCCCTCCATTTTTTGCTCGAAGGTCTGAAGCAGCGGCGGCGCGGTCTGAGGGTGAAGCACTGCGCGAGGGTGAGGGTTGAAAGTAACGACCGTGGCAGGCACCCGGCAAGCTCGCGCGCGCGTAACGACCCGGCTCATTATCTCCTGGTGAGCCAGATGCAGCCCGTCAAACACCCCAAACGTGAGAACCGTCGGCGTCTTGAGTTCAGGATCCTGGATGTCACGAATGATTCTCATTCTTGTTATCGCTATTCGAAGCGTGCTCATGTACGGGCGTCCCTCCGCGGGCGCTTCTCGATGAGCTGTTTGGG
>JBASRN010000191.1:0-48802 GCA_049273855.1 Blastocatellia bacterium
GTAATAGGCAGGTCTAACGTTAGGGATGACCGGGCCGCGCACGTAACACCGAGGGAACCCTAAGAAATCACTGGCGCGGCTCCGGTCGATCCCAATGTTAGGCGCGGAATCGAGTACCAGCATTAAAGCTTTAGATTCTTTGTTCTGTCCTTCATAGATTGGATCGCGTCATATTCTCTTAGTGCTTGAGCTTTGGCAGCATCTATTTGTCTATCAATATGTGCAAATCCCTCGCCCTGTATGAATTTATTGGTTTCATCAACAAGCCGTTTTGCAAAATCAACGTGCGCCTGAAGGTTGTCAGAATCGGCCACGATCATTTGTATGCGATCTCCAACGATTCTGGTTTTTCTCTTCATATTGTACCAGTTACCTTTGTACATCCTGTCAAACACGTCTATCCAATCCTGATGTGGTCTGCGGTTAAGCGCGAGTACAAACGTGTATGCCGCGGGAAACTCATCACTCTTGCAGTAAGCATCATCATCAATCCGCTCTATCTCAATCGTCGGGAATTGCACTTTGGTTTGTTGACGGTCAACTTCGAACTGAACTTCAATTGCTCTGCGTGCGCCACCTAGTAACTCATTTCTTGTCGCTAGCTCCTTCGCAGTTTCAATTATTGTCTGATGAATGGTCGTAGATCGTGACGGGTTGATGAGTTTAGCAGCTTGATTGAGCTCAGTTTGGAGCTGCTGAACTAACTCTGAAGAAGACAACTCGCCTATGTGATTCTTGATATCCTCCAAATTTAGTAACAACCTGCGTTCAATCTCATTGGCCTCTTTCAGCTTAGCTTTGTAAAGCCGCAGTTGATCGCGAGTAAACTCACCGGAGCGATGGTATCGATGTTGATGGCAATTGGGACAAAGGACGATTAAGTTCTCTTCATCGTCGGTGCCTCCTTCTACCTGCTCAATAATATGATGAATCTCAAAACACTTCTCAGAACAAATTGTGCATCTGTGACGCGCTTCTACCAAAAGCGCATCACGAACTGATTTTGAAATTCCCATAAAACCTTCTGGAACAAGTTGCAAGCGCCTAACGTTCGCGTGACCGGGCGCGCGTGTGAAACTCAAGGTTCATGTCAACACTGGCTCGCGCGCTTCGGTCGACGCGGGAGTTAGGATGTTGCATCGGTCGCGTGTTCAACGTTTTTGTGACGCGCATGTAGTTCTTCAACGCTGTTGCGAATACGCAAGAGATTTGGGATTGAGGTATACGGGATCATACTCTCAGGAACATGATCCAACCAACTTGGAAGCTTTTCCTCGCTGCGGTCATCCCAGGTGTTGCAGGCACGACAACGAGACAGCACCACGGCAATTTCGGAAACCAACGAGGCACGCTGTTCCTTAACCTCGGGAGGAAGTGTCGGGACGAATTTATTTAAGAATTGATCTGCTTGTCTCTGTTCGACTAGCCGCTCAAGCGTAACAAACGCCTTCCATCCAGCCTCTGTGTCGAACAAATCGTCTCCAAAACTCTCCAATTGTTCCTGTGCAATACGAACATTTTCGTCGTGTACTTCCGGAAGGTGCTCATACCCTTTTTCGTGCTCGTTAAGACAATCGTCAGGAATTGCCTTGCGAATCAGCAACTCCTCGCGTGTAACCATCGGCGGTTGTTTGAAAATTGTCAGCGTATTCTGTGGATTGAATGTGTCAAAGCGGATTTGCCTGAACAGGCCGATCTCGTTCAATAGGTGGTTTATCTTCTGTCGATAGTCGCTATTGCCGTCAACCAGTGGAGAGCAGATGAGAATGTAGTAGTGATCCAATCCGTGGCTAAGAGCCTCTGCAAACTGTCGCTTAACGTCTGCCGAGAATGTTTGGGCGGCTACATCGAAGTGGCTCTTGATCTGGAAGCCGGCTTTGAATCCGTCAGCCGTCAGCAATACGTCAACGCCGCGATCATTCAATGCCTGCCGACTCTCGAGAGAACAGTACCCCAAGAAGTGCCGATGAGCGTTTAGATAACCCGAGAATTTTGTTATGAGGTCTGCGTGCGGAATGCGAGTAAACCATTCCGTATCGTGCTCCGAACTTAAGCCACGGTTCAAGAGGCAGCTCAATACCGTGGAAATGCGATCTGTTTTGTTGCATTCATCCATTCTGACCTATCGTGGTGCGCGCGTCGGCGGCGTGGCGTCCTAACGACCCTATTAACCGGGCGGCGTCTCTCCCTGCAAGCTACTTGGCTCCAGCAAGCCGCTCCGGTTGAATGGATGTTAGGCGGGAATAACCTGGAAATATGGCTGCGTCATCTTGAGAACTCATGGGGAAACCTTTGAAAGAAATGCATTCAACTCGGGAGGATATTTCTCCGGGTCTGCGGTTCTTGAAATAAACAAAACACTCATTCGTCTTGCTTCCTCGGCATCTTGCCCGCCTGCGTCGATTACTTTGTATAAAGTATGCATCGTCTCTTTGGTTTTCTCGTATATCGGAATTCCGTTTCCAAGTTGGTTAAATGGATCTGGTTTTGAAGGGTTGTACCTGTTGGCTATAGTCTGCATCCTCTTTTCATCCATCATACGTTCAGAAAGGACAAATTCAACCCCATACGCGAAGGCCTCTTCCGGAACATTAATGGTGTTGCTCTCTTGTGGAGTGTGGGCAAATTCATGAATCAATGTTCCACCCAGAAGTCTGAGCGCACTATCGGTAGGAAAGTCCGAGTTTAGCTCTAACACACGCGGATTGATAATCGTATCGCCAGAATCTGTTAATCCTGTATTGTCTTTGTCTTTGTCTTTCATGTTGTCCGCAAACCCATGCCTGTAATAGTAGCGATAGAATGCCAAAAGCAGGTCCGGATTGCCTTCGGTGGCGCGGTCGAGCGCAGCATCGATAGTGTCTAACACGTCCTCATCATGACCGGAGTGGTGGGCTCGGAATAGTGCCCGGGCATTTTGAATATTCCTTTCAAGCTCTTCGTCCTTTTCTCTTTTGTCATCCAAGGACTTTTGCGCATCGGCATTTAATGTCGACTGGTAGCCGGGCTGTTCGGATTCAGGATTCAGCGATAAAGTAGTCGGGACATGCCAATTCTTGTCCGGCGCACGCTGGATTGCCTTTGTTCCCTTGCTTTGCTGCACTACATGCGTCAACTCATGCGCCAGGAGTTTCTTGCCTTCGTTCGTCGCGGGCGAGAACCGGCTATCTGCAAAGACCACATCGCTCCCCACAGTGTATGCCAACGCCTGAACCGCCTGTGCCGACTCCGCTGCTTTCCCGTCCGCATGCACCCGCACTTGACTGAAGTCGTGACCGAAGCGCGATTCCATAGACTCTCGCGTCGATGTGTCGAGCGGCTGACCGAGGGAGCGCAATGCTTCGTGGACGGTGGGCGGCACTGCCATCTCTCCCGTGTCGCTGGCTTGGACGCGCTTCGTCTGCATGCTCTCAGGTTCCCGGCCCGGCTGATCCGTCTGGCATTTGGGGCACCCTCCGCCGCATGCGCCAGCTCGCTGTACCTGCAGTTCAGGCATGTGCGTGATCTGTTCGGAGACGCGATCTGCTTCCTGCTCGTAAATGTCTCCGGGGGGATCTACCGTTAGCTTTGCCTGAACATTTGCCGGCGACTTAGGATGTAACGGTATCTGGCTGAAATCGTGCGCGAAGCAAGGTGAGGCCGTGCTGGCCAATCCTACTTCGAGTTCTTCATCATTAGTCTGCAACATGCGCTGCACCGCTTGATTTCCAATCGTGCGCTGCAAGTGAAGGATCGAGTTCACCTCACGGCTTTGCCCAAAGTGTGCCCGACTGGGTATCGTAGACTTGGCAGACGTAGTCTGCTGAGTTGCCTTCGGTTTCTCTGCGAAAGTGCGCATGGTTAATCTCCTTTCGTTCTCTTTGAAGCCTGACGTCAGCGTCACCGGGCCGCGCGTTGATACGAGCACAATCAGGGAACAGGACCGCGTCATAAGAAACGACCCGCGCGGCTCCGGTGCACGCAGAGTTATGCGCGACGACGGACACGTGCGAGTCAAATCTCAAGTACGGATAGACCGAGACAGATCTTCTTCACGAGCTTGTTGGATATCTCGGTGTGGCGAGGAACTGCCTCAACTTCCCCGGTCTTTGGATTACACCAAAGAGAATGCTCACGGCCTTCCCGTTTCAGATAGCAGCCGTGCTTGCGGAGGTGTCTCAGCAAGGAGCCACGCTTCATTGCAAGACAACCGTTTCTCGAATGGCATCCTGGGGAACGCCCCGCAAAGCGTCTTCTCGGCGATCTTCAAGGATCAGCTTAATAGCCTCAGCAAGATTCTCGCGACACTCTTCGGTCGTGCGGCCCTGACCGTTGGCACCCGGAACCTCCAGACAGTAAGCGATGAACCAGTCTTCGTCTTTCTCTATGATTGCCGTGAATTCATTGTGCATAGCAGTCCTCCGCTTCATGTCTGCTAGTCTACTTCATGCCTGAAGAGAAGTCACCACGCTCGCTACACTCATTAAGCGCATAACCATGAAATAGCCGTACTAAAAGCGGCAGGATACTACCGCCATTAGTACACCTATTCAAGCTCTCTCAAAGTCTGTGATCAATATTAACAACACTTGGCATAGCCCGCGTCCGAGATAGGCTAACGCGCGACCCAACCTTGATGCCCGGTTGAAAAGCTTTCAATCCATCAGCTATAGTTCCCGTTCTTTTGCTATGACCAAAAAGGTTCTTTTTATTGGCTTGGACGGTGCTACGTTCGATGTGCTCGATCCTCTCATGAGCAAGGGCTTGATGCCTCGCCTCAAGCGCTTTATCGATGAAGGCGTCAGCGGGCTGCTCGAAACAACCATTCCCCCCATCACTCCCACTGCGTGGGTCTCGTGGATGACCGGCAAGAACCCCGGCAAGCACGGCGTCTTCGAGTTTCTCCTCCGCCGCGCGGGAAGTGGCGAGCTTCCCGATACACCCGTAAGTTCCCGGTCGCGCGATGGTCTTCCGTTTTGGGACCTGCTCGGTCAAATGGGCAAACGCGCGATCGTCACCAACGTCCCGTGCACTTATCCGCCGTCGATGGTCAACGGCTTGATGGTGTCTGACTTTCTCACGCCGCGGGGCCGCCGCGACTTCACTCACCCAGCAAGCCTCGTCGAAGAGATCGAAAACAAGTTCGGTCCTTATCAACTCTACATCACCGAAGTCTACGCAAAGGGCAAAGTCGATAACATCCTGAACCAGCTTTTTGGCGAGCTCGAATATAAGACCAGGGTCAATCGCTATCTGATGGACCAGTACGACTGGGATGTGTTTGCGACTCACTACTGGAGCACCGACCGGTTTCAACACGAGCTTTGGCACTTGCTCGATGAGTCGCATCCGTTCTTCGATCGCAACGAGCACGAAGCGCACATCGGGCGCATCCACCAGTACTGGCAAACAGTAGACTCGACGCTGGGCGAACTGTTCGACGCGGTTGGCGATGACGACACGGTCTATATCGGTTCCGATCACGGATTCGGGCCGATCAAAAAGTTCCTCTGCTTCAACGTGTGGCTGATCGAAGAGGGTTTGCTTGTGTTGAAGCGCGACGCGATGACCCGGTTCAAGCGCGCGCTGTTCAAGCTCGGTCTGACGCCGGATCGCGCGTATCGTTCGGCGATGAAACTCGGGCTGGCGCACTTGAGGCTTTCGGTGGGAGTGACGAACCGCTCGTCGCTCATGAAGCTCGCCAACAACCTGATGCTTTCGCTCGAAGACGTCGATTGGTCGCGCACGCTAGCCTTTTCAAAGGGCAACTACGGCCAGATCTTTATCAATCTGAAGGGCCGTGAGACAAAGGGAGTTGTCGAGCCCGGACCGGAGTACGAGCGCTTGATGGGCAAGGTGATCGACAGGCTTCGCGGGCTTGTCGATCCGGAGAACGGCCAGCCGCTTATTGGTCCGATCTGGCGCCGCGAGGACCTGTACACCGGACCGCACATCGAGGAAGCGCCCGACATACAGTTTCTTCCGGCTGACATGACTAACAAACCGCTGGGCACGCTGGACCTGACTTCCAACAAGTTCATAACCCCGGTCTACGGCAACTCGGGCGATCATCGCATGCACGGAGTGATGCTGGGCCGGGGTCCCGAGCTTCGGCGTGGCGCGCGGGTTGAAGGCGCTCACATCATCGACTACGCGCCTACGATTCTACATTCGTTCGGCGTCGAGGTCCCGTCCGACATGGATGGCCGGGTGTTGGAACAGATGTTCACGGCGGAGTATCTGGCTGAGAATCCAGTCAGACTCTCGGATGCAGCGGCGGGGGATTACCAGGCGCCCCACGAGTCGCCCGCGATGACCGATGAGGAGAGCGAGGAAATCCGGGAAAGGCTGAAGAGTTTGGGGTACCTGGGCTAGAAGTGATGCGTGATGCGTGATCCGTGATGCGAGGCGGATGCGCGCGCCAGGTCGTCATGCAGCATCACGCTTCACGCATCAATGCCACCACTATGCCATTCGAAACGATCTCAGCCGTGCTTCCCGCCTTCAACGAAGAAGAGAACATCGAGACAGCCACAAGGCGAATGTGCGAAGCGCTGGGCGAGCTCAGTCTCACCGACTGGGAAGTGATAATCGTTGACGACGGTTCCACTGACCGCACGGCCGAAATTGCCGACCGCCTCGCGGCCGAAGACCCCGCGCACATACGAGTCTTTCATCACAGCCCCAACCTCGGTTATGCCGCCGCGTTGAAGACCGGCTTTACCAGCGCCCGACATCAACTTATCTTCTACACCGACTCGGACAATCAGTTCGACGTCCGCGAAATAAGGAATCTGCTTCCGTTGATCGAGGACGCGGACATTGTGAACGGCTTCCGAATCTACCGCTTCGACCCGCTCACAAGGCTCGTGTTAAGCTGGGGGTTCAATCTGCTTGTGAGAATGACCTTCCGGATAAAAGTGCGCGACATCGACTGCGCGTTTAAGCTGTTTCGCCGCGAGGTGTTCGACAAGGTAACCATCGAATCGAAGAAGTTTTTTGTCGATGCGGAAGTGCTGGCGAAGGCACGGTATTCCGGGTTTCGGATGGTCGAAGTGGGGGTGCGCCACTATCCTCGCCCTGCCGGGCGTTCCAAGGTGCGGCCCAGCCACATTCCCTCGACGCTAGCCGAGCTCGCGCGGATCTGGATCGACATTCACTCGAAGCCTCGGGGCAACCGTCAGGTGAAATAGTGGAAACGCGCGAAGAACACGACTACTCGGTAAACGAGGCGAGCTCGTCGACGGCGCGCGCCCGCTTGAGCTGGCGCGGGCTTGCGCAGGCTGCGATTGGCATCGGTGCGCTTGCGCTTGTGCTAATGAAGACGGATGCGCGCGGCTTGAGCGAAGCCATCAAATCCACAAGATGGGCTTATCTTCCTTTTGCAGTTGCCGCGTCCTTCGCGGTGACCTGGTTGATGGCTTACCGGTGGAGCGCGATCCTCGAGACCGGCGGCCATAAAGTCAGAATGCGGCGTTTGTTTGCTTACTACCTGATCGGTTCGTTTTTCACCAACTTTGTTCCGGGCGGAAGCGCGAGCGGCGATCTGGCCCGGCTCGTCTATGTCGATCGCGAAATTCGCGATAAAGCGTTTGTGCTTTCAACGCTGATCTACGAGCGGCTGGTTGGCGCGTTGACGCTTCTGCTTATCGGGCTGATTGCGACCTTGTCGAGCCGCGCATTCGATCAGTACGCCGCCACGGTGTATTTCGTCGAGGTAGTCCTGGGGCTCGGCCTGGTGGCGGTGGCTTTGTTGATGAGCGATTACGTCTCGTCGCGGCTTGCGCGGTTGTTCAGGGCGGTTGGCCGGCGCTTTAAAGTCGAGCGGGCGGGGGCGGCCGCCGCGCGAACGCTCGAAGCGATCTCCGCGCTGAGACGGCATCGCGTTATGCTCGCGCGCACGGTGGTTATCTCGGTGGCCGTCAGGATCGTGTGGAGTCTTGGCTGTTTCGCTGTTGCACGAGCTCTGGACTTGCCTCTTGGGTTGCCGATTGTCTTCGCTTTCATGTCGTTGGTGGATCTGCTGCGGTTGATGCCGCTTTCGGTCGGCGGACTGGGCGTGCGCGAGTGGCTGATCATCGTGTTGTTTTCCGGTGTGGGCATCTCTCGCGAGCGGGCGCTGACGTTTTCGATCCTCGCGTTCGCACCGGTCTATTTGACTGCGATCGCCGGCGGCATCATCTACACCTTGAGCGCGAATCTGATAAAAAGAAAATGCCGAAGCGAGCTCAGGGGTTCGGAGGTTTGAATGCTGGCCCGAAGTCCAGAGCCGCGAGTTGCTTCGTCCGGCGATGCAATGCGGGCCGGCGACGGCGGTCTGTCCGCAACCACGAACCTCGGAGTGTCGCAGGTACTCGTACCGCTCGCGCTGCTGCTCCTGGTTGCCGCTGGATACTGTTTGATCTACACCAGGCAAGACGCGCTGCCGGTAGGCATCGGCTCTAACCTTTTTCCCTCGGAGCGAATGCTAAAAGGCGAAGTCGTCTATCGCGACTTTTACATGATCCAAACGCCGGGCATTCTGTTTTACAATCTGTGGCTCTTCAAGCTTTTCGGAGTGTCGCTGCTGACTTCGCTGCGAGGCGTGCTTGTCTTCAAGGTGCTCACTGTATTGATGGTTTTCGTAGTCGCAAGACGCGTAGTGGGCTGGCGGCTCGCTCTTGTTCCGGCGTTGTTGTCTTTTGTCTGGCTTGCGCCGGGTGGTCCGTTTCGCCCCGCCCCGATCCAGCACGAGATGTTGTTCGCGCTACTAGCGGTGTTCTTTACACTCCGATGGATCGAGCGGCGGACGTTTGTGGATCCCCTGCTAGCGGGGCTTGCAGTCGGACTGCTCGCAATGTTCAAACAGAACACCGGGGTCTATTGTGCCGCCGCACTCGCGTTGTCATTGCTGGTTGATTCGGAAGCGCTCCCCGACAAGCTCAGGAACGCGCCCGGGTTTCTGGCTTCGTGTGCAAGGCGAAACCGAAAGGCTGTGCTTGCAGCGTTGCTTGGCATTGCTATGCCCGCCGCGGCGCTGGTTGTTTATCTTCTACAGCATGACGCTTTGGGACCGATGATCTCGACTTTTGTCACATCTCCGGCTTCGCACATTCGACTCAAGCTGACCGGGTATCCTCTTCCAAAACACGTCCTGATCGTTGCGGTTGGAATAGTCGGGGCGCTTGCAGCCGCGGCATATCTCGATAGTCGATTCACCAGGCTCAAGCCAGAAATCTCTACGGGCGTTATTCTTGGAGCAGTCGTCTGCGCGACGCTCTTGCCCGGCGCAGCCGTTGACAACTTACTTTTCTGGTTTCAGCCGCCGCTGTTCGCGTGGGCCGGATGGGCTTACTTTCGCCGTCGTGGCTACGAAGCGGCGAGCAGAGACCGGGCGGCGCTGCTGGTGTTGAGTCTGTTTTCAATAGCCATGTTCCTCGAGTCGTTTCCGCGATCAGTTCGAGGATTGATTATCGGCTCGTTGCCGATCGCGTTCGTGTTGGCAGTCTTTTTGTTCGATCGGTTGAGACTCGCGCCAGACGCGACGGTTGTTCCCGGTTGGAAGCCGCTGATTCGAAGGCAGGGCCGTCTTGCGTTCGTTGTCGTGATGATCGTGATGTTTGTTCTGGCTCTAAAGCTGGTTGTGCCGAGATACTTGAGTCGTGGGGGCGGATTCTCGCTAATTGCGAAGGCCATCATCGAGCCTGCTTTCGACCGCGCTCGGGGTGTTTACTTTCCGCAAAAGCAAGCCTCTGAGATGGACTCCATAGTGGCGCTTATTCGCGAACGAGTGCCGGAGGACGGCTTTTTCTTTGCCCACGCTCTGGAGGCGACCAACTACTATTTTCTTGCGGCGCGAAACAGCCCGACGCGAGCGATGCTATGGAACGGCGCGGGCACAAACGATCCTGAGCGCGTGAGAACGCTTGAAAGCATTAGGCAGAACAACGTTCGGCTGGTGGTGACTAGCGATCGGGCTCTCGCAGCCGAGCGCTACCAGCCGCTGCTTGATTATTTGAAGAGTGACTTCCGGCAGACTGAGGTAATCGGCAGGATGGTGATTCTGGAAAAGGAGCATTGATTCCGAGCCGCGTGGTACCCCGAGCGCCGAGGATTGAGGCGGCACGCGCGCGCATAAGAGGAACCGAATGTATAAAGATCACCGCGTGTCAGTCGTGATGCCGATGCACAACGAGGAGAAACACCTCAATCGAGCGATCGCGCGTGTTCCTCCGTTTGTTGACTCGATCGTTGCGGTTGATGACGGCAGCAGCGACACGACCCGTCTCAGGCTTTCCGAGATCCGGGATCCCAGGTTGGTCATATTGCGCCATCCACGCAATCGAGGAGTCGGTGCAGCGACCAAGACCGGCTACCGGCACAGCATCGGAGCTGGCGCCGACTTGATAGCAGTGATGGATGGCGACGGGCAGATGGACGGCTGTGACCTCGATCGTTTGCTCGACCGGGCGATGGCTGGCGCCGATTATGTGAAGGGCAATCGGTTTCTTGATTCCAAGACGATTTGCTCGATGCCGATTGGGCGCTACATAGGCAACTGTGTGCTGAGCTGGTTTACCCGCCGAGCGGCTGGTTATGCTGGCCTGCTTGATGCGCAGTGCGGATATACGGTGATTCGCCGCGCCGCGCTCAACCGGATGCGGTTCGAAGAACTCTATGACCGATACGGTTTCCCCAACGAGATGCTCTTTGAGGCTTGCCGCGTCGGTCTAACGATAGACAGCGTACCGGTCAGCACCGTCTACGACGACGAGGTGTCGGGAATCAACCCGTTGACATCGGTTCCCGTGATCTTCTACCTGATCGCCAGGAGTTACCTGCATAGAAGGTTGTTCTGGTCGCCGCCGCCGCTGGTCCCGGAGGGCGAGACCGGTTCAGTCGAATAGAAGCGTAAAACAATTCCAGGTCGCAGACGGCATTGAGTCCGGTTTCGCCAGAGTCTCGTGAATGTCAAACACTGAGATCGCCCCCGCAACAGATCAAAGTCGTAATTGGCAACAAATCGTGTCGTTCGCAATAACGGTCATCGCGGGAGCGGCTGTTTACGGCCTCTTTCTCCGGCGAGGGATCTGGCTCTCGGTGATCGGCTACAGCGTGTCACCCGCCGAGCGGGTGCTCGCAGGCGAGGTTCCGTATCGCGACTTCCTCTACAACTACACCCCGGGAACGCTATGGGTGAACGCGCTCCTGATGAGGGTGTTTGGCGCGACATTGATGACCGTTAACGGCGGTCTGTTGGTCTTCAAGCTGGCAACGCTGCTTGCAGTGTTCTGGCTTGCCCGGCGACTGACTTCACACTGGGCCGCGTTGGTCCCGGTAGCGCTGACGCTTGGCTGGCTCGGTTATAAGTACATTTACGGAGTCGTCCCGACTCAATACTCGATGTTGTTTGTGCTGCTCGGGCTCAACTTCATGCTCAGCTTTGATAAGAGCGGTGGGAGGGCGTGGCTTTTTTTGAGTGGTGTTTCAGTCGGGCTTGTATTTGTATTCAAGTACAACGTAGGCGTCGCGCTGCTGGGGACAGGCACGCTGATCGTGGTGATTAGAGAGTTGATTCAACGGAGCGACGACGGGACGTTCGTGCGCCGAGTTATTGCTGCCACTCGAATGTCTATTTTCTACTGGGCGGGTTTCGGGGTCGTCGCCGGCGGGCTGGCAGTCTATCTCGCGCAGCAGGGCGCGCTGGCCGCGATGATCAATCATTTCTTGCGTCACGCCGGCGAGTACAGCGAAGAGAGGGCAGTCGGACTGCCACAGCCCCTGCTCGTCGCACCCGCGGTGGTCGCATCGGCGTTGGCGTTAGCATTCGGTCTGGTAGTGCTTCATAAGGCGTCCCGATGGTTCGAGATTTACCTGGTCCTCTTGATCGCAATTGGCTCTGCGATAGTGTTGATCCCTGGTCGCGCTTACATTATCAAAGATTCAGGAACAGCCCTGGTGGCTTATGTGCCGCCGCTGTTGTTTGCGATCGCCGGATTGTTGGCGGTTCGCCAATTCAGGCAAAGCGCTCACGGCCGCGCGACTGCAAGGGAGTTGTGGCGGCGCATAGCGCCCGTTGCCATTGTCACTTTGTTCGCGCTTGGGGCTTATGTGGAGATGTATCCCCGAGCCGACTATTTTCATCTGGTTCGTCTGCTACCGGTGATATTCCTTCTGGCTCTGCTCTTGATTGCGCGTAGCGTGCCCACATTGACGGCATACTTTCAGGGGCGTTTGCGGTCGCCGGGTCGTGCCGCTTCGCTTTGCGCGTCGATCCCACTGACGTTCCTGCTCGCCGTGGGCGTCAAGGACACGTGGCGGCCCCACTTCGATTCGTCGTTTCGCTTTGTCGACAGCGCGCCCGTCGCACTTGATCGAGCTGAGGGCATTCTTGTCGGGAGGGAGCAAGCTGAGTTTATTAACGGACTTGCGGAGATCATCAAAAGCAATAGTGCGGCGGGTGACTACATCTTCTCATTCGACCAGTGGGGCACGGGCTTGTATTTCCTCACGAACCGGCGCAATCCAACGCGATTTGTCTGGTGGCGCTCTGTTGGCGTCGAGGATCGCGACCGGGAGTTGGTGCTGGACCAGATTGCCCAGCGGACACCCAAGCTGGTCATTCTGCAAGACGGCCTGCGTGACGTTCGTGTTCGCGAGTGCGTGACTTCGAACTATGATCACATCGGCAGCGTGGCAGACATCGCGATTTTCGATAGGCGCTAGCAGGTGCGGAAAGGCACGCGAACAATTCCGTGTCTCGTTGTAGGCTGGACTTGAACGATCCCGCAACTGCCGTTGGGGTATTCGCCGGAGACGAAGGAGTATGAGCTTGAACAAGCAACGCAAGCCACGCCTTTTGATGCTAACCAGCTCATTTCCGCGGAGGCCGGAAGATGAAACCTGCGGTTACATACGCGAGTTCGCTCGAAGTCTTTCATCTGAGTTCGAGGTGCAGGTCTTAACGCTCCCGGATCGTGATGCCGGCAAATGGCCGCCGGATGCCTTTTCGCTTGCTCGGTCGCCCGCCGTACCTAAAGCGTTGCAGGCAAGCGAAGACCTCAATGATTTGCTTTCACGGGGTCCGCTGGTGACGCTCGGTTCGTGCCTGTCGCTCGCTTGTTTTTTTCTCACGGCCTTGAGGCTAGCACTGAGAGCGGACGTGATTTGCTCGCACTGGCTTGCGCCTTCCGGGCTAGTGGGTGGGGTAATCTCCAGATTGCTCGGCAAACCCCAGGTCCTGGTCGAGCACTCAGGAGCGCTTCATCTTCTTGGGCGGCTGCGCGGAGGACGTCTGGTTGCCCGCTTTGTGGTGAGTGCCAGCGGCCGGATCATCACCGTGAGCGATGACCTGAGCAGGAAGCTCGTGGCGCTGTGCCCCGGCGCTGCCGAAAGAGTCGATGTGGTACCGATGGGTGTCCACCAGCGGCCCGCTTCGGCCGCGACCCTTGAATCGATAAGCTCGACGCCGGAGTTTCAGGGCGGCCGCCGGCGACACGATCACAGGACGATTCTTTTTATTGGGAGACTCACCGAGATCAAGGGGCTCGACGTGCTCCTTAAAGCAATGCGGGGGCTTGAGCATCTCGAGTTGCTGGTGGCGGGTGATGGGCCTCTCAGGTGCGAGCTTGAAACCATGGCGCGCCAACTGGCGGTCAAAGCGAAATTCCTGGGCCGGGTATCAGCGGCCGAGCGGGATGAATTGTTTGTGTGCACGGATGCCGTTGTAATTCCTTCCCGTGTCTTGCCGGACAGCCGAACCGAAGGAATGCCGCTGGTATGTTTGGAGGCTCTGACTGCGGGACGGCCGGTGATCGCCGCCCGAGCCGGCGGTCTGGCAGAGTTGATTGATGATGGTGAGAACGGCCTGCTATTCGACCCGGGCGACGATTCTATGCTCACCTCCAAACTGAAGCTGGTGCTGAATGATTCCGCGCTGCGGAAACGGATCTCCGCCAATGCGCGGCTGACCGCCGCCACACTCTCGTGGTCGCAAACAGGACCGCGATTCTGTGAGATCGTCAGCAGCGTTCTCAAGACAAATGAACCCAATATCTACGATCAAGAGTGTGACCCCGGACAAGCCGGCGCATGATATTGCGAGGGTCGCCGGCCGCGGCACTGTCTACATCACTGCTGGCAAGCTGTGGTTTATGGTGAGCGGCGCCGCGATTCATTTCACGCTGCCGCGCCTGATGGGGGTCGATCAATTCGGCCTGTACCAGATCGTTGTCAACATAGTATCGATCGTCAATGCGGTCATCATCACCGGCACCTATCAAAGCGTTTCGAAGCACGTGTCCGAACAGCCGGAGAAAGCCGACTCGGTCAAGACAACCGCGCTTCGGTTACAAATACTGGTAGGTGGCTGCAGCTCGCTGGGGTTCTTTCTTCTCGCGCCGGTAATCGCCGATTATCTGCACGACCCGCGACTCATACCCTACTTGCGGCTGGCTTCGCTAATCCCGCTCTCTTATTCGTTCTATGCGGTCTTTACCGGTTACTTCAACGGCCGAAGAAAATTCCTCACCCAGGCTGCGTTGGATATCACCTACTCGACTCTCAAACTTGGCTTGATAGTCTTGCTGGTCTGGCTCGGCTATGGAGTGTCGGGAGGCATCGGCGGATTTGTGTTAGCCGCCGCCTGCGTCCTCGGTGTGTCGGCGATGGTGGCCGGGAAAGGCGAGGGGGGAGGGAAGGTGCGGGCCGGCGATCTGCTGAAGTTTCAGGGTATTCTCTTTCTCTTCACGTTCGTGCTCAACCTGCTCCAAAAAGTGGACCTGATATTGATCAAGGCGCTTTCCTCTTCTGATGCGATAGAGGCGAGTCAGAACGCCGCATACTATAGCGCCGCCACAGCCGTTGCGAACCTCACCTATCAAATGATCATTTCCATTACATTCGTGATATTTCCATTGATCTCGCACGCGACATTCGTCAGCGAGCGGGCCAGGACGCGGCTCTACATCACAAACACGCTTCGCTACACGCTCATGATGATGGCTTTGGCGGCGACGTTGTTTTCAGCCAATGCGAGCGAAGTATTACAGGTGATGTACCCGGAGCCGTATCAGGCTGGGACGCCGGCGTTGAGCATTCTCGCGCTCGGCATGCTGCTATTCGGGTTGCTGGCAGTAATGACGACAATCATTTCCGCGAGC
The DNA here is from genome assembly GCA_049273855.1 of Blastocatellia bacterium. Taxonomy (GTDB): domain Bacteria; phylum Acidobacteriota; class Blastocatellia; order UBA7656; family UBA7656; genus Onstottus_B. Next base: position 15,120 of record JBASRN010000191.1, read on the forward strand.
GGACGCCCGGCTATCTCGCTGTTGGTCGGATGCGTGACACTTGCGACCTCGGCGGTGCTGAATGCGCTCTTGATTCCCACATACGGGTTGCGAGGTGCGGCCGTGTCGACGACTGTCGCCATGTTGGCGGGGACGCTGACAGGCGGCGCTTACCTGTGGTCGAGATTCGGCCCTTTGGTGCCGGCGTTATCAGCGCTCAGGATTGCCGGGTGCGCCGCGCTGGTGTACTGCATATCGGTGTTGGTTACTCCGGCATCGAAGCTTCTCATAATCGTCCAGCTTGTTGGAGCTTCGTTAGCATATCTGGCGGGGTTGGTGGTCAGTAGAGAGATCGGCCGGGAGGAAATCATTGGGCTTAGAAAGGTCGTCGGCTTGGAAAAAAACGTCTCGTCTGCCGGACCGGGCGACGATTTCTGAGTTTCCAGGCCGGTCCTGGGTGGGTAGCTACTCTTCGACTTTATCCCCGTCTCGACCGCCCACCCGAGAGTAACGCCCCTCATCGGCCTCCGCCGGCCTGCTCGCCGTCACAATGTCTACAAATCGGCCCACCAGCTCCCTTAGCATCTGCGCCTTCTCAGGAAAGCGATCATATAGATTGTGCTGTTCCGGCGGATCGTTCTTGAGATCATACAGTTCAAAACTGTTGACGTCGCGGTTGTAGATGAGCTTGTACCCATCCTGAGTGATCGTCATGTATTTCTTGCTTTCAGGGTGCACCTGTTGGTCCAGGCGCACGAACTGAGAGACCTCCTGGCTTGTTTGCTCTCCGAAAACCGGAGGACGAGTCAATCCGTCGCCGCGAATCCAGGGCATCAAGTTGACTCCTACGTACTGTTTCGGTCGCTCTATTCCAACCGCACCCAGAATGGTTGAGCCGAGATCAATGGTACTGACGTAGTCGGCGACCCGGCGCGGCGTCTGGTGAGGGATGTAGACGATCATTGGCACATGCACCTGCTCGCTGTAGAGTTGCGTTGAGTGCCAGTTGACGCCGCGCTCGCCTAACGATTCTCCGTGATCCGACATGATGACAACTATCGTGTCGTCGAATCGGCCGGCTTTTTCCATCCAATCAAACAACCGTCCCAGGTGAGAATCGGTATAGCGCAACTCGCCGTCATAGAGGTCAGCCAGGGAGGCTCCGTAGTAGAACTCGTCACGCTTCACATACGGCCTATGCGGATCAGGCACATAGACGAAAGCACAGAACGGGCGGTTTGCCGGAGCGCCGGCAAGCACCTCGATCGCAACGTCGATGTTTTGTTCGAGCGGCTTGCCCTGGGCCTTTTTAACTACGGGCATCCATTTCTTGTACCGGGACCAGGAGCGACGGCCCGGAAACAGCTTGGTGTCGTACCCGTTTCGAGTCAGCACCTGGGTCCAGCTCTCCAGATGTCCATCCCAGTAGCATGACTGCATGAACTTTGGCACCGCTTCAGAAGTCCTGGGTGACGGACTGAATGCGTTCTCGAAAACGGTTGCGCGGGCCCCCAACCTGTCAAGGTTGGGACTCGTCTCTCGCCCGTAGCCATAAGCGCTCAGGTGGTCAGCCCTGACTGTGTCTATGAAAACGAACACGACGTTAAACGGTCCGGCTGCCGCTGGTACGTTCGGCCCGAGTAAGTCATGCTGCGTTCTCCATTCATCGACATCTTGCTGCGTGAGAGAGCCGCCAATCCCGTTGTTGTCAACGCCGTCACCGACGACTTCTAACTGTCCGGGATTGATGTCGCTGCGGGAGTCATCACCATCTCCGCCGTCGAGAACCGCCGAGTAGCCGTCGCGATCGAAATCCAACGCCCACCATACCAGCTTGAGATTCTGCTTTGCCTGGGTCGCCCGGTAGAAGAGGTGAGTCTTGATACTCTGGTTCTTCCCAAAATGTACAAACGTGAAAGCCAGCAACAAAACCAGCGCGACGGCCGCCACCACAGTGGCCGTCTTCCCGATTCGTCGCACTCGAAAAAATGGCAGGAGTATGCCGGCTGCAGCCATCGCCAGCCCGATGTTGAGCAAGTACATCGTGCGATGAAATGTGTACTCGTAAAGCTGACGCTCGACCCGCGAGTCGATGTAGTAAGCGACGGCAATCAACCCGGCCAGGCTCACCAGGCATCCTAGCCTTACCCGGTTGTTCAGTGAATGCGACGAGCGAACCGCAGTCCAAACAAGTGTGCAAGTGACTACCAACGCCATCACAATCAAGTAAGACGCCGAGCGCTCGTGATTCAACAGAGTAGTCCTTAACGACGAGAACTTCTCCGCTTCCCTTATCAGACCGATAACGTATCCGTTGATGTGCGGTTGCTGGTTCAAGAGAATCGCAGCAGCCGCGGCGACCGCCGACCAGGCAACCAGGCGGTGCAACGTACTCGGCTTATCACCTCTCGCCAGTGCCCTCTGGGCGTTGCTTTTAGAAAACGCGGCAGCATGCGCGAAAAGACCGGCAAGCAAGCCAACAACCAGCCCCACCAGGATATTGACGCTCAGATAGGCGGAAAGGATCGCCCTCTCCAGGAAGGAATCGAAATGGGGCGTGAGCTGAATATTCAGATCCACCCATTCTATGACGCTGAGCAGCAAGTAAGCAGCCCCGCCGGCCAGCGCATAAGTCGTCACTGACACCGGCGGCGATGCGTGTGTTTCCGTTTTGTTTGGCTGAGGGATATCTTGGAGGGAACTTTCAGCCCACTCAGTCCGAGCCCCGGCATCTAACAACCCAGTCTCCTCCGCTTCAGGATCGAACGGGGATGGTAGTAAGTTGCCGGCAGGACTGTCAACAAGGCAAAAACCAGGCGGAACGAACCCGACGACCATCAGTCCAAAGCGTACCATCATCTAAGCGGTTACATCTCATCATCATCGCCCTGTGCCCCTCGGTAGAAGTATTGGCTTTCATCCGCGTCCCACGGCCGGCTCACCCACAGTATGTCGATGAACCGACCCAGCAGGCGCTTCATTTCTTCGGCCTTCGCGGGCAGGCGATCATAGAGGTTGCGCTCTTCTCGCGGATCGCTATTGAGGTCGAACAACTCAAAACTGTAGGAATTCCGATTGTATATGAGCTTGTATCCGTCCTGAGTGATAACCATATACTTTCGGCTCTCCGGGTGAACATTCTGTTGCGGCCGCACATAAGGCGAGTCCTGTTTGAGGACCTGCTCGCCATAGACGGGAGGATGAGTGAACGCTTCACCGCGCATCAGCGGCAACAAACTTACTCCAGCGTACCCAGTGGGTCGGGGAATTCCCGCGGCACTCAGAATCGTCGCGCCCAGATCAACAGTGCTTACGTAGTCCGTGATGCGCCGTGGAGCTAGTCCAGGTACGTAGATAATGATAGGTACGCGCGCTTGTTCGTTATAGAGCTGCGAAGAATGCTTGTACACGCCTCGCTCGCCGAGTGATTCGCCGTGATCGGCCATGATGACTATCATCGTGTCCTTAGTTCTTCCGGTTTGCTGCATCCAATCGAATAGCCTGCCAAATTGAAAATCGGTTGCGGCTATCTCGCCATCATATAGATCTACCATGGAGGCGCCGAAGTCGAACTTCTCGTGTCTGATGTAGCGTCTGTGTGGGTCAGTCGCGTACAGGTAAGCGCAAAAGGGCCGGTCCGATGGCGCGCTGCCTAACAGGTCGATAGCCACATCAATCGTCGTAGCCAACTCTTTCGCCTTGAATTCATGCGCCTCCTTCATGCCTTTCACGTGTCGCCGGAGGGTTGTGATGCGGCGCGGAAAAAGCAGCGCATTGTAGCCGTTGCGGGCGAGGGCTTCGGTCCAAGTCTCAAAGTGACCGTCCCAATATGAGGACTGCATGAACTTGGGCAGCGCCTCAAAAGTGTTAGGCGCGGGCGTGAAAGCATTATCGAAGACGCACGAGCGGGCAGCCAGCCGGTCTATGTTTGGGCTGGTGTTTCTGTGATAGCCGTAAGCGCCCAGGTGATCAGCCCTCAAGGCGTCGATGAAGATGAAGATCACGTTGAGCCGTTGGGGTGGGACGCCGACTGCAGCCGGCGGGTCACTGTGCTCACGTTTCCAATCATCGATATCTCTTTGCGTGAGGTCGCCGCCGATGCAGTTGTTGTCAATGCCGTCCCCAACTATTTCAGGCTGGCCTGGATTGACGGCTGCGCGGCGGTCGTCGGCGTCACCACCTCCAAGCAACGCTGAGTAGGTGTCGCGGTCGAAGTCCAGCGCCCACTGAATGAGCTTGAAGTGCTGCCTGGCCTGGGTCGTGCGAGTAAACACCTGCGTCTTGAGATTTTGGTTTCTGTCAAAGCTCGCGAACGTGAAGACCAGCGCGCCAACCAACACAACAACCGCGACGACCAATGTCGATCTCTTGAGCCGGATCGCTCGCGTGCTCGCCAGTGCCGCGAGCGTCGTGGCGACCAGCACCATTGCAAGAGCCATGCTTAGCAAGAACATAGAAACGTGCAGCGTGGCCTGATAGGTCGGCACTTCAACGCGAGAGTCGATGAAGTAAGCCGCAGCGATGACCGTCGCCAGCGCGACAATCCGGCCCACCTCTATCAGACGGCCCATCGACACAGACGCACGGGCAGTTGTCCAAACCAGCGCGCAGGCTATTACGAGTCCCATCAGGGTAAGATAAGAGACAGACTTCTCATGATTCAGCAGAGGATCTTTCAAGAAAGGAATCTTTTCCGCTTCTCTCAGAAGCCCTATCACGTAGCGATTGATGTGATGCTGCTGATTCATGGCAAAAGCCGCCAGAGCAGCAATCGACAGGCCTGCTAACAATCTTCTCCCCGATCGCGCTTCGATGACTCGAGCCAGCGCTCTCTCCGACGCCCCCCTCAAGAAACCGAACGCGCTGGCAAAGAGCCCGACCAAGAGTCCGATCACCAGGCCACCCAACTGGTTCATGCTGAAATATGCGAAGAGGATTATTCTCTCAACAAACGATTCGAAGACAGGAGTGAGCCGATAATTCAGATCGACCAATTCAACTAGACCGAGCAAAAGCGAGGCTGCTCCGCCGGTCAGCGCATAGTTGCGCAGTGAAACGAGAAGCGATTGCGGCTGTTCCATCTTCTGCTGCTGAGTAACGCTTTTGACGGAGCTTTCAACAAATACCGTCTGAGCTCTGGGATCTGGCATTCAGTATTTCCTCGGGTCCAGAATCGAACCGGGATGGTAGTCAGTCGCCGGCAGGACTGTCAACAACGCGAGAATCAGACAAGGGTTATTGATCAAACAACACTCGCCAGAGTATTATCCGACGCTTAGCTTGATAAGAAGATATGAACAACAAACTCCCGGTTATCGGGATTGATGCCGCCTGTGTAAACATGCTTAGTCCAACGCGTGAAAGAGGTCATCGCGCCGGTCTGGCTGGCCTGGTCCCAGAAGGACCGGTGGCTGAGCTTGGAGCGAGTTTTCCGCCCATAGCCGCAATCTCCTGGTCTTCTTTTGAGACGGGCAGGAACAAATGACGGCTGGACTCGAGGAGGGCACCCGGGGCCGAGAGCAATCGAGCCGCTTTGAGTGGCTCAATCGGCGTCGCCTCTTTCTGATCACGATGGCTGGGGCGGTAATCGTCTACTCCCAGTTTCAGTTCTGGGAGCATCCGACCGAGAAAGACCACGCCATCTGGGACTATTTCGCTCAGGTAATCTCACGCGGCGGCGTACCCTACCGGGACGTAGTCGATATCAAGACCCCGCTTTCGGCCTACATCGGCGCAGCGGCGATCGTCATAGCGCCGCATTTCGGGTTGCGGGATATTATTGCTATTCGCCTCGCTTTCTTGTTACTGGCGATTCTCACAGTTGGTTTCACGTTCCTGGTTGGGCTCGACTTTTCCGGTAGTCGGCGCGTTGGGCTTTTGGCCTCCGTCATCATGCTCGGGGTTGATCTTTTTGGGACGAGCAACTCTGGAGGCATCCAACCAAAGACATCAATGGTGCTGTTTGGGCTACTGACACTATGGGCGATTCGCAAGGATAAGCCTATCTGGGCGGGACTATTTGGAATGCTGTCAGCGTTGAGTTGGCAGCCGGGTCTTCTATTCGTAGGGACGGGGGTGCTTGCGTTCTCACGATATTTGACCAACTGGCGCGACTGGAAAGTAGCCCGCTCACTGGTGGGTGCGACTGTCCCGTTAGCGCTGCTGCTTGCATACTTTTGGTTAGCAGGCGCGCTCCAGGAGTTCTACCAGTGGGGCGTCCACTATAATCTCACGCTTTACGGACCGGGCGGAGTGCGGTCCATTTCGCGCGCCCTGGGACGCTTCGGGGAGCTGGTTCAAAGGCCCTATCGGCAGGACCGGCTGTACTTCTATCTTGCTGCTGCCGGAATCATCGTTGCGCTGTTTGCGGAGCTGAAGCGCGCTCGCCGGCGCGGCATTAGCTACTTGCGTGAGGCGGCGCCGGGCCACGCAATCATCATCGCGCCATCGGTTTATTTCTTTTTTTGTCTTATAAGCCTGCAAGGCGGGCCAGACCTCATTCCTTTACTGCCATTCGTTGGAGTGTTTGCCGCGATTGCGTTGGTTTTGGCGATTGATCAAACGACGCAGCTTCTTCGGCGGGCGTTGCCAAAACCGGGCGCCGGCGCGCTTGAGCACGCAAGCTTCGCCGCCGTTCTGGTGGCGGTTGTGTTCTTCAGTGTGGCAGATGCTTTCACCTCGAAGCGAGTTTCTCCGACTCTTAAGGACCAGGATTCAGCGGTTGCGGAAATCACGTCGCTACTGAAACCCGAAGACAAGATATTTGTGCACGGCCAAACCGAGATACTTGTTCTTTCAGGACTCACCAATGCAAGCAAGTATGTTTTTCTGGAACGCGGCAAGGATACGTACTTGAACACGGCTGAGCCGGGTGGTTTCGAGGGCTGGTTTGAACGGCTGAAGAGCGAGCGTCCGAAGGTGGTCGCTTTGTCGCGGCTTGGAAAGGTAAAACACAAACAAGACCTTCAGGATTGGGCAGATGCCGAGTACGAACCTCGCGCAACCCGGCTTTTCTCCTACTATGTCAGGAAAGATGATCGTTAGTGACCATCCCCGCGGATGCCGTGGCTTATCGAGCGCTCGATGTCGGGCCGGAGCGGCCTGTTTGATAAGGCCCCCAGCATGAAAAAGAAGTAGAGGTTCAAATCCGAATATGATCCGCTGGCCAGCGTTAGTCCCGGTATCCAGTACGCCAGCACGAGCGCCAGATAACCGATTGCCGCGGCGCGCTGCCTTTCATCGCCTGCTTTTTTGAGCGCCCGATAGCCGAGTAGAAGCATGTAAGCGTTCGCCGCGAGGTAAAGAACAGATCCTATCATTCCCAGCTCAGCGACGATCCAGAGCGGATTGGAATGCGGGCTATCAGCCGCCCGGGTATCCAGGAAAAATTCTTCAGTTTCGCCGGACGGGTTGTATCTTTGGTTGTAGTAATCGGTGTAGTTTGTCAGGCCGACACCGAACAGTGGGTTCTCGAGCGCCAATTCCGCGCCCGCCTGCCAGGTTGCAAGCCTGCCGTAAACGTTGCGTGGATCGGCGAGCCTGCTTTCAAAGCGAACTGTGCCGGGCAGGATCTGAGCCACAACCACCGCCACCGCTAACACGACAAAGACGATCAGCCGCGTCTGAGTCAACGAATCGGCGCGTAAGGAGGAAGGCAAAACGGAAGACACATCCATGTTCTCTTGATCTCCATCTGTGCCTTCAGCCGCTCTCTGTTTCGCTAAGCCAATCTCGACAATCGCCCAGCAGATTATGAGCGCAAGCGCGACCGAACGAAAAAGCGGCAGCAGCGCAGCCACCACGCCCGTCGCCAGCGCGCCCGCGTATACCAGGCGCCCGCTTGTATCAAATCTAAGCCGGAGAACACGCGGCATCACGAGCGAGAACAAAGCGATAAGTAAACAGATGATGGCATAGGATGAATCAGCGGCAAACGGGCCATTCACTCGTCGCTCGCCTTCGCGAAGCAGTTCGGACCCTTTGTACGGAAAAAGATTCACGCCCGTCACGAACTCGAATGCTCCGGTTGCAAACAAAAACCACGCCAGCCAGATCAGGGATAATGCTAACGCGCCAGCCCTTTTCCGCACATCCATATGATGCCTCGCGACGTGGAACGCTAGAAGCGGCAGGCAAAAGGAATCAACCGCAATCTTCGTCGCATAGGTGAAATTGTTCGCCTCGACTACGGCGCTCACAAGGGCCACAATCGCCAACAGTCCCCACGCGACCTCGAACCGCGTCGCAATCAGAAAACTGGGCGTCGGAAATCCATCCAGGTGGTTTGCGGCCATTCGCCGCCACTTCATCAGCAACATCAATCCAATGAGGGCGAAAACTGCGCGGTCGTAGGTCAGGATAGATCGCTCTTGTGGAAACCTGAGGTAGAAAGAAGCCAGCGGTGTTGTGGCAAGCCACAGGATGAGGAGAGATTCGATGGATAAGCGCGCAATGATCGAAGGCACGACGCCGGGAACGGAGAAGAGGGTGAGCCTATTGGAGTCGGGAAAGGTCATGCTGTTATCAACGTCCGGCGGTCATACCAGAAAGCGCGGTCTTCACCAATCCGGGTCGCTCGTCCGACGTTGATCGCTTCAGGCATATTGCGAACACGTTTCTCAAAAGGATCAGCCTACGAGGGTGTGGGTTTGAAATGCCCGACGAGCGCGGCGACCACAATAGAGACGAGCGCGGAAACGAGCGCAATGATCGCAACGCCTCGCAACCCGGTTGGCCTCATGGTTGAATCCGCAACAATCGGCTCGACGAGTTGAGTCCTCTCGGTCACGGTCGGAGACAGGTTGTTCGTCTTCACTTCGTTCAACTCGAGTTCAAGCTTAGACCGAAGTTCCAGCGAACCAATGGGTTCTTTCAACTGAGCCTCGATCAACCGTTCGCGTTCCCGATAATTCGACAGGGCTTCGTCAAAGAGCTTCTGATGGCGTGCGATGATTTCGTCAGTGACAGCCCGGGCGAGTCTCACCGCTTCATCCCCGCTCTCGGCAGTCGAAGCAACCTTGACGAGGATGGGATAGCGGGCTCTTTGCGTGCCGGCTACGACGACTTCGGCGCGAATACGCCCTTTCAGATAAGAAGGCGTGCCGCCAATCCTGGCGGCCAGCTCGTGATAGAAGCCTGCGCTGTTCACTGCCGTCTCGGTTATATAAGGGTCTTCAAGCGGCTCTTTCCATACGCGTCCGTTCTTGACGAGAGCGGTGGCGCCGTGGAGTGTGGGCTGTCTTTGCCCAACCCACCACGTGACGGCCGTTGCCAGCGATACGATGACAATGATCAGCCATTTAGCGCGCCACACCGCGATGAAGTGGCGATCGAACCTGATTTCGTCCTGACTCATTTTTCAAGTAGCTTCACGCATCAAATTATTGCTGCGCGACGAAGTCTACATGTAGCCGCTCAGCTCGCACAAGTGAGTGTTGCTTAACAGTGAGTGTTGCTTAACAAATCGGATTCACTGAGAATACCTGTGGCTTTGGGCGGAAAGTAGAATAACAGCCACGTCTCGAAACATAACGAGGCACCTGGCGGGGTCGCCATCAATCGTAGGCGGACACGGAGGTTGCACCGCCGGTGAGGATTCGGCTCGCCGGCGCCGATCTCTAAGAGACCGTGAGCCTCCTTTTCAGTCTCCCCATCGATTCAAATGCTAAGAAGCTCACCACTCAGCTTTCACCGCTCGCTGTCTGACACCCCTGCAAAGCGGGTTTCGACCCCTGTTCCAGTCCAGCGAATCGCATCGCTTTTTACGGACCGAAGGATATTCTGGGCTCTAGTAGTCCTTTCCGTTGCCTTTTACTGCCAGTATCAGTTCTGGCGGCAGCCCTGCGGCCAGGACAGGTCGATCTGGGATTACTTTGCTCAGGAGATCGCCCGGGGAGGAGCGCCCTATCGCGATGTCGTAGATATCAAGACTCCGTTTTCGGCTTACATAGGCGCAGCAGTTCTCCTGATAGCTCGCCCGTTTGGAATTCAGGATGTCCTGGCCATAAGGGTCGCCTGGCTTTTGGTCTCGTCGATCGCCGTGGGGCTTGTGTTTTTGGTGGCGAGCCGTTCCTTCAATAAGGTAACGGCCGTGATGGCGGCGGCCATTATGCTCTCATTTGAGCATTTCTCAATCTCCAATTCCGCCGGAATCGAGCCAAAGACTCTCGTTGTCGCTTTCGGGCTAAGCTGTCTATGGGCAATTCAATCAAAGAAATCACTGCTTTCAGGGCTATTCGGAATGCTGGCGGCGTTGACTTGGCAACCGGGTCTCTTATATGTGGGTGTGGCGTTTCTAGCCTCATCGCATTTGCTAACCAGACCATTCAGCAAAGAAGCAACACGAACACTTGCGGGCGCCGCACTTCCGCTTTTCCTCCTGCTTCTACACCTTTTTCTGCTCGGGGCACTAAGGGACTTCTACCATTGGACGATACTCTTCAATTTCTCGGTTTACGCCCCCCGTGGATTAAGGACACTTTCGGGCTTCGTCCGGACACTGGACAGAGATATCTCGCAAGCGTATACGGATCAGCGCCTATGGTTTGTCCTCGCAGCAATCGGCTTCCTCCTGAGCCTCTTGCTCGAAGCAATTCGCTTCAGAGAACGCCGAACGCGTTTGTCTCCGGATTCGATCTCACGCGACACTATTTTGCTCTCCGCGCTCATTTATCTCCTATTCTGCATGATCAATATCCAGGGCCCGGACGATCTCATTCCACTGCTACCCTATGTAGCGATCTTTGCTGCGGTTGCGATCATACAGTCGCTGGACTCGATAGCCGATCTCCTCTTCCAGTTAATGCGCCGGCCGGCACATCCGGTCATTAAGCAAACGAGCTATGTTTTGATCCTGTGCTGGATCTCATTCAATGACGCGGCATCCGCATTTGCTTATCAGCTAAACGGGCCTCATCTGGAAGAGCAAATTCTGGCTGCCAGGGAAATCACATCCCATCTCGCTCCGGGTGATAAGGTTTATGCGCACGGAAACGTACAGCTACTTGTTTTGTCAGGGCTAAGAAACGCCGAGAGACACGTTTTGCTTGATCGGGGAAAGGACACCTTCATGGATCGGGTTGAGCCTGGAGGGTTCGCAAGCTGGTTCGCAAGCTTGAAAGACAAGCGGCCGAAAATTGTCGTCCTGGCCCGCCTGAAGAATGTGGATCGCGGGCATGAATTCAAGACATGGATTGAGAACGAGTATGAAGTTCGGAACAACGGCGTCTATGAGTACTTTTTAAGAAAGCAGAATCTCTGACGCTGCCGGCCTTGGGTGCTGCCCCTGAACAACGTGCTGCGCCGATTCAGGCAAGGCTTGAACAGTAGATTGCAAAAACTGAGGCAACAACGGCAGGCCCGTCAGGATCTCCTGCTTACGCGGAAACCACTGAAATGTCAGCCTTACTTCTTCTTGTTCGAAACCGCGGAATGGTCCGGGCTGAATGAGCGCTTCGCAAGTCGCTGGAAGTCGCATCAAGAAATAGAGGGCGATTTCATGATAGTGCAGATCTGCATGCGTAGGACCTCACTACCCTCGGTTGAACAAACGCCGCACGGCCAAGTATAGTCATAGGCTTCACCGAGCATCATGAAGAAGAAACTGCTAGTCATAGGTCTGGACGGAGCGTCATTCAACGTTTTGGATCCGTTGATTGAAGACGGCCATTTGAAGAACCTCGCACGACTGATCGCGGGAGGGGCCCGAGCCGACCTCGAAACCACTTTTCCTCCTATAACCGCTGTCGCCTGGTCGTCGTTCATGACCGGAAAGAACCCGGGGAAGCACGGCATCTTCGAGTTCGTCAGGCTTGATCACGCCTCAAAGCGTCAGCTTGCGGTGAATGCCTCGTTCCGACAAGGGAGCGCGATATGGGATCTGCTTTCAGACGCGGGCGAGCGAGTCGTGGTCCACAATTTCCCGTGCACCTATCCGCCTCGCGAGGTAAACGGACTGATGATCGCCGACTTTATGACGCCGCGTGGCCGCACGGACTTTACCTATCCGTCCTCGTTGCTCTCGGAGCTTGAAGAGAGGTTCGGCCCTTACCGCTTGCACTTGTCGCAGACCTACGCAAAGGGAAACGTCGAAGGTGTGCTGGAGGAGTTGTTCGACGAGCTTGAATACAAGGCGAAGGTCACCGAGTACTTGATGACTCGGTACGAATGGGATGCGTTCTTTCAGTACTTCTGGGGCACGGACAGGATTCAACACGAGTTGTGGCACATCATCGACGAGGCCCATCCTCGGCACGACCCCGAGGAAGCGCGTCGCTATCGCGAACGGGTATACGACTACTTCGATCGCGTCGACGAAATAGTCGGACGCCTTGTCGAGCTGGCCGGTAAAGACGCCATCATATGTGTGGCTTCGGATCACGGCTTCGGCCCCGCGCACAAGTACTGCTCATTTAACATCTGGCTGTTGCAGGAAGGCTTCCTCAAGCTGAAACGCGATGCACTGACGCGCATCAAACGGACGATGTTTAATCTAGGGCTGACTCCCGAGCTCGCGTTCAAGCTGATCAAGAAGCTTCCGCTCGGAGCGTTGCGGCCTTCTCGAGGTGTCAGCAATCAGCCCGGCGCGTCAAACTTGTTGAGCAAGCTGTTTCTCTCGTTCAACGATGTCGACTGGAAGCGGACGGCAGCATTTTCGAAGGGAAACTACGGACAGATATATATCAACCTCGAGGGTCGCGAGCCTAACGGTGCGGTCCCGGCGAGTGAATACGATTCGGTATGTGAAGCCATAGTAGCAAGGTTGAACGGGTTGAAGGACCCCGCGACCGGAGAGCGGTGGGCGGACAAGGTATTTCGCCGCGAGCAGATCTACCATGGGCCGCGGGTCTCGGACGCGCCGGACGTCGCGTTCCTGCCGCGAGACATGCGCTACCTGGCGCTTGGCAACGCCGACTTCACTTCTAACAAGTTCATGGTCGACGCGTTCGGCATTTCTGGTTGTCATCGCATGCACGGAGTCCTGATAGCCAACGGCGGCGCGGTCAAGTCCGCAACCCGCGCAAGCACCGCGCGGATCGTGGACGTCACTCCAACGCTGCTTTACCTGACCGGTCAGCCGCTTCCCGCTGATATGGACGGCCAAGTCCTGACCGACATGATCTCAAACGAATACCTCAGCGCGAATCCGATCACTCTGACCTCAGAGACAAACGCGGACCCCAATATCGAAGTGAAGTTTCTGCCCGAGGAGAACGAAGAGATAATCGAGCGATTGAAGAGGCTTGGGTACATTGGCTAGTGACTGCGAAGGATGAGCAGACCGAAAAACAATGAAGTCACGCGCAATTCAAATGCTGAAGCGGGCGATCAGAGTCCCGGCCGAGTCGCTGCTCAAGGTCTGCCTTGCCACCCAACCGCGCGTTGATCTTGTTCCCGAGCAGGTCTCTCGCATTCTGGTCTTTGCATATCACGGCCTTGGTAACTTCATCATGTACACACCCGCGCTGAGGCTTCTACGCGAGCGGTATCCCGGTGCAAGAATCGACCTCCAAGTTGGGAACAAGACCGGCTGCGAAGAAGTGATCGCGGGGTCGGGTCTGTTTGATAACGTGTACAACCTGCCTTACTCGGCTGGTCCGCGCTCGTGGATGGCTCGCATCCGTGAGCTTCGCGAAACGGCGTACGACCTGACCATCAACGAGTTTCATAGCCACTCGTGGCAGCTTGCGTTGCTTGTCGCCGCCAGCGGAGCGCGCCATCGGGCCGGACACGTTACCAGCCCCGGTTGGCCCGCCGAGTTTAGCCGCTATGGCTTCGTCTTCAACATTGGAGTCGTTATGCGAGAAGATGAGCACGAGATCGAGCGGTATCTCGATCTGGTTGCTGCGGTGGGCGCTCGTCCAACCGCGCTTGGCGAGGTGCCAACCTTTATCCATCTGGACGATGAAGACCGGGAGTTCGCGCGGCGCTTTCTTGATGACCAGGAAAACGATTCAAACGGCAAGATCATCGGCTTTCAGCCGGGCAGTTCGCCCACGATGGCGTGGAAACAGTGGCCGATCGAACGGTATCGCAAGGTGATTGGACGCTTGATGACGGACGCGCCCGGGTCGCGAATCGTGCTGTTTGGCTCGGCATCGGAGGAAGAGATGGTTCGCGGCATGGCCGAGGGTCTTGGGCCGCGCGTCACGATAGCGGCAGGGAAGACCTCGGTCAAGCAAGTCGCGGCCTTGATCGAGCGATGCGATCTGCTGGTCTGCAATGACAGCGGTCTTATGCACGCCGCGGTTGCGGTTGGTACTCCGGTGGTGGCAATCTACGGGCCGACGGATTACCGACGCACAGCGCCGCTCGGCCACTCCCACCGCATGATTCGACACGAGCTTCCGTGCAGCCCTTGTTTCAAGCTCGACGGCGACGGGCAAGTGCATCTCTGTCCGCATCACGATTGTTTGATGACTATCGACGCGGAAGAAGTCTTTGAGGAGATTACTCAGGTTCGTCAGAAACACTGACTATCTGCGGTGCTCACGCGTCCAGCTCGTAGGCGTGTTTGAGCCACCGCTTCACTTCGTCGTCGATGTCCGCGAGCGACGTGATGGGAATCCGGTGCGTGATTCGATCCTTCTTAGCGAACCCGCCGGTGTCGATCAGCCGCCCGGTCGCCTTCAAGTCCTTCAACGCGAAACCAAAATCGATTCGCGTTTGCGTCGTGGGCTTGATCTGAGCGAACACATGTTTGCGATAGAGCGGGACGATTGTCTGACAAGGGCAGGCCTTAACATCGCTTCCCACGCCAAGCCCCAGTTTGAGCAGCGCGTCGTAGATCGGACGCAGGTGCTGTTTGGGTCCAGCAAACATCGTCTCGACGTAGCCCTCGGCCGCTTTCAAATAAGCTTCCGGGTCGTCGTCTTCGCCGCCCCTACCTTCGGCGCGTTCGGCAAGCCACCATGCTGAGTTCGTGCCCAGCCCGTGCTCACGCTTGAGCCACTCGCGCCGCTCCTGTTCGGTCTTCGGGCCGGACTTCTTGATGAACTTGAGCCATTCGTCGAGGGTTCTGCCCGTCTTTTCAGGGAGATCCTGGATCCATTTCTGGACCATCGCGACGCCCGGGTGGATGCCGTAGATGGATTTGCTCTTTGTCTTTGCCGCTCCGCGTGCCATCGGTTCACCTCCGTTTTGGGGATGACTTCAGTTCTCTGCGTTGTCTCGGAGTCTCGGCGCCTCTGCGGTTAACAGGATTGCGACTAACCGCAGAGGCGCCGAGGCGCAGAGGTCACGCCGAGAAAACATTCGAATCAGGTTTAGTCCTTGCTGGTTCCCTTCAGGGTCATGATCGAGGTAGACATGGTGTAGGTCCAGATACCCTCGTAGCGCTTGCTGGCGTTGTTGTAGCCGATCAGCTTGAAGCCCTTGGTCGGCTGTCCCATGAAGTTTGCCGAGTCGTCTTCGGCGAGAAAACGCCCGTCAAGCGTCATCCAAAGTTTCGCTTGGCCGGTCGACTCCTGGGGCGGCGCGCCGGGCTCAAAGAAAGCCCTTGTTGCGGTGGTGTACTCGCCCGCGAGCTTTGCAAGATTGCTATGTGCCGCGCCCGGCATAGCATTCTGCATCATATCTTCAGCAGAAGGTTGGGCGGCTGCGGGCTTTGCTTTGTTCTGCTTCTTCTCCTGTTTTGTCTCCGCAAGGGCCGTGACGTAAAGCGCCAGCAACCCGGCAAGGCAGAGAACAATCGCCGATGTTCTATTCCTCATTGTGTCTTTCTCCTGTGGAAGTTTTGACAATCTCAAGGTCGTCGGGGCCCATCTCAGTCCTCCTTGTGCTGAGTGAGGCTGAACCAGTTACCCGAGTTGTCCTTGAAAATCGCCTCTATTCCATAAGGCCGTTCAGCCGGCGGCGAAAGAAACTCGACGCCCTTAGCGGACAGGTCCTCATAAGCCTCCTGGCAGTTTGGGGTGTTGAACACGCCTGCCCCGAGTTTGCCGTTTGAGATCAACGCGCGCAGTTGATTGGCGGCTTCTTCCTCGAACATGAAACCGGCCTTGGGTTCCATAAGAATGATCTCGAAGTCCGACTGGGTCGCAGGCGCAACAGTGAGCCAGCGGAAGCCTCCGTCCATTGTTACATCGGTGGTCACCTTGAAGCCTAACTTGTCTCGGTAGAACTCGAGCGCCTTGTCCTGATCCATTACGTAGATCGTCGCGTGCGACATTCTTGAAATCATAGCGGTTCTCCTTCTCTAAGCTGACGCGAGGATAAATCAAGCGAGGGAAATCCGGCTTCTCGAAAATTGCTAACTTTTCTCAGGCGCGAAGTTTTCTACTCGATACATCATAAGAAAGCAAGCGGGCACTCTGCGCTGCCTTTCGAGCCGGCGCTCGAAGACTAACGCGCGATAGGTGATTGGCGGATGGCCGACGTGTTTGTGAAACAGGCTGCTAAACGACCCGAGGCTTTCAAAGCCGACCTCGAAGCACACGTCGGTCACGGACAGCCCGCTCGAAGAGAGCAATTCCTTGGCTCTCTCGATGCGGCGCTGGGTCAGGTATTGATGAGGGGTCTTGTTGAAGGCCTGCCGGAAGAGCCTTAAGAAATGGAAGCGCGACAGGCAGGCTTCGCTCGAGATTTGCCGGAGATCGAGGGGCAGGTGAAAGCACTCGTCAATGAACTTCTGCGCGCGAACGAGCCTCTGGTAGGTTTCGCCTGCGAGCGATGGCGCTTCTTGTTGTGCGTGAATCTCGTTTTCCATTGCCGAAACCCGTTGCCGGCTAGGCCGTTGTGTCTCGCGCCGTGCGAGTTTCTTGCTCCGGTTCTGGCTGTGGCACCGTTTATTGAGTTGCCGCGTCGCCGCGCGAGCGCACCCCCGGAGGGGTTCGATGTTTATAGTTGCCGCGTCGCCGCGCGACCGCACCCCGGAGGGGTGCAATGAGTGAGCGGACCGACGACAGCGGTTCTATAAACATATCACTCCTCGGGCGTGAGTAATCATAGGTCTTCAATCCGAAGCTGCACTTGAGCGCGCTTCCAGGCCGTCTCGAATTCTCTTCGAACCCATTCGGCTTGCGTTGTCTTGTTCTGCGCTTTCAGACTCTCCATCAAGCCAAACAGCGAGCGCCCGTTTCGTGGATTGCGCTTCAGGTCTTCACGGAATACTACCTCGGCTTCGGCAGGCTGACCGCTGCGCAACAGCGCGCCGCCAAGCGATTCGCGAACCGGGTAATACCAGGACGGCGGCTCATCGTAGGCGAGCGAGTCTTGCGCTTCGACTGCTCGCTTCCAATGTGGGATCGCCGCCTTTTCATTAGCCGCGACTCTTGCCTCAAGCGCAGCCGCCGCCACTTTCAAGACGTCAACCGCGGTGTTGAACTGCAGCATCGCATCACCCGGGACCTTCTTTCGAGCTTCCTCGAAAAGTCGTTGCTCGTTTCGCGCGTCTTCCTTGTTGCCCTTAGCCGCAAGCGCGGTTGCACGCGCGTAATGTCGAAACGCGGTGAGAAAAACCAGGCGTTGATCGGGCGGCGGGGTGCTGAGTACTTCGTCCCAGCGCTGAAACCTGATCAGCACGTAGAGCTGCACGGGCATGAAGTAATCAGCCATCATCGGCATCAGTTTGACTGCGGGCGCGGTGTTGGCAGCCAGGTCATCCGCTGCCCGCTTCGCATCATCAAACCGGCCCTGGGCCGCGTGCCCCATAGCTACAAAGTGGATGTTGTGAGAGTAGTAGCCAAGCGTGTAAACGTTAGGCTCGACCCCGGTGAGCTCGATGTACTTCTTGTCCGCCTCAACGGCTCGCTCGTTTGTTGTCGCCGACAGCTCGTAGTCGCCCAACTGCATGAATATGTGCCCGGGCATATGAACCAGGTGGCCTATTCCCGGCACGACTCCCATCAGCCGCGCCGCGCTGGGCAGGGCTCGTTCGGGCGACGGCGACATCTCCACAGCGTGAAGAAAGTAATGGTTTGCGCCGGGATGAAGCGGATTGCGTCGCATCACCGATTCAAGCGCGCTAAGCGCTTCGGCGGTGCCTTCGGCGGGCTTGCCGTCAGGCGTCCACCACTTCCATCGGCTTAGAACCATCAGGCCCTCGCCGTACAAAGTTGCGGCATCCAGATCGTCCGGGTAGCGTTTCATCAACTCGGCCATCGCGCTCGCGTAGTCGCGAGCCAGCTTTTGGGGGTCCGCTTTGGGATCATTCGAGAAGCGCTTCGCCAGCGCCTCGACGTATGCGCGCTCGTGTTCAGGCGCCGTGCGGATCATCGAAAGCGCCTTTTGAAGCGCTTCGTAGCCCGCTTTCTGGTCGACGTCCATGTCGCCGTCCATGTTGATGTGCGGCGCCACGGCAAGAGCGATTCCCCAAAGCGGCATTATCGCGCGAGGGTCAAGCTCGGCTGCGCGCTTGAAGGATCGAAGCGCCTCGGGCCGGTTGAAGCCGTACACCAGCGTCAAGCCCTGGTCGAAGAACTTCTGTGCTTCCGGGTTAGTCGTCGAAATCGGGTGATGAAGGTCGCCCATTCCGGGCAGTAGCATCGCGGGCTTTTGGTTTGCCGGGCCCGAGTGATGCTGCGCTTCGACATCGGAAAAACTGAGCAAGAGCGCGAGTATCGCCACGATAGGCAACCTCGACACCATACTACTTCGCACGCGCCTGACCGGCGTGACCGGAAGCGCTTCGTGACACAGAGCCATAGGAGTACTCCTTGTTTTCCTTTATTCAGGCGATCGCAAGCCTGTTACCACCGCTCGCCTGCGATAAGCCTCATACCCTGCTGAACTCCGGGTGATACTTCACCAGGCCTTTCCTTCCGCGCAAAGCTCCAGGGGTCAACTCGGCCACCATGAACGCTTCATCAGAAACGTCGTACTCCGAGCGAATGCCTCGCCTGCTGGCGGGTAGGAATCCGAATCGCGGATAGTAGTGGGCGTGCCCGAGAACGACCACGACCTCGTGTCCGAGAAGCTTGCACGCCTTTAACCCGGCCTCGACCAACTCACTGCCGATTCCCTTGTTTTGATAGTCCGGCAGCACCGCCAGCGGCGCCAGTCCCATCGCAGTGAAGGTATCTCCTTCGGATTCGATTGAAACGGGGCTGAAGAAAATGTGGCCTACAATCTCGCCATCACTAACGGCCACAAGCGAGATGTGCGGATGAGCGTGCCTTCTGAGTGCGTCGACCAGACCGGCTTCGCCCGGCTGGCCGAATGCAAGCTCAACAACGCGACGAATCGCTGCATGGTCGTCTGCAGTTTCAGTTCGAATCGTTGCCATTGGTTGTAGTCCGCCCGAGCCGAGATTGTATGTTCTGTGATGTCGCTTGATCAACTGCCGATAGATTTTTTCCGCGGGCTGTTGAAAAAAACAAATCCACCGCCACCAGGCCACTAGGGCACCAGACAGCACAAAGGCCCAACCAAGGGATTCATTGACTCGGTGTAGCTTAGTGTCTTGGCGTCCTGGTGGCGTACTCCCCCTTTTCAGCATCCCCGGCTTGTCTCGTGTCAGGGGTTCTGCTGTACTATCGCAGCGCCAATCGGAGACTTGAATGCCCCAAGCGGAAGCCTTGATCGCCGACCTGAGCAAACTCCTCGAAGCGAGCCGCCGAGTTGTCGTCTTTACCGGCGCCGGCATAAGCACCGAATCCGGGATTCCCGACTTCCGCAGCCCCGGCGGCTTCTGGTCTAACAACGAGCCGATTTACTTCAAAGACTTTCTTGCCTGGGAAGACATGCGTCGCGAAGCCTGGCGCCGCAAGCTTGCGCTCGAAGAGGCTTTCAACCGGGCTCTGCCAAATCGCGGGCATCGCGCAATCGCGCATCTCGTTTCCAAGGGCAAGGTCACCAGCGTCATCACCCAAAACATAGACGGGTTGCATCAACGTTCTGGAGTTCCCGACGAGAAAGTTATTGAGCTTCACGGCAACAGCACGTACGCGGTCTGTCTGAGTTGCGCGCGGCGATATGAGCTTACGCCGATACTGGCGAAGTTCAGCATTGACGAGCAACCGCCCGAATGCGAGTGTGGCGGTCTCATAAAGACGGCCACAATATCCTTCGGTCAGCCGATGCCGGCTAAAGCGATGCAAGACGCCAGTCGCGAGACCGGAGCGTGTGATCTGTTCCTGGCAGTAGGTTCTTCGCTGGTGGTGTACCCGGCGGCGGGCTTTCCCGCCCTCGCCAGACAGCGCGGCGCCCGGCTGGTGATCGTCAATCGGGACCCGACTGATCTCGATTATCTTGCCGATCTGGTATTGAACACCGAGATCGGGGAGACGCTTGGCGCGGTGACTGGGGTTGACTAGACCCGTACAAGATTATCGGAGACAACATGACCAAACGACGGTTTTTCATCTCGATACGCGTAGTGGCTTTTTGGATCATTGTACTCGCGACACTCGCGCTCGGTCCTCACCCAGCGGCTCAATCGTCAAAGCTAAAGGTTTTGGTCGGCGGGACGCTCGTGGACGGCTATGGCAGCCAGCCCATTTCCAACAGCGTGATAATCATCGAAGGCGAGCGCATCAAAGCGGTCGGTCAGATCGGCTCGCTTGCCGTCCCCAGGGACGCAGAAGTTATCTCGACTGAAGGCATGACCGTGCTGCCCGGCCTCTGGGATATGCACGTTCACCTGATGCTCAACGGTCACTCGGACTACGCCCATTGGGACAAGACTTATCCGCCGCAGTTCGAGTCGGTGATTATGCCGTCGTCGGCCAAACAGCTTCTGCTTGCAGGGGTCACCAGCGCTCGAGACCTGGGTGCGCCGCTCAAAGAGAGCATCGCAGTCCGTGATGCTATAAACAGCGGCAAGATCCCCGGCCCTACGCTTTACGTCTCGGGTCCCTTTATTCAACACGAGCCCTACCCGGGGACGGAATATGTTCGCTGGGGTGTGGCCGGCGCCGACGATGCCCGCGCCAAGGTGCGAAAACTCGCAGACGCGGGAGTCAACGTCATCAAGCTGATCGATCAGGACCAGATGTCCATGGATGAAGTCACCGCCGTGGTTGATGAGGCCCATAAGCGCAAACTCAGTGTCGTAGCTCACTCGCACAGGCCCGAAGAGATTCGACGCGGGCTTTCCGCAGGCATCGACTGCTTCGAGCACACCGGTCTGGCCACCGCGCCCGAGTATCCCCCGGACATAATCGCGATGATTCGCGAGCGAACCGCCAAGATGGCGCTCGGCCCGTTGTTCTGGACGCCGACCGCGGAAGGCTTGCTCAACTACGAATACCTGCGCGACAACCCTGAGGCGCTTGACGACCCGGGGTGGCATCTGGGTCTGCCCGACTCGATCGTCTCGGACATAAAGAACTCGCTAAAGCACCCCGGCCAACTTAGCTACTACCAGATCACGCCAAACCGCCGGCCGACGCTTGCGCGAAAAATCAGCCAGCTTCGCGAATCGGGTGTTGTGTTGTTGATCGGCACGGACAGCGGGATCCCGATGAACTTTCACAGCCAGACAACGTGGCGCGAGCTTGACGCGTGGGTGAAGGATTTTGGAATTGATGCGATGACGGCCCTTCGCGCCGCGACCTATTGGCCCTCCGTGGCCATGAAGGTGGATAAGGAAGTGGGCACGGTGACCGAAGGCAAGTATGCCGACATCATAGCAGTTCGCGGTGACGTGCTGAGGTACATAGACCTATTGCAGCGCGTGGATATCGTGATCAAACGCGGAGTGAGGTACAAGTGACAAGAGCATGGAGTACAGGCTTTAGCCTGGTAGTGCCGGAGTCAACGCACCTTTAGTTGAAAGGACCCACGGCAAAACAGGAGCACTGGAGTTTTAACGTCAGCCAGGTTATGTAATTGCCCCAGCCACAACCAGGCTAAAGCCTGTACTCCATGCTCTCGACCCGACTCAGCCGCACCGGCACGTACTTGTGATAAGGCGTTCCCGCAATCGGGTCTCGATCTTCAGCAGAAGTGAGCTCGTTTATGTGCGCCCCGGTCCTGCTTCGCTTGCCGTCTTCCCCGGGGTGCTCCATGCCGTAGCCGTGCGGCAGCGTCACCTGACCGCGCGCGACTTGATCGCTCACTTCGACTCGCACGTGAACAGCCCCGCGCTTGGATTCGCAACGCGCCCACCCGCCATCGCTCAACCCGCACGCGGCCGCGTCATCGGGATGGACCTTGAGCGCGCCGTCACGGTCGGTCTTGCGCCAGTCGGGATCGCGGTAGATCGTGTTCGCGTTGTAAGAGCGTCGTTCGCCCGCCACCAGCACGAAAGGATAAGCGGTCGCCGACGGTTGTTTGGGATCAAGCGCGTGCAGCGCTTCGAGCATCTCTGGTATCTCGAGATGGATTAGCCCGTCTTCGTGTTTGATGAAACGCCACGTCTCCTCGTACTCATTCACGCTGAAGTCGACGCCCGAACGTGAAGAGAGAATCGACTCGAACAACGCTTCGCCAAGCAGCGGGCCTTCACCGTTGTGGCCGGCGCGCCGCACCGCTTCTGGGTCTTTTCGCGCGAACGCGTGAGCCGTCGCCCAAAGGAACGCCGCCCCTGCAGCGCCTTCCGGCAGAGCCCGTCCGAGCGTCCGATAGAGAATGATCGGCGCGTAATCAGCCAGCTCAGGCCTGGTCGACAAGAAACCTTGAAACGCTTTCGCGAAAGCCAGCCGGTTTGTATTCGCAGCTTCATTCAGTTCCGGAAACTCAGCCGGCAACTCACCCATCGCGGTCAGCAGCCGCGTGTAGATCTCGGGCTCAGCCATCGTGCCCGGCAAAGGTTCGAACAACGGCTTGCGCAGATGAAATGCGTTCTTCGGGAACTCGAGGTTGAAGAACGTAGCTTCCCACTTCTCAAACTGGGAAGAGGCCGGCAACACGTAATGAGCCGCGCGCGCCGTCTCGGTCATCGCCACGTCGATCACGACTAACAGGTCGAGCTTTCCGAAGGCTTCCCGATACGCTTTTGTATCGGCCATCGTCACCATCGGGTTGGCGCTGTCGACCACGAGCCCGCGAGTGCGTTCGGGATGATCGGTGTTGATCTCGGCAGGCAGGATGTTCGGGGGCAGCAGGTTTCCAATAAAAGGGAAGCCGGTTACCGCCGAGCGTTGCCGGCTCGGGCCTTCGGGCGAGTGACCGATCAAAGGCACGAGCGAAGTGTGCAGGTTGTTTCCGCCGGGTTTCGCGAAGTTTCCAGTAAGCAGCGAAATCAGCGCGCGAAGATAAGCATTGAGCGTGCTGTTGAGCGTCTGCTCGATTCCGAGATCAGTGCGCACTGCGCAGCTACCAGCGCCCGCAATCATCCGTGCCGCCTTGTAGACATCGCCGAGGGCGATCCCGGCGCGCTCGGCGTAGGCTTCGATCGGAACGTTCAGAAGCGCCTCGCGAACCGCGGCGAAACCGGTTGTGCGCTTGTCGATGAACTCGTGCGCCTCGCGTTCTTCGCGAACGATTACCGCCAGCAGCGCCGCCATCAGGAACGCGTCGGTTCCCGGTTTTACCTGTAAGTGCAGATCAGCCATCTCCGCGGTCTCAGTCCTTCGCGGGTCGATGACGATCATCCGGCGGTCCGCGTCTTTGTGAATCTCGCGCAGCACGACACGCGCGTTGCGGATGCCGTGCGACTGCCACGGGTTCGTGCCAATAAAGACCACCACCTCGGCGTTCTCAACGTCTTCAGTCGCGTGGCAGTTCTGTTTGCCGTAGAGCCTTCCATCCACCCAGAAGCCGCCGGTCTTTTCCTGAGCAAGCGCGCTGTAGTAGTTGCGCGTTCGCATCGCGGTGCGCAGAGCCTTGCCGTAAGGTCCAGCCAGATGATTGCCCTGTCCGCCGCCGCCAAAATAAGCCAGCGTCTGTCCCCCGAAGGTATCGCGCAGGCGGACGAGCTTTGCGGCGATCTCGGCGGTAGCGGCGTCCCAGGAGATCTTTTCAAAGGTTCCGTCTTCGCGGCGGCGCAGAGGGGAAGTGAGCCGGTCCGCATGGTTCTGATAGTAGTTCAGCCGCTGCGCTTTCTGGCAAAGGTAGCCTTCGGAGACAGGATGCGCGTGGTCTCCGCGGATTCGTTTCATTTCGCGGCCGTGGACTTCTACTTCGATGCCGCCGTTGCGCGAGCAGAGTATGCAAGCGGTTGAATGCCAATGGCTGCTTGCCGCGGTTAAACTCATTATGTGACCCCTGTGATGAATAGTTCGTTCACAGTCAAACAATGTTCTGATAAACAGCCGGGTGAAGCGTGGCCCTGGCAGGCCGCTGAGGATCCAATCTGTCGCCACTAAGCCACAAAGGCGCCAAGAAGCACAAAACCGCTGATATGCGCATTCAATGACTCGGTGCACCTTCGTGTCTTTGTGTCTTGGTGGCGCACTCCCTCTATTTGCCTTCGGCCTCGCTTAGTTTCCTAAGGTGGTATCCCATCGCCGCGAGCCTGAGCGAGTCTGCGAGCTTGTCGCGATGTTTGGCAGTTGCCTCTCTTAGAAAGCGCCAGAACTCGCCACGATCGTGATCCAATATCCCGAGCTTCAAGGTGATGCGCGTGGCAGACATAAGGTCATGAATGACGCTGGAGTATCGAGGCGACGGACCATACGTCACCCGCCTCATACATTCGAGCGCTCGCTCGTAATACTCTCTCGAGCTGTAGATCGTCTGCATTATCGACTGATAGCCTTCCACCAAGCGCGTGGGGTCCATCTTCGGCACGAAGTTCAGAGTGTAGCTTGTGTTGTTGCCGGTGCTCTCCCCCAGCAACCGCCCTTCTTTCTCGAGGCGGCGCCAAAGCTGTGTATCAGGAAGCGCGTTGAGTAATCCCACCATCGCAAGCGGAATCGCGCTCTCGCGAATAAAGTTGATCTGCCGTTGGAAAATGTCCTCCGGGTCGTGGTCAAAGCCCACGATAAAGCCCGCCATCACTTCCATTCCGTAACTCTGAATCTTCTTCACTTGGTCGAGCAGGTTGCCGCGCGTGTTCTGCATCTTGAGAGCTTCCTTGAGGCTCTCCTCAACCGGCGTTTCAATTCCAAGAAAGACTCTTCGAAAGCCCGCGCGCCTCATCCCATCAAGCAGTTCATTGTCGTCGGCGAGGTTAACGCTTGCTTCGGTGAGGAAAAAAAACGGACGCCCGTTCTTCTCCTGCCATTCGATCAGATCGGGAATCAGTTTCTTGACATTGCGTTTGTTGCCGATGAAGTTGTCATCGACGATGAAGACTGAGCCGCGCCACCCGACGCGCTTCAAAGCATTTAGTTCCGCGAGCATCTGCTCGTTGCTTTTTGTTCGGGGATTGCGGCCGTAGATCTCGATAATATCGCAGAACTCGCATTGAAACGGACAGCCTCGTGAGTACTGCACCGACATCGCGCTGTAGCGTTTTAGGTCGGCCAGGCCGAAATCGGCCACGGGCGTCGTCGAGAGCGGGGGCCGCTCGGCAGCTTTGTAAAACTTTTTCGCCTCGCCGCGTTCCAGGTCTTGAAAAAACTCCGGGAGGGTCGTCTCGGCTTCGCCGAGGAAGATGTGATCGGCTTCAGGCAGAGCTTCGATGCTGGTCGTGATGTATGGCCCGCCGATGACTACACGCTTGCCCATCGATTTGCATTGCGTGACTATGCGCTTCAGCGAGTCCTTCTGGACGAGCATCGCGGTTGCGAAGATGACGTCGGCCCACTCGATTTCCGCGCGCTTCAGCGAGCGCACCTCCAGATCAACCATCCGGCGTTCCCACGAGCGCGGTAGCAGCGAGGCGATGGTCAGCAGTCCGAGCGGGGGAAAGGCCGATCGCTTGCCGTCGAACTGGAGCGCATGCCGAAAACTCCAATAGGTAGTCGGGAATTGCGGATTGATCAGTAGAGCCTTCATCGGGTTCTCCTTCCTCGTTGGACTAAACATCTTTTGAACAAGTCAATGCTCAGAGATAGATGTTGAAATGTCGCGCGGTGATTCTACACCTCCGACCAGATTCTCTGAAAGGCCTTGTGAAGAATACCCGAGGCAGTCACCCTTCGATCCCACAGTTCGGCGATCTGGTAAGATTTTCGAGCTTTCCTCAAGCCCAGCATGCCTGAAAGGCGGCGTCATAGGTGGACCGGGATATATGAACAGTGATGCTCATAAACAGCACGGCGGTATGATAATCACTTCGGTCAAGCTCCAGCTATTGGATGATTTGGATTTCGACTAATTCCAATACCTCATTATTCTTTTGCGTATATGAGTTCGGATCAAGCGCGACATTCTTTCCGACGAATAAGTCTTTCTGTACGGAGTACAGGACACTTAATGCCTTAATATCTCCATCGCCGAGTTGTGAAATATCCCGTATGTAGGCTGCTGCGTCGTCCCAGCTCTTCGTATTTCTCTTTGAGTCCAAAGAACTACCAACAATCAAGGCAATACGTTTGTTGTCTCATCAACAACCCTCCTTTTGTTCGAGCACCTCTCGAACCACTGGTCAAGATCAAAGGCGGCTTGAATTCGAAGCGCGTGGTGTCTTGGGAGTGTCACTTGATTAGCAAAAGCTGAGCAGTTCGGCGATCTTGATAAAGACGAACGGTTCGGATAGCATCGCGTCAGTCCGATTGGAGCAGCCAACAATGTCACGACTTAAGCTGGAACCGAAATACATCACTGACGCAGAAGGGGTGAAGACGGCTGTCGTACTTGATATGAGGCAGGACAAGAAACTGGTGGAGCTAGCCGAGGAAGCTGAGGACATCGAGTACGCTAAGTCAGTTCGGAACGAGCCCACGGGCGACTATCACGAGTACCGGAAACGCAAACTTAAGCTCAAGACAAAGACCACTGCATAGCCTGGTCCCTCGAGGGTGACGACTCATAACCGGGAGCCGGCCGTGTATTCGATTCGATTGACAAACCTGAAAAACAACTAGACGCCCTGGCAGCGACTTTGTTTCGCCGCATTGATGCCAAAATTCTCACCTTGGCCAATGACCCCAGGCCAAGTGGTTGTAAGAAGCTAAAAGGTCCAATTGGTACGTGGCGCATACGCGTCGGCAACTACCGCGTGCTTTATGAAGTTGATGACTTGAAGAAACAAGTGACGGTCCTCGGCGTGCTGCCAAGAAAAGAAGCTTACAGATAGTGTTCTGAGACCCGATCCGCGGACTACGCGAATGACACAGATTCGATCAAACCCGTACGTCGTTAGTTCGATTCAGCTTTGCTCGCATTGCCCTCCAGGTTCGGGAACAGAAACCGGCTGCGGGCGCGCAACGATTCGACGATCGCCGGCGGCGCTTTCTCAGGCGACCCGGCATTGAATGGCGGCTGTGGATCGTACTCGATCCCAAGCTGTATCGATTGCGCAACGTCCTCGCCGCACTCAAGGGCGACAAGTGTCAGCGCCATGTCGATGCCGGCCGATACGCCCGCGGCCGTGATGATCTTGCCCTGAGTCACGACTCGCTGGGTGGTTGGCTCGGCCCCGTACTTGCGCAACACATCCAACGCGAGCCAGTGACTGGTGGCTCGCAAACCTTTCAACAACCCGGCGGCCGCGAGCACCAGCGACCCGGTACACACCGACGTGGTCCACCGCGTCGTACGGTGCACCTTCCGCACCCAATCAAGAACTCGCGTGTCGTCCATGAGCGCCGACTGCCCCGGGCCGCCCGGTATCACAAGGATGTCGGCCGCGTTGATGTCTTCGATCGCAAAATCGGCCAGGATCGCGAGACTGCCGGCGTCCGTTCGCTGAGGCCCGTTCTCTTTGGCGACAAAGCTGACGCGCGCGCCGGGAATCAATCGCAGGACTTCGTAAGGCCCGACCGCGTCGAGCGCTGTAAAGCGGTCATAAAGAAGAATGGCTATTTCCATAAGGTTGACTCCTAATGAGGATCTCCGCTGAACTTCAGCTTGTTGTAGTCACCCCATCAGGGGTGAAACTCCTCCGGAGTTCACGACGATCTGAAGTCTTTCGGACACCGCTTTCCGACCTCCAACTACGCCTCCGCGTTTTTGTAGCTCTTAAAGACAAGCGCGGAGTTCTTTGACCCGAAAGCTATGCAGTTGCATAGCGCGGTATCGATGCGAACGTCTCGCCCGGTGTTCGGCACACAGTCCAGATCGCACTCGGGGTCGGGCGTCTGCAAGTTGATAGTCGGGGGGGCGTAGTTGTGCTTCATCGCCATCAGCGTTGCGACGACGCCCGCCGCGCCGGAAGCCCCTTGCGGATGACCGACCATCGACTTGGTTGAGCTTGCGGGGATCTTCGTGGCGCGGTCGCCAAACGCCATACGCACCGCGGACGATTCGGTCCGGTCGTTTATCCGCGTAGCCGTCCCGTGCAGGTTCAAGTAGTCGATCTCCCCCATCGCAAGCCCCGCGCCTTCTACTGCCATTCGCATCGCGCGCGCCGCGTCGTGGCCGGTCGGCGCAATCTGCACACGATGATAAGCGTCGCATGTCGAAGCGTAGCCGACGAGTTCGGCGTAGATCTGAGCGCCGCGCCGCCGCGCGTGTTCAAGCTCTTCGAGAATCACTATCCACGCGCCTTCACCCAGCACAAAGCCGTCGCGATCCGCGTTGAACGGTCTCGACGCGCGAGGGGGATCGTCGTTGTGTCTGGTTGTGACGGTTCCCATGCGGCAAAACGCGGTCATCAGTCCGAAGGTTATGCAGGCTTCGACTCCTCCCGACACGATTGTGTCGATTTGCCCTAACCGAATCGCGTTCCACGCGTAGCCCATCGCGTCGGTCGAGCTTGTGCAGCCGGTCGATACGACGTGGCTCATACCGTGGAGTCTGAACGCCATGTTGACTTCGCTCGAAAGCATTCCGACGAAGGACGCGACGATCGAATACGGACTGACACGCCGATAGGCGGCGGCGTGATCGCCCTTGTCGTAGTATTGCTTGTATTGGCGCTCGGCAAACTCGATACCACCCGCTCCGGTACCCAGCACCACGCCGATGTTCTCGCGCTCAGTCGAGGTTAGATCTTCGAAGTTGAGCCCGGCGTCCTGAGCGGCTTCTTCAGCGGCGAAGAAAGCCATCGGCACCGCGCGCTGAACGCGATCCTTGTCTTTCTTTGAGACGTAGCGGTCGAAGTCGAAGTCTTTGACTTCAGCGGCGACGCGGCATGTTAGCTTTGACGCATCGAAGAGAGTGATGGGTCCGGTCCCGCTGACTCCGTTTCGCGTAGCCTGCCAATACGTTTCGCGGCCGATGCCGTTTGGGCTCACCGCCCCTAACCCTGTCACAACCACGCGCCTTAAGCTCATTACCGGAACCTCCCACCCCGAGTCACCGCATTCGTTTTTGGTTGGCGTTCATTCTACGCTAAGAGCGCCCTTGATTCCATCAGGTCAGTAGTCCGTAGTCCGTAGTCCGTAGCTCGTGTTCCTGAGATCGAGTCGAACTTCGAAGCACGAGCTACTGACTACGGACTGCGGACTACTGACTCCTGACTACGGACTATTTGGAAATCCGCTCCAGTAGCGATTTCGCGATCTCGATGTCACGCGAGTTCTCGAACCGCCACTCGGGCTCTGAGGGTGAGGCGATGATTTGTTCAAGCAATCCGGCTGCGCGCTCTTGCTCGCCGTCATCCAGTGCAAGCTCGGCTGCGTAGAGCAGCGTGACGCTGT
This sequence comes from Blastocatellia bacterium, assembly GCA_049273855.1. GTDB lineage: Bacteria > Acidobacteriota > Blastocatellia > UBA7656 > UBA7656 > Onstottus_B. The sequence continues at coordinate 44,612 of JBASRN010000191.1, forward strand.
TGGGAGCGATTGCCAACGCCCGGTCGAAATATGCGCGGCTTCGTTTGCGGTTGCCACCGAGAAGCTTCGGCACTTTGTGCTCCAGCCTGGCCAGCACTCGCAACGGCCCCGCGTCGTGATAGCTCTCGGATATCTCAACCGCGCGTTTCAGCTCAGACCGCGCGCGCAAGACCGCGCGGATGCCCCGCGGTGCTCGCGCGCTTTCCGCATAAAGCGCAAGGTTCACGCCCGCCCAAAAGTGACCTTCGACTCGCTCGGGATTAAGGGCAATCGCTCGCGCGCCCGCGTCGGCAGCCGAGCTGTGAAGCTGTCTCTTCTCCGAGGGAGACTCGGCTTGCTGGCCGAGAAAAAACATTGCGCGCGCCAGTCTCCATTGCACTTCGTACAGGTTCGCGCCGCCGCGCGCACCGCTCAACACCATCACCGACTCACGAACCGCTTCCGGCCGCGCTCGCTGCTCGTACAACTCGTCGGCCCGGCTTACGGCTGCGAGAAGGTCTTCGGTAGGCATAAGGAAAGAAGTGATGCGTGAGTGTGATGCGTGAGTCGTGATTCGTAATGCGTAAAGTGATGAGTGAGCCGTGATTCGTGAACGAGGCACCGAAATCTGGATCTTGAAGCGCGGATCACGCATCACGAACTACCATCACGCATCACGCATCACTAATCACCAATCACGGATCACCATCACGCATCACGAATCACGCATCACGAATCACCTACCTGGTTGCGATTTCCTTCAAGTGCTGACGAGTGAAGATCGAGTCGCCCAGGTTCTGATCGTACCTGGCGTCGATCGTTTGGAAGTCGATTGTCTTCTTGCGCGCCAGGTTGTGAAGCGTCCACTTGAGCCGCGTCCAGTAGCCCCCTCTCGTCTCGGCTTCATCGACAGTGATTCGCCTCGCGAGCTCGTCTTGATTATCGTAGAACTCCGCCGCAAGCGCGGCGAAGCTTTCTTTCGAGATGAGCAGAACGACGCGCGGAAACTTTGACTCGATGCCCTCTTTGAGCTTTCCTTCCAGCCGGTACACTTGCCAGACAAGGTGCGCCGCTTCTCCGGTCAGCCTGTAATCGTATTTCTCGGGTTGCCCGTCCGCCAACTCTTGCATCGTCATTCCGAATAGCGATTCTTCAGTCGTCACTCCCTTGGTTGTTACGAACGTGTCGTTGCTCTGAACATAGCGAACGCCTTCGACCTCGCCCCCAGGAGTGATAGTCACCAGGGCACTGCGGTCCCGCTCCTCCGCGTTGAACTCTACGAGCATAGTGTTGCCGCCGTCAGCCGAGCGCTTTCGGTATATCGTAAGCTCCACTTGAACCGGTGATGCTGACGCTGCATCCGAGTCCGTGATCCGCGCTTGCATCCTGATCGTGCTGTCTTTGCTGTCGGTGAGCGCGAGGTACCGCTTGAGTATTTCCGGAGCATCGAGTCCCGAGGCGTTGGCTGGTTGAGCAGCCGGCGGCTCGGTGCTCTTATAGCAGCCGGCGAGCGCGGTCGGAAGCACGATTGCCAACACTAACAACATCGCCCGTACCAATCTCGATGAGAATGGGGCTTTGCGGTCTTGCCGGATGAACGGTCGCGCCCCGCCCCCCGAGTCCGCTCCACGCCGCCTTCCAGTCTTTGCGATTCCCATCATGGTTCGATACTCACCTTCTCTATATCTTCTATTTGCGATGAGCTTACTCCGCCCGATGCGATGCGCGCGAAAATATGCGTCTTCATCAGAGCAGGCAGGAAGATCAAGTCGGCCGCGAGACACGCAAGAATCGTCAATGCCCACAGCACTCCGGCGGAGCGAACAGGCACGAACGAAGATAGCACGAAGATCAAAAAAGCAGCTATCAGCATCAGATTCGCCAGCACCATCGGTTTTCCGCTTCGGAGCATTGTTAGCCACATGGCCCACCCTTCGTCGAACCTCGCCGACTCGGGGTCTGAACTTGTACGCTCGGCGATCGACTGGCGATAGCGACGAATAATATGAACAGCGTTATCGACCGCAAGGCCAAGCACGGCGCTTGCAACCAGACTCGTGGTGATGTCCAGCGATGTACCCGACCAACCGAGGAAGCCAAAATAGGCGACGACGGGCAGCAGATTGGGGATCAGAGCCATCAGCGCGGTCGCGAATGATCGGAACGTCACGACCATCATGAGGTAGATCGAAACCAGCGCTATCGTGAGACTCGACGATTGCGATTCAGCTACGGCATCCGAGGCGTCGTTGAGCAGAATGATCGAACCCGTCGCGCGCTGCGTCACCCCGGTTGGCAGATTCGCCGCCGACCATTCATCGATAGCCCGGGTGAGAGCTCGAAGCTCAGTCGAGCCGAACAGGTTGATGCGAAGCACCATTATCGCGCGCGAGCCGTCGCTCGTAATTAGCCGTGACAGCGACTCATCCTGCGACAGATAGTCGCGCATCATCGATCGCAGCCTATCGTTGTCGTCCGGGATATCCTCGACCATCTCGCCGGGTTTGCCCGGCAGCACCCGGTTCATTCGTTTGACGATGTCGGCGATCGAGATGGCCGCATCTACGCCGGGGAGGGTCAGCGCGAACTGTTCCAGCTTGTCGAGCGCGACGAGCAGGTTTCGCGCATCGCTGGTTGGGTTGTCTACGACGAGTTGAACCGTCGCCGCGCCTGCTAATCGCTCGTGCAGCTTCTGGGCCGCCTGGACCGTTTCACTCCCGGCCGGAAAAATTTTCAGATAGTCGGTGTTCACTTTCAGAAAGATCGCGCCCAGGCCAATCGCGAGCGTTGCCGCAAGAAACACAACCAGCACCGCGCGCCTGCGAAACAGGATCAACGCCGTGATGTTGCGAAGCAGGTTGTTGAGCCATGTGGCGTAGTCCTTCTGCTTTTCACGCCCGATCGCTTCGCGCGGGAGCAGCACGAGAGCTGCCGGGACAAACAAGAGCGTGAGCAGGAGCATCCCGCCTACGCCCAGCGCTAAGAAGATCCCCATGTCCCGGGCGGTCGGCACCGCGCTGGACGCCAGCGCGCCAAAACCGGCCATCGTCGTCGTTCCGGAAACAATCACAGCCGGCATGATGAATTTCAATCCATCAAGCCACGCAAGACGTTCTCCCTCAGCACCTGGAACTGACTCAAGCGACGACATCGAGATTCGATACTGGTTCAGCACGTGAAAAAAGTATGAGCTGCCGACAGCCATCAGCGTTGTAGGCAGCGAGAGCGTCGCGAGCGTGATCGGCCGGTCCAGCAGGCTCATCAATCCTATCGACCAGACGAGCCCGATGGCGAGCGCCGCCATCGGCAACACCGCGCCCCAGAAAGTACGAAACGAAAAAAGAAAAACAAGAAAGCACAACAAGCCGGCGGCCGGCGATAAGACGTTCATATCCCGAAACATGCTCTTGACCCCGCGCGCTTCAATTACCGGCACGCCCGAGAGCAACACCTCGTCGCCGCCTGCTTCGGAATTGACTACTCGCTCGACTGATTCGGTGGCGGCTCGCCTCCGGGTTTCGTTCATCGACCTCAGAAACACATTGATCGCCGCGGTTCGGCCGTCTGGCGAGATGTACTGTTTGACGTAGAGCGGATCGCGAGTGATTTCCTCCCCAAGCTTTGAGAGTTGCTGATCGGCGTCGGGTTCCGAGATCAGACTTGTTGGAATCAGCTTATCGACACTCACTGTTCGGGCCTCGCTGCGGATGGTTTTGATGTTAGTGAGGCTGATGGTTTCAGCAACGCCGTCAACCGTGGAGAGCCTGCGGGTCAGCCGGTCAAGTCTGGTGATGAACTCGCGGGTAAAGACATCGGTGGTGGTGATCGCGACCAGAACCGCCCGGTCGTCGCCGAAGGTTTGCCGCGTCTGATGATAGAACTCCAGAGAGCGGTCCTTGCGCGCGAGCGTTTCCGGAGAGCCGTTGAAGTCGATGCCTCGTGTGACAAGAACAGCCAGGAAGCCGAGGGTGATCGCGAAGGTTGCTGCGACGATGATCTTTGGATTGAGGGTGACAAACTTCGCGGGCTGGGTCATAGAGGCGGCTCGCGGCACTCGAGTGATCGCGGCTGCGACTATAAGGGATGAAAGCGGAGAGAGTCAAACAACGGCGCTGGTGGATAGTGTCCTGATTTCGAATGTCTCTTTGCGTAACCTCTGATGCGGCTCGGCGCCTCCGCGGTTAGTTAGCGTCGAAAACCCTGCTAACCGCA
>JBASRN010000194.1:0-19023 GCA_049273855.1 Blastocatellia bacterium
AACCCATAACCCTTGGTTGCGTTAAACCACTTCACTGTTCCTGTTTCTCTCAATGCTCTCTTCTCCTTTTCATCTGGGATAAATTGCAGCGTGATGATCGGAGTCAAAGCAAAGAGCGTTCGCGGTCCAACAGACCAAACGCGCAAGACCTTAACTTCAACTTCACTCCTCCTCACACAACTGCTGATCAAAACTCGCACATCCTACACAGCCCGGAACTGACTGTCAACTACAATGTTAACCGGCCAGATCCGCTCAGCGCGGCTTTTGTCATTGGCGTCAGCTGGTTGCTTCAAGGGGGAACAGCTCAAGGCGCGGTAACCGTGAACTCGTTCGACTGAGCCCCGCCGGTTGCGATCACCCGCACGTGGAGGGTTACGCCCGCGGCAGGCGCTATGGCGGCCGCGATCTTTCCCCGAATGAAATCGCTTGCGAGAAAAGAGGTTGATTTGAGCGGCACCTGCGTTCCGTTTCCGATCACCTGGACCACGCCCGCCCCGGGGAAATTCGCGCCGCGTATCTTCAAGACCATAGCCCCGGCTGCTTTCCGTACAACCTTGATTGAAGTGATCTCCAGTCCGACGAGTCTGCCTGCGACAAGCTCGTTGGAAAAGGCGCTCAGCGGATTTGTGTTTCGGACTCGCACAGCCAGTTGCCCGGCGGTGTCCCTCACCGCCGGATTGGCATCCAGCTCTACTAATATCGGAGATCCCGGCGAAAGATCGGCGAAATTCCAGGTGACCGTCACTCCGTTTATCGCAACCTCGCTGTCCGAATTGAAGCCGGCCCCCTGGATCGTGACTCGCAAACCCGGCTGCCCGGTGTTCGCCTGTTGCACGACTTGACCGTTGAGCCTCAGCACCGCCGAGGTCAATATCGGAGGATCCGCCGGTTCGGGTGGGCCAAGCATCCCAAGCTTCGCGGACAGCTTCTTGCCGCTGAAGACGTACACGTTGCCCCCGTCCAACACCCCGTTTCCGAAGCCGTCTCCGTGCATCGCGTTTGAGATGTAGTCGATGTAGCCATCCCCATCGACATCCGCGCCGGTCAGACGGTAGGAAAATTCGTCCCCGCTGCGGGCCCCGGCGAGCCTGAAGATTGGAGGACTAGCCGGTGGATCGTAGAGCTTGATGACCGGCGGCAAGAAATCGCGCTGTCCGAAGATCAGCTCGGTCACCCCGGTGTCTTCGCGTTCCTCGTTTCCAACCATGAACGTCCGCTCAGGGCTGCCTACGAAGAGATCCGATAAGCCGTCATTATTTATGTCGTAAGCTCGAACTGAGTCTCCCGCGCAATCAAGCGCGTGCTCCCCGTAGATAGTCGTGATTCGCGAACCCGAAGCGTCCGGGTTCGCGAGATCAATAACAGCTCCGGGCAGATCCGCCGAGCCGTAAACCACATAAGCCGCGCCTGTCTTGCCCCGATTATCGGGGGCCGTCGCTTGCAGTGCGCCGATTATCAAATCAGTTCGTCCGTCGCCGTTTACGTCGCCACTGTGAACCTGCGAGCCCAGGTAGTCGACCGGATTTGCGCCGATCACGTGAGTCGCATTGGAGGGCGGATTATTGAGAAACGTATCGGCCGGCCAGTCGTGCCGCCCATAAATGACGAACACCTCGCCACAAGCGACCCTCGTTCCTCCAAAGTCCGCCGCGCGCGCGTCGTGACCATTGTCATCGTTGGGACTCACGTACGAAGCCGAGTCGCGAAAGATTGACCCGCCGATGATGATGTCGCCGATGCCGTCGTCGTTGATGTCGCCCACTTGCAACGCCGCGCCCCAGTGATCTTCCTGGTGGGCGCCGACTATCCGGGCGATCCTGACTCCCGCCGGAGGGTTTGCCAGGTCGATAACACTTGGAAGTGTCGGCGACCCGAACACTATATAAGCGCCGCCGACGTGCTGACTCCCGCCGGAGTTGATCTGGTCCGAGCCGATGACGATGTCGGCAACTCCGTCGCCGTCGACATCGCCTTCGTCGACCCAGATTCCCATGCGGCCGCCGGATTGCGGTCCATAGATAACAATGACGCCGGCCGGCGGGGGGCCTAACGTGGTGAGTTCCGCGTTCGCATTGAAGTCGTGCGAGCCGAGCACTATGTAAGCAGCGCCCCGGTTGTCAGAAATCCCGTTGCCTGGCCCGTCTTGAGAAGACGCTCCGATTGCCACGTCGCGAATTCCGTCTCCGTTCACATCGCCGTTTGCCGAAACCGAAGTGCCCAGCAGATCACCCGATCTCGCGCCATGAAGTCTGAAGATATTCGGCGGATTCTGAGCCTGGTCGACAAACCCGCTATCGCGGCCGTCGCTGATGTAGAAGTTCACCACACCGTTGTTGGTGCGGTTACCCGAGCTCCCGAACATGCCGCAGAAGATCACGTCTCCGCGGCCGTCGCCGTTTATGTCGCCCGAGCCGACCGGCAAGCCTATCTCGCCTTGCCTCCTAAGCCCGCCAAACAGCACCAGCAACCCGTCTTGATCAAAGTTGGCTGCGTCCACCGCCAACTGAATGCTCCCTTGCGCAAAGACCGCTATCTGCGGCGCCAGAGAAGACAAAATGATAACGACTAACCCGATTCGTAAGCACATTCTGTAAAGGACTCCCTTTTAAACCTTGATTCTCTCGATCAGAGTTTCGCGCGAACGAGGGCAGAATTATACAATGCTGCTCAAAGGGAAGGCGACCTTGGTGTGGCGTGCCCGGACTTAGCCGCAGTTTGGTCACGGAAGAAAATCCGCCTAGCCTCCGTCTAACCAACGGATATGATGGCTGGCTGGAGTCATGAGGCAGCTCCTCAATAATGATCGAGCGTGAAGAACAGGCGGACATCATTGATGGATGCAAGCGCGGAGACCGGGCCGCGTTTCAACTGCTGTTTGAAGCGTACAAGGACAGGGTCTACTCGATCGCGTTGCACTACGGCAGCGACTCGTCGATGGCTCACGATGTCACCCAACAAGTCTTCTTGAAGTTGTTCACGACGATCGATCAGTTTCGCCAGGACTCAGAGTTCGCGACCTGGCTCTATCGAATCGTTGCGAATACGTGCGTGGACGAGCAGAGAAAGCGAAGAAGGTTTGTGCCGTTCAGCCCGGAGGTGGAGGTGAAAGATTCCGGGGCGCGTACTCAGGAGCAAACCTATCACCGGCGAGAGGTGGCGGATTCGGTAAAGGGCGCGATAGCCGAGCTGAGCCCGAAGCTTCGCATGCCGATTTTGCTCAAGTATGTCGAGGGCTTGTCGTACGATGAAATCGCCCAGACGCTCGGCTGCTCGATCGGCACCGTCTCCTCGCGGCTCAATCGAGGCCACAAGATGCTTGCAACCAAGCTCGGCCATCTGCGCGGCGAGGTCGCCGCGGCAGGGGAATGAAGATGTTTAACAAGCACGTCATCAAAAAGCTTTCGGCTTATTGCCACAGCGAGCTGCCGGCCGAGGAGGCTCGCCGCGTCGGCGAGCACTTGCTATTCTGCGAGCGCTGCCGCCGCGAGTACGATGACATCAAGTTCGGCGTGCAGTTGGCGGAGCAGTTGCCGCTTGTCGAAGCGCCCTCGGAGCTTTGGAGCGAAATCGAGGCGTTGCTGCACTCGAGGTCGCGCAACACCGCCGTTCAACCGAAGCGTGCTCGCTCGTGGTTCGGGTTTCCCACCTTCGCTTTTGCGGCCACCATCTCGCTGGTGCTCATCGTCGCTTTTGTGGGGGTCGTGTGGTTGCTCACCTACGGCCCGGGGGTTAAGTGGGACGTTGCGCGCTACGTCGTCGGTTCTGACCAGGTTGCTGCGACAACTCGGCTTTCGGCCGGAGAACTGCTCGAAACCGACGGTGAATCCCGAGCCTTACTGAAGGTAGGCCAGATCGGAACAGTCGAGCTCGAGCCGAACTCGCGAGTCCGTCTGATCGAGACCGAGGTGACCCAGCATCGCCTTGCGCTCGATCGAGGGAAGATCCACGCAAAGATCTGGGCGCCGCCTCGGCTGTTTTTTGTAGACACGCCCTCGGCGGAAGCGATTGACCTCGGTTGCGAGTACACGCTTGAAGTCGATGCCGCCGGCCGGAGCTTTTTGCACGTTACCTCGGGATGGGTAGCGCTGGTGGGAGGCGGCCACGAGTCTTATGTGCCGATCGGCGCGATGTGCGAAACCAGACCGGTAATCGGGCCAGGCACGCCTTTCTTCGAAGACGCGAGCGATGAGCTTCGGGCGGCGCTTGCGAAGCTGGACTTTGAGAACGGCGGCGAAGAAGCGCTCAGGATCGTCCTGGCAGAATCGACAGACCGGGACACGTTCACTCTCTGGCACCTGCTGTCGCGCGTTGATGGATCGCAACGAGCGGAAGTACTCGAAGCGATGATCGCGCTTGTAGGTCTGCCGGCGGGCCTGACCAGAGACGCGGTTATGCAGCTCGATCCGAAGGCGCTTGAACTCTGGAAAGAGGAACTCGATACCGTCTGGTTTTAACTCGGAGCGTTGAGGGTGATGAACCTGTACGGGCGTCCCTCCTTGGGCGCCCCTTCTCGCCGCCTCAGGACGAGTAACAGCCAAGGGGCGGCCACGGAGGGACGCCCGTACAGGTTCGATGGCGAGGCAAAGCTTGAGCGCGGCAAGCCGAAGCGGAGGAGTCCTTATGTTGAAAGCGATGAAGTGGTCGGCGACGGCGTTGCTTGTTCTCTTTGTCGGCGCGCAATTCGTCCGTCCAGCCAGGACCAACCCGGTGTTCGATGAGGCGAAAGCGATACATTCTCTTGTTGAAATAGCCCCGGAAGTTTCGGCCATCTTGACCCGAGCCTGCTATGGCTGTCATTCGAACAAGACCGAGTGGCCGTGGTACAGCAAAGTGGCTCCCATGTCCTGGTTGGTAATCTCTCACGTGAATGACGGCCGGCGACACTTGAATTTCTCTGAATGGGAGAATTACGATCGGAGCAAAGCGGTCAAGAAGATGCAGGAGATTGACGAAGAAGTCAGGATCAAAGCGATGCCGCTTTCGTCCTACACGCTTCTGCATCCCGAAGCGCGCCTCTCAGATCAAGAGAGAACGCTGATTTCCGATTGGGCCAGGGCCGAGAGCAAGCGTCTCGAGTCGGCGACCGCGGTGGCTCGGCCCTGATCTCGACCTCGAGCTGAGGTTCGCTTTCGTTTGTCTTGCAGGCTGCTTAAAAAGGGAGGGCGCCACCTGGACACAAAGACACGAAGCTGCACCAAGTCAGCGATTGCAATATGTTGTGGGCTTAGTGTTCCTTTGGTGGCTTAGTGGCGGCGATGGGCTAGTTTTTCACAGCCTGCTACAGAGAGGAAATTGTTCGTCCGCAAAATGAGGAACCCTATTCCGTTCTCATTGTGACGGCACACCAGCGACCGCTTGGAACAGGAGGCTCGATTCCATGACTCACAACCGCTCGCGCATCACCGCCGGCGCATTGACGCTGGCCGTCATCCTCGCGTTATCGGGATCAAAGCCCGCGGCCAACCAGACCGGGTCGCCCGCTAAAGCCTCCCCTTTATCCGGCAGCCGGTTGATAGTGCACGAGTGGGGCACCTTCACGTCAATTGCGGGCCGAGACGGCACCGCCGTCGAGTGGCGTCCGCTGAACGGGTCGAGCGATCTGCCAGACTTTGTTCACGAAACCAGCGGATTGCGCGAAGGTGTGGGACTCCGTCATGGGACGCGCTGCGTCAAATGCGAGATGGAGGCTTTGGTCCGGATGGAAACGCCAGTCATTTACTTCTACGCGGAAAAAGAGACTACCGTGTCGGTCAGAGTTGATTTTCCAAAGGGTAAGATCACCGAGTGGTATCCGCAGGCGCGCAGCGTCTACAACGTCGATTCCGGCGGCGCGATCGATTGGGGCCGTGTGACCGTCTTACCGGGCGCCGAAGTCGAGTTCCCGATTGAGAGCAACCAGAGCCACTACTACCCGGCGCGCGAAACGGACGCGGCGCCGGTCCGTGTTTGCGGCGAGAGAGAACAGCAGCACGAAAAGTTTCTTTTTTATCGAGGAGTGGGAACGTTCGATCTTCCGCTCTCCGCTCGGCTCGCCGATGAGAAAGTCGTCGTCAACAACCGCGGTAGAGAGAACATCGCGCAATTCATCCTGTTCGAAAACCGCGACGGGATGATCGGATACCGTATACATGATCTGTTCAAAGACGAGGTCGCGCTCGAGCGGCCCGTACTCAACCAGACTATCGAATCTCTGGCGCGCGATCTGGAAATCATCCTCGTCGCTAATGGGCTCTACGAGAGAGAGGCCAGTGCGATGGTCAAAACGTGGCGTGATTCCTGGTTTGAAGAAGGCATGCGAGTCTTCTACGTCGTGCCTCGCAAGCTGACCGATTCGATCCTTCCTTTAAGGATCGACCCCTCGCCTGCCGAGCTCACGCGTGTGCTTGTCGGCCGGATGGAAGTCATCACGCCTGAGACTGAACAAGCAATCCGGCATCAGGTCGCAAAGCTCCGAGACTCGTCCGCGGATATTCGAAGCGAGGCGGCGAGGATAATTCGCAAGCACGGGCGATTCTCGGAGCCCGTGCTGAAGAGCATTCGTGAGAAGACGAGCGATGCGAAGCTCCGGGCGCGAATCGACGAGCTTATCGTCGCCGCTCGCGTCGCCACTGATTGAGTAGTACTCAGTCAGGATAAAGATGATGAACCTGTACGGGCGTCCCTCCGTGGGCGTCCCTTCTCAATATCGAAGCGGCCGTGTGACGAAGGAGGGGCGCCCACCGAGGGACGCCCGTACAGGCTGCACACCTGGTTCGTCAGGATCAACCTGACTGACTACGAGTCCTTGGCGGCGCTCAGTGATTCTCTGCAAGCATGTTCAGGAAGCGATCGCTCACCCATGCGACTGATCAAGACTGCAATCATCGCGCCCCTGGCAATCTGCGCGGCGTTGGCCGGCAATGCGTCCGCCCATCCAGGTTGGGGAATTCTGCTGGACCGGCAGGGCCAGATCTACTTCGGTGACGTGCAGACCAACACAGTCTGGAGGCTCGACAGCGAACACCGCCTCGAGGCGATCGTGATCGGTAAACACTCTCATTCCCTCTTCCTGGACGAAGCGGGCAACCTGTTTGGCGAGCACGTCTACTACGACAACGGAGGTGCAGGCTGGATCAGCAGCATCTGGAAGCTGACGCCGGACAGCCAACTCACGGAGGTCGTGCCACCTACCGGCGCTCCGCCGCGTGGCTCGGGTATTTTCATGGACCGGGACAGAAACATCTATACGGTACAGGGCGGCGGTTCTGAAAGCGAAAGGGTCGAGTTGCTGAAGCGATCGCCTGCTGGACAGATCGTCGTCATCGCCGGAGGCCAACGAGGTCACGCGGATGGAGACGGCGCGCAGGCGAGATTCAACTACGTGATCGGGATGGCTTGGGGACCGGACGGTTCGCTGTACGCGACTGACGCAGCTTGTGCTCGCAAGATCACGATGGACGGGACCGTCACGACTATCGGAGATAACCCGCTTGCGGGCGTCCCTCGAAGCGAGCACCCACGGTTGCTGGGGATCGCAGTCGACGCAAGGGAGAGCGTGTACGTCGCCGACTACGACTATGGCTGCGTACGACGGATAGCTACTGACGGCGCAGTTAAGACTCTGCTGAGTTCCGGATTCTACTGGTCGCCTTCCGGTGTTACCGCCGACGGGGATGACCTCTACGTTCTGGAGCATCAGCCAGAGAGTGCGGTTGCGGTCCTTGCCGCTCTCAACATTGGGCCATACATGCGAGTCCGTAAGCTGTCGGCAGATGGAACGGTCACGACGATCGCGACGGTGTGGGGAAGGAACACGGCGCTCGCATCGGCGGTGCTGGTAGCCGTCCTGGCGTTAGCTATTCTTGGTTGGCGGCTGCGTAAACGGCGTCGAGCGCCTCTCACGCGGTCAAAGTCTTGAGCAGCGCGGGATGCCCATAGGGGATGATCACTTCGCCAATCAGCATTCCATCTTTCTTGATTGAGGCTACTCCGGCGGCAACTGCTGTTCGCACCGCTCCGACCTCTCCAGTCAGAACCACCAGCCCCTTTCCACCGGGCTGATTGCGAGCCTCGATCAACTTGATGTTAGCTGCCTTCACGGCAGCGTCTCCCGCATAGATGGCCGAAGCGACCTCCTTAGTTTCAATGATCCCAATCGCTTCGATGTGACCGACTTTCACTCGTCCTTTGATGGCCGCCGGCAACTCGTCGTGGACGTTGGGAATGATGAAGTGATCCAGCACCGTCTCGCCGGCCTTCGCGAGACCGGCTCTCACAGACGATTCCACGTCGGCGACGTTGCCACCGATCATGATCAGGTACTTTCCTCGCGGTATAATCGTGGTCATCAGAAGCTCGACTTCCGCCATTTTCATCATCGCGTCGGTAGCATCGATGCCGCGCGCGATCGAGCTTGTTTCAAGGAAGCCGATGCAATGGTGGCCGCCGGTGAGGTCGCTTGTAATCATGCCGTCTCCCTTTCGCTCTACTGATTTCGATTAGCGGTGATCGGATCGCGGCCGGCGACTCCGATGTTCGCTACGGTTTCGCCTTTGGTCATCGAAGGAACCGCGCGAATAAACAAAACGACTCCCGCCACCGGCGCGCGCGCTTCGAAGGCCGTCTTGCCAAAGTAGTCCGTGACGTAGCCGAGCTTCATTCCTCCCTCCACGTAAGTCCCGCGCCGCACGAGCGGATAGAAGATTCCAGTTTGCTCGCTCGCGACGGTCGCGACCTTCTCGATCCAGACCGGATGCTCGATAAAGCTCGCCGAGCCCGGCAGCATCTTTAGGTATCGCAAAACACTCAGGCAGCCGTTCACCAGCGCGTTTACATCTTCAGGTTCGACCGTTCCAGCATGTCCTGCTTCAACTGTGATCGAAGGCTTGCCGCGAGTCGTGGCAGTGTTTTCGAGATAACGCGAAGCCGCAGGGTCCGTTGGCCGCTCGGTGGAGATGATGATGTGGTCAAGCCCGAATGCAAGCACCATCTCGCGCGAGATCGCGTTCTGCTTTTCATTGCTGGTCTTCGTCCAGTAGCTGTACGGCCGCAGGCTTTCGTCGATGTCGCCGCCGTGCAGGTCGATCAAGTGATCGCTCGACTCGACTACTTGCCTGGTGATCAAGAATGATGCGCGCTCGGTCTGAGTGCCGTCCATCTTTCCCGGATAGAATCGATTCATGCTTTTACCGTCGACGGGGTTGACGTGCGCGATCTTCTGTTCGAACGAAGGAATGTTGACTAGCGGGACGATGATTACCGTGCCCGAGATTTCGGCAGGGTCGAGCAACGCGATCAACCGCTCGAGGGCGATGATCGAAGCGTACTCGGTTCCGTGCGCGCCTGAAACCAGCGCGAGCACCTTGCCTGGCCTTGCGCCGTGAACAACTGCGACTGGGATGCTCAACGCTGCGTCGCGCGCCGCAGGGACTTCGATTGTGCCGGTAACTTTCTGGCCTCTTGCCGCGGTGGCTGTGCCTACGCTGAACGTAGCGCGATCCTGTGCGGAAGCAAGAGTGCCGATGCTGCAGGCGATCATCACCGCGGCGAGAGTGCGCATAAGAAAGGCTCCTTCTGAACGGCGGCGAAAGTATAAGCAGCGCCGCCGCCGACCGCAACGCGTAAACGCAGGCGCCTCCGAAAAAACACCGAGGATCAGGAATCTCCGCGTTAGCTCGGCGTCTCTCCGTCTTCGCGGTTAGTCAGTCTTGCGCATTCGCCAAGACAGCCGCGAAAGAACCTCTTCTCGAACAACGGAAGAAAACCCTCACGCTCTACGTCTAACCCCCGAACGCGCAAAACGAAGCGGGGGCGTCAGCCTTCATCATAGTCACGAGCCAAGTCAGTCCATGAAGTTGGTGGGCATAGGAAGGAGTATGCGATGTCAGCAAGTTCATTTCTCAAGTTTGCATCCATCAAGAGTTTTGTTCCGTTGTGTGCGATCGCCCTGTTAGCGCTTGCGCCAGCGGTTCTCGCTGGAGGCTTCCAGCTTTCTGTCGAAACCCCTAACGCATCGAGCGCCGGGCATCTTAAGGACGCCGCGCTGATCGTGCGAACATTCGGCTGTCACACGCCCGCTGACGCCGGTATTACGGCCACCGCCGAGGGACTGGTCAACGGCAAGCGCCAGTCGGTTAAGCTTGACCTCGAGCCGAACGCGACGGGTGTCTACGCGATCAAGAAGCAGTGGCCCTCGCAAGGATCGTGGGTGGTCAACATCAGTGGCGCTTACAACGGGATGACTTGCAGCTTGCTTGTCGAGCTTGGGCCGAACGGTTTCGTGCGACCCGAAACGAGGCTTGCGGAAGGCCAGCCCAAGGGCAGGTACGCTCGCGCCGAGCGGCGAAAGTTTACGGCGAGGGAGATCGACTCGACGCTGCAATCGCTCGCAGGCAACGTGAGCCGGGCCGATGACCTGGAAGCTCCCGGATCGGGTTCAAAGCCGGTGATCGTATCGGGACTCGGCGCGTTTCTGTTCCTGGCGGGCTATGCCGCGATCACGCGTCGCAGGCATTCTCGCTAGACTCATGAAACGGATGATCTGAATGCGGATTACGGATTGTTAGACGCTCCAAACTGCGGGTCTTTCAATCCGCAATCCGCAATCCGCAATCAAAGCAGCCCTCCCGCGCCCGGCTCATTCGCATCATCGGTTGAACCGCACGACTCAGCCGGGGTAGGGATGGCTTGTTGCGTAGGAGTAAGCAGTAGCAGCCGAGATCAGGTGACATAGCCAACCAAGCAATCCGCCGGTGCCGATCCAGATTCCCGGAGTCACAATCAACCAGAATATGCCGCGAAGGATCTTACCGTTGTAGATCTGTCCTACGCCTGGAATAAAGAAGCTCAACACTGCCGCCAAGCCTGGGTTTCTCATGTCGCCTCCTTTTGATTATACGAGACGTTCGCCCTGGAAAGTTCTGACTCGGATATGACGATTCCGGTTGCGAGTCCAACTCGATGCGATGAACAGCGGGAAGCCGGCCCCCCTTTTTCGGTGAGTTAACCGAGTTCGCTGAGTCTATTGCCTCGGAACATTTTCAGGTTGGGAAGGAGGGCTTGCCCCCGCTGAGTTTCGTGATATCTTGCCGCCATGGCTCGGAAGTGGTCGAATCGCAATCTACCCGGTGCCCTCCATTTTCTGACCGGAAACATCGCTAGCCGACTGCCGATCTTCGAGCAAGCAGCTTGCTGTGGTGCGTTCATCGATGTTTGTTCCACGCTCAAGGAGCGATGGCCCTTCAAACTCATATCCTACGTACTGATGCCCGATCACATACACTTGATCGTAAATCCAAAGGACGGCCGCATTCGAGAATTGGCAGGCGTACTCAAGAGCCTGTCTGCGCGACGCATCATCGATGAGTCCAAAGGCTAGTCTTTCTTGAGAGATGAGCCTGACAAGGATGGTTCTTTCCATCAGGTGTGGCAAGAGAGCTTCAAGGCGCTTCCGCTCTGGAGCGATTGGCTGATCTGGCAGAAGATAAACTACATCCACAACAATCCGATCAAGTCCGGACTGGTAAGGTCAGCGGCTGACTATCGCTGGTCGAGCTTCCGTTCGTTCTACTTCAGCGAGTGCGAGCCGATCATAGTTGATAAAGATTGGTGGTGGCCGGACGACGTGCAAAAGCTCGCGAGAGCTGCGGCAGAATGGTCGGCGGAGATGAGTAGAGAGGAACGAAACTAGACGTAGAGAACGACTCCGCGGGGGCAAGCCCACCTTCCGGACCTGAAAATGTTCCGAGGCAATTCAGCGAACTGAGTTAACTCAGCGAAACTAAGCGGGGGCAAGCCCAACTTAGCTGTTATTGCGTTGAGCTTCGACATCAATCGGTTTGCTCTGACGTTTTCACAGGAGTCTCGCTGGGTGGCACAAGCGCCGCCTTGCTGGTCGTTCTCCGGTGGTTTCGATTCATAAGTTTCCGGGCTAGAATGGTGCATTCGATGACCAGCGGGCCTGCGTACTATAAGCATGGTGGGGTGGGAAGGAACAATAGCTTTGGAAAACCGAGCGGCCGTAGCGCTTGAAGACACGCTCGAAAGGTCGGCGCAGGGCGATCAGTACGCGTTTGCCGAAATCGTTCGCCAGCATCAGGGGATGGTGTTTGGCCTCGCCTGTCACTTCCTGCGCGACAGGTCGCTGGCTGAGGAGCTTTCGCAGGAGGTCTTTCTGAATCTCTATCAGAACCTCCCGTCGATAAAGTCTCCGGCGCATCTCACATTCTGGTTGCGTAAGGTCACAAGCCATCGCTGTATCGATCAGTCGCGCCGGCAGAAGGTAAGGCCACAGGTCAGCCTCGAAGACGTGCCCGAGCCGGTCGCCCGCGCGACCGAGAACGATCTGCTGCTGTCGGAGTTGTTGAAGCGAGTCGTTGACACGCTTACCGAGAAGGCGCGAATGGTAGTGATCCTTCGCTACCAGGAAGACCTGGAACCGGCTGAGATAGCAAAGGTGCTCGACATGCCGGTCAACACAGTAAAGAGTCACTTGCGGCGGTCGCTGTCGATCTTGCGTGACAAGCTGAGCCGCACGCTTGGAGAGGTAACACAATGAGCCGCCTGGATGATGAATTGAGAATGGCTTTTAGGCGAGAGCAGCCGCCGGTGGATTTCACCGATCGAGTGCTCGAGCAAATCGCGCGGCAGCCCAAGCCAAGACTTCGGTGGTGGCAAACGCTGGCCGCGATGCTTCAGCCGCCCAGGCTCAAGTGGGTCGCGATAGGCGCCACGGCTGGCTTGTTGGTTGCGATCGGCGCGGCTCAGTACTCGCAGCTTCACCCCCCGGTGATCGACGATACCGATAAGGTGGCCGGCGTTCCGAGCGCGGGAGTTGCGGGCACCGCTCCAACAGACTCCGGTGCGGTAAAGGTTTCGGAGCCGGTTCGCGAGACTCCGGCGCCGAAGCTCGAACCGAAGCCTCGCCGCAACAACGACCGTAACGTGGTTGCGGTCTCGAATCGAAGGCAGCAAAACATCCGGCCTGAGAATCGAGTAAGCAACCCCGAAGCCGAGGCCGCCAAAGAAAAGGTGATGCTCGCGCTTTACATCACAAGCGCGGCGTTGAACGACGCTCAGCGAGCGATTCGCGAAGACCACGACAAGCCTCAACGATAGCGCCGAGCTTTGAGTATCAACGGAGGAATTATGAAATCGATTAATACACTTTTGATGAGAACAGCCCCGCTTTGCCTCCTATTCTTGCTGTTCGCCGCGGCGCCTGCGCGCGCGCAAGATGCGAGAATCGTAATGACTAACCTCGACCACCTGGCCGAGACTGCCGACAAGACCATCGACGTCACTGTTGACGAGGGAATCATCAAGCTGGCGATGTCGGTGCTCAACCCAAAGCGCTCGCCGGACGAGGCCAAGATTATCGACATCCTATCCGGCTTGAAGGGCGTGTACGTCAAGCGGTTCGAGTTTGAGAAAGAGGGCGCTTACGCGATGTCGGACGCCGACCCGGTGCGCACTCAGTTCAACGCGCCCGGCTGGCAGCGGATCGCCAGGGTCACAAGCAAGCGCGAAGGCAGCTTCGATGTGGTCCTGATGAGCGAAGGAAGCATCATCAAGGGACTCGCGGTGCTGGCCGCCGAACCAAAAGCGCTCACCGTCGTGAACGTGGTCGGATCGATTGATCTCGCAAAGCTTCGCGACCTCGAAGGCAAGTTTGGCATCCCTCAGTTTGGCCTCGACCAGATTCCCGGCGTTAGCGTGAAGGAAAAGCCAAAGGACAAAGACAAGCAACCCGACCCGCGGAACTAGCAACGCAAGGAGCGGGCCGGTGCACGAACCGCAAGCCGACCACGCGTAACCGCGAAGGCCGCCCACGGAGTAACAAGCGATGACGTCTTCAAAGAGCTTCTTCACGCAACTGGCGATCGTTGCGGTATTGATCTCGGTAGCGCCCGCCGGCGCGTCCGCCGAATCCGGGGACAAAAGTTTCAGCTCGGTGGTCAAACACATCAAGTCTAACTACCGAGCCAGGCAGCAGGGCTTTCTGGGATTCGTCAATTTCGCACGGTTTGTTGTGAAGGTAATCCGTCCAGCGGGCGTAAAGAACTTCAAGGTCACGATGCTTCGGGATCTGGACTACTCGCATGCAGCGCGTCCTGAGACGCCAGAGTTTCACACCGCTATTGAAGACAAGATTCAGGCGATGTGGTCGCCTCTTATTCGGTTCAGTTCTGCGCGCGAGAAGCAATGGACTTACATTTATGTGACTCAGGAAAAGAAAGACGTAAAGATACTGGCTGTCGCGGTCCAGGAGCAGCAAGCCGTAGTCTTCCAGATGAAGTTCAGTCCCGAGAAGCTGAGCGCGTTCATAACCGATCCGAAGATCATGGGCATATCGATCAACGACGACAAACGCGCTCAAGTCTCGCCCGCATCCGGCGATCAGCCACTCATTAGCACCCAGCCTGACGCAGAACGCAAACCACCCGACGCAAAACCACCTGACTCATCCCGCTAGTTCCAAGTCCAGTCCCCCAGCACCACGATCGACACTGGCTAACGCCAGGGACCCTAAATAAACTGCATTACAAGCGGTCGAAATGTCGTCTATTCAATGTAGAGACGTGGGTAAGGACTCTTAGGCGATCCTACCCCCTCAATAAGGCCCTTAAAAGGAGATGTCGATATGGCTACCCGGAAAACGGTCAAGCGCAAATCGCGCAAGTCAAAAGGCGAATCGCCGCAATTCATGGAAAAACTCAAGCAATTCGTCCGCGCTCAGGGCGTGGACTTTCTCCGCGACCACAATATCTCATCCGTCGGCATAGGCTACAAGCAGAAGGATGGAGAGCCCACCAAGGAGATATCAATTCAATTCACCGTGGCCAGAAAGGCCGCCCCTGAAATGCTCGAGGCGCTCGGCACTAGCGAGATCCCCAAGACAATTGTCATAGACGGCGTCGAGGTTCCCACTGATGTCATCGAACGCACCTACGAGCCTTCAATGAAAATCGTGGCGGAAGCTGCCAGCAGCCCACGCAAGACGCGTATTGACCCAATTGTGCCTGGCGTGAGCGTCGCGAACACAAAGGTGACAGCCGGCACCATCGGTAGCATAGTTTTCGATCGCCAGAATGGCACGCCGTACATACTTAGCAACTGGCATGTCCTGCATGGTGGGGAAGGGGCGATCGGTGACACGATCGTCCAGCCCGGCCCTCACGACGACAACCGCGTAGATCTGAATCACGTCGGCAAGCTCATCCGCTCCCATCTTGGCGCGGCCGGAGACTGTGCCATTGCCAGCATCGAAGATCGCTCCTTTGAGCAGAACATCTTGGAGCTTGGCGTCAAGCTCGAGCAACTCGGCGAGCCCGAGTTGGGCGACAAGCTCATAAAGAGTGGACGAACCACCGGAGTCACCCACGGCATCGTTACCCGCGTCCACACAATCGCAAAAATCGACTACGGTCCAGAGGTCGGCGAGCAGTCCGTCGGGGGATTCGAAATCGGTCCCGATGAAGACAATCCTCCGGACGATGGCGAGATCAGCATGGGCGGCGACTCTGGTTCGGCGTGGGTTCTGAAGGCCAGCAACGGAAAGCCGACAAAAGTGATTGGGGGTCTCCACTTCGCGGGCGAGGGCGCAGGTGATCCCAACGAGCACGCAATTGCTTGTTACGCCAAGTCGGTCTTCGAGAAGCTCGAGATATCGTTGACTCCTCCGCTGGAAGAGGCAACTGTGCCTCGCGGCTACGTCGCGAACTTTCTTGGCCCGACTGTCAAAGTGCCAAAGCTATCGAGCGCCAACGCGAACGACGCATTCAAGCTCAATGACTCAGTGGTGATCCCTTACACGCACTTCTCGCTCGCTCTGAGCAAGTCGCGCCGATTTGCCTATTGGGTCGCCTGGAACATCGACGGCGGACGACTCATGAGCCTTAGCAGAAAGGGATTGAAGTTCGACTTCGATCTGCGTATTCCGAATGGGTTTCAGGTAGGCGACGATCTCTACAAGAACAATCCGCTCGATCGCGGTCATATCGCGAGGCGCGCGGATCTATTGTGGGGAAGTGAGGCCGAGGCCCGCGCCGCGAACAAGGAATCCTTCTTCTTCACAAACATCACGCCGCAGATGGACAACTTCAATCAAAGCACCCAGGGTGGAATCTGGGGCAGACTCGAAGACGCAGTCTTCGATGAAGTCGATGTAGACAACCTCCTCGTGAGCGTGTTCGGGGGACCGGTGCTCCGAAGCGACGATCGCGTCTTTCGCGGCGTGAAGATCCCGCGCGAGTTCTTCAAAGTATTGGCCTTTGTCGAGGCCGGCAAGCTAAAGGCGAGGGCCTTCTTGCTGACGCAGAACCTGAATCAGTTAGAAGTGCTTGATTTGAACCGATTCAAGGTTTTTCAAGTCAAGCTCTCTGAAGTTGAACAACGGTGCGGCTTCGCGTTCCCGACCAAACTCAAAGCTGCTGACGGATTCGCGGAACTGCTCGAAAGCCAGCCCGAAGCTGTTATAGAGCGGGCGCCGCTTCAATCGCTGGATGACATAAGCTGGTGATCCGAGGCGTGAAACGCCGGTGGGCTGCCGAAGAATGAGAGCTCGCCACTAAGTCACAAAGGCAGGAAACTGCACCAAGTCAGTGATGCAATGTTGTGGGCTTTGTGCTCCTTTGAGTCCTCGTGGCTTAGTGGCGACGATTTAGTTTTCAGCAGCCAGCTCGAGGTGTGAACAGGCTTCGTGCGCGAAAGGCCTTCGGTGAGGTTCGCAAGGTCCACCGCGACTATCGCCGATGCTCCGGGTCATCCGCCAAAGCGGCGATGGCCAGCGACTCGTTCCCTTCGTTGGGCGCCGGAGTCAAGCCGAGAATCTTCGCCATCAAGTTGTAGAGATGAATGTTTTCAAACGGCTCGATGAGGCTGCCCTTCTTGAACGCCGACCCGTGCGCGATAAAGATTGCGCGCATCGAAGCCAGCTCGTTGTCGTAACCGTGCCCGCCTCTCAAACCTTTTCTGCGATCCGTTGACCTTTCCTCAAAGCGTTTTCGCTTAGTCAAGACCCAGCCTTCGTCCGGCAGGACTAAAAGCGCCGCGATGCGCGGGCTGTTGGAGTAATGAAAGCGCGCAGGCATTCCGGCCTTACGATAGACCTTCGCTTGCGGCGGCAACCTGGCTTTCAGTGTTTTGTAGATCGTGTCTTCCTTTCCGGCTTTCGGAAAGATGCTGACGATCTCGCTGGTCCATATGACTTCTTCCGCGAGATTCTTCATATTGACAAGCTCGTCCAGGATAATCGCGTTGTTGGGATCTTGGGTGGCCATGCCGTGATCGGAAACGATGATCAGGTTGACCTGCTCGAAGATCCCTCGTGTCTTGAGTCCATCGATGAGCCTGCCGAGGTCGTTGTCAACTTTAGTCACCGCATCGCGGGTTTCGGCCGAATCGGGGCCAAATGAGTGCCCGGCATGGTCTATGTCGCTGAAGTAGAGGCTAAGGAAAGTCGGGCGCTCGCCCGCCGGGAGATCGAGCCAGTACAAGATCGTATCGACGCGAGCTTCGTTCGACAGCTTACTGTCATAGGGCATCCAGTAGGTCCCTCGAGTGCCCTCTATTTCTGCCTCGCTTCCGGGAAAGAAAAACGGTGCGGCGTGCTGCCCCTGCTTTTCCGCGGTGATCCAGATCGGCTCGCCCAACCACCAGCGCCCGTTCTGTACCTCTTCACGTTTGTCCATGGTGAAGGTGGCATTGAAGCTCTTGTCAAAAATGGTGTTCTCTACGATGCCGTGATTTTGCGGATAAAGCCCTGTCGCTATCGCGTAGTGGTTGGGGAAGGTCTTGGTTGGGAAGGACGGAATCATCCATTTCGCCTGCACGCCGTCTCGAGCGAGAGACTTGAGGTTTGTCGGATCGTATTTCTCCAGATAGTCGTAACGAAACCCGTCCAGCGAAATCAGGATGACTGTCGGCCGCAGTTCGTTGATCGACTTCGGCTGAACGCAAGCCGAGAGATCGAGGGTCAGCAACACACACGCTAGGAGGAGCAATGGTTGAATTCCCAGTCTGATACTTTCTTTCATTGATCCATTTGTCGTGGTGTTGCTCGAGCCTCGGTCTGAAGCCCCGGCCCCGGGACTGATCAATTGGGCAATCCTATCCGGCGCAGGAGGTCCAGGAAGCGCGGGTCCTCCCGGAGCCGGTCGAATGCCGCCTCTACCTTCAAATAAGTCAGAATGCCGTGACGCTCCTGATAGGTCTTCTCTAACCACTCGAAGGCTTGGTCGATCTCTCCAAGGCCGACGTGTATCCTCGCCAAACTATAAGGCGAGACATAGGCCTCCCTGGCAACCGCGTTTATTCGGTCAAGAGTCTTCCGCGCGTCCTCGATCCGGCCGGCCGCCGCATAAGCGTAACCCATCGCCGACATCGTCTCGGTGTCGTTCTCAAAAAGCGACAGAGCTTTTTTGAACTCAGCCTCCGCCTCTTCGAACATCCCCTTCTCGCCATAAGCAATACCCAGCCGCCGGTGGGCTACCAGGTAATCCGGATACATCTCGATCGTCTTTCGGCACTGTTCGATGGATTCATCGTACTGGCGCGCGAAGTAGAAGACCCTGGCGAGGTTCAGGTTTATGACGCGCGAAAGCGGGTCCAGCTCGTGCGCCAGCTTTATCTCTGAAAGCGCTTCGTCCATACGCTCGATCGCCGCAAGGTAGAGCGATAGCCACAGGTGTGCGGTCGGATAACCGGGATTGAGCTCGATGGCTCTTCTGAATCCTCGTTCACCGCCTGCCAGGTCGAACTCACGCCAGAGCTTGACCGCCGCCAGCGCCACGTGAGCCTCCGCGAGCCCGTCATCGATGCTCAGCGCTTTCAGGGCCGTCGCCTTTGCGCGCAAGAATGGAGTAGCGAGCGGCTTCGTGCTGTAGCTGGACATCAGGTTATGGGCGTCCGCCAAACCGGCGTAGGCAAGCGCGTACTTCAGATCAAGCGCGATCGCCTGTTCGAAATACTCGATGCTCTTCCTGATTCCATCCTCGGTGCGCTTGTTCCAGTGATAACGTCCCTTCAGATAAAGCTGATAAG
>JBASRN010000267.1:0-13090 GCA_049273855.1 Blastocatellia bacterium
GTATACCACAGCTGCGGTCTGGCAACAAAGGGCTTATCTGGGCTCCTCGAGCATGGTTGTTGCGTCGGAAAACGCGTGGGTGCTACTATCGGCGCGTCGTTGAAGCGGCGACCCGAGTTGGATCGAACGGAAGGAGCAAGAGATGAGGTCAACACGCAGGGCTAAGATCACAGCGCTCGGACGCTACGTGCCTCCGAAGGTCGTGACCAATCACGACCTGGCAAAGCGTGTTGACACGAATCACGACTGGATAGTCGAGCGCACCGGGATACTGGAGCGCCACATGGTCGAGCCTGGCACGCCGACCTCGGAGCTTGCGGCCTACGCCGTGGGCGATCTTCTTCAAAATCGTGGGATGGAAGCCGACGAGATCGAGTTGATCATCGTTGCCACCGTAACCCCGGATATGTTCTTTCCTGCAACCGCATGTATCGTCCAGAATAAAGTCCGGGCCGGTCGGGCGTGGGGATTCGACCTCTCGGCCGCGTGTTCCGGGTTCCCCTACGCGCTGACGGTTGGCGCGCAGTTTATCGAGTCCGGAAGACACGAAAAGGTGGTTGTAATAGGCGCCGATGTGATGTCGAGCATCATCAACTTCGAGGACCGCTCGACCTGTGTGTTATTTGGCGACGGGGCAGGAGCGGTGTTACTCGAGCCGAGCGAAGACGAGAATCTCGGCATACTGGACTACCTACACGAAATAGACGGCTCGGGCGGGCAGTTCCTTCGCATGCCGGGGGGCGGCAGCCTGAATCCTTCAACGCACGAAACAGTCGAAAAGAAGATGCACTACGTGCATCAGGAGGGACAGCCGGTCTTTAAATACGCGGTAAGGAAGATGGGCGAGATCAGCCGCGGAATCCTTCAACGGAACGGGTTAGAAGGCAAGGACGTGGATCTCTTTATCGCGCATCAAGCCAATCTTCGGATTATCAATGCCGCTGCTGAGAAGCTCGGTCTCGACGAATCAAAGGTGGTCAAGAACATTCACAAATATGGCAACACCACGGCCGCAACGATTCCGCTTGCGATCGGAGATGCTCTTGATGATGGGAGACTGAGGAAGGGAAGCCTCGTTGTGCTTGCGGCGGTCGGCGCAGGCTACACCGTGGGGTCGGTGCTTACCAGGTGGGCGTACTGACAGCGACGTTGTTTCGTCAGAACTAATTGCCTCAATAGGCCGTTGTGGCCTGGCCGTTAGCCGGTGATTTACCGCCGGCTTCCTGCACTATTTTCACTCCGACGCTTGCTCCGATTCGTGTCGCGCCCGCTCGAATCATTTCCTGCGCCTGCCTGAGGTCTCGAACGCCGCCGGATGCCTTCACACCCATTTCACCGCCTACTACTCGACGCATCAGTGCGATGTCGGCGACGGTTGCGCCTCCCTTGCTGAAGCCGGTCGAGGTCTTGACGAAGTCCGCTCCCGCTTCCTTTGCCAGAAGACACGCCCGCACCTTCTCTTCTTCCGTAAGCAGGGCGGTCTCGAGGATCACTTTGCAAAGAAGGTTTACTTCGTGGGCCACTGCGACCACGCCTGCAATATCGCGCGCGACGAGTTTGTCATCGGCGGACTTCAACGCCCCGACGTTGATAACCATGTCCAGCTCGCTTGCCCCGTCGAATATGGCCCTTCGCGCTTCGTAAGCCTTGGTATCGGGCTCGTTGGCGCCCAGTGGAAAACCGATGACCGTGCAAACTTTAACGCCGCTCCCTCGAAGTGCGCAGGCGGCTTCGCGGACCCAGATCGGGTTTATGCACACCGAAGCGAAGCCAAAACGCGCTCCCTCCTCGCAGACCTTCAATATCTCGTCGCGAGTTGCTTCCGGCTTGAGTAAGGTGTGGTCGATGTAGCGTGCGACCTCGCGTGCAGCTTCGCTCTCGGCGCCGGTCAGGCCGAAGCGTACGCCGCCCGACGCCATCAGCGAGCGCATGCGGTCAGGGCACTTCACGAAGCACTCGTCATGGTGCAGCTCGCACTCACGTGACGCGGAACTTGTGCCCAACCGCGAGAGGATCACCTCGGTGATTTGCGAAACCAGTTCCTCGATGTTCAGTTCATCTGACATGCGTCGCTTTGGACCTGAGGGCCTCAAGGAGCGAATAGGGTACTGCGAGATTCCCGAGCCCGTTTACGAGAGAGATGTCCGGCTTGTACGTGCCGTGGTAATCGCTGCCGCCGGTCACCAATAGTCGATGCCGGTCGGCGAGCTTCGAATAACACTCGCGCTCGGCCGGGCTGTGGCGACTGTATATCGCTTCAATTCCGTCGAGCCCTAGCTCGACCAACTCCCCCACCAACCGATCCAGAGCCTCTGCCGGCAGTCTCAACTGGTACGGATGAGCCAGGACCGCAACTCCCTTTGCGTTGTGAATTAAGGAGATGGATTCGCCGGGAGAAAGGCGTTTCTTTTCGACGTAAGCAGCCGCCCCTTTTGCAAGGAAGCGGTCGAATGCATCTTGAATGCTCGCTGCGTACCCCTTATCGACAAGTACTCGCGCGAAATGCGGACGGCCCACAACATCGTTGCTTGCCAGCTCGGCTACCTCGTCATACCGCACATCAACACCCAGTGCCTCTAATCGAACGGCAATCTCAGGGTTCCTTCTATCACGCGCCGCTCTCAGTTCTTGAAGCTTCGCCGCGAGTTGTTCGTGTTCGTCATCGATATAGTAACCAAGGATGTGCATGGTACCTGGCGAGTACTCGGCGCTTAGCTCGATGCCGTTGACAAACTCAACCCCGAGTCTTCCCGCCGCGTTCCTGCCTTCTCTGAGCCCGTCTATCGTGTCGTGATCTGTGATCGCAACAGCGCGCGCTCCGTTCAACTTGGCGAGCTCGACGATCTCTAAGGGCGTTGAACTGCCGTCGGAATGAATCGTGTGAGAGTGAAGGTCGATGATGTTCTCAGTCATTCGCGACGATCTTATCTGCCACAACTCGTCAAAGTCAATCATCGCTCCGCGTCGCAGCGAGCCTCGAAACTCGCGGCTGGAGCCACTTTCGTGGCAGTGTCACAGAATGAGCTGTGGAAGCCAGTTACAGGGACATAGCCGCACAAGTGGCTCTGGGAGCCGCTTGCGCACTCCCTCGAATCACGCGCCTCACGCTTATGATTCCGAGCGGGCGACAGCGCTGTGCGAAGCCGCTGCGTCGCGTGGACACAATGCGACCACCGTACAAGTGGCTCTGGTAGCCAGTTTCACGGACACTATAATCTTGGAGCGTTTTGTTCTCATAACCGTCGAAAAAAAAAGTTGACAAGAAACCGTGAAGCAAATATATACAACAATATGTTGTATATCATTTACGGTAGTGCACAAGAGTAGCAAGGCTACAGTATCTTGTGCACACGGTAAAATCTAACGAAAGGAGAAGCAAACACTATGGCAACTGCAAAGAAAGGCGGCGCCAAGAAGGCAACAAAGAAGGGCGGCGCTAAGAAGAAAGGCGCAAAGAAGAGATAGTCTTCTTGTCGCTACGCAAAACGGGGGTTCTCTGTGTGAGAACGCGGGGATGGGCGACCATCCCCTTTTTCATTCTTTGCTGACCCGCATCAGAACGGCCGCCCCCTCCCTTCATTCTTGAACCGGCAGATACCGCCTCATCTGTGACCAAGTCTCCGCGACGGTGTACAATCATCCGGTATGCCAATCGAAAGAGAAGAGCGGCCCTGGGGAAGCTTTGAGGTCCTGGCTGAAGAGGACGGATACAAGGTCAAACGCATCGAGGTGAAGCCTGGACACCGTTTAAGTCTTCAAATGCACGAGGGCCGCAGTGAGCATTGGGTCGTGGTGGCCGGCGAGGCGCTGGTCACCGTGGGAGAGCGAGAGATGAGATTGCGTGCAAATGAAGGCGTGCTCGTCCCGACTCGAACCAAACATCGGGTGGCTAACACAGGCGATGCCGACCTTGTGTTTATCGAAGTCCAGTGCGGCTCATATCTGGGGGAAGACGACATAACGAGGTTTGAAGACGATTACAACCGTACTTTGCCAGAACCTCGATAAACCCATCTCTGAGTTTGGTGCACCGCGTCAGACGTGCGCTTCCGCTTTGACGGGCGCATCCCTGACTTCGGCAGCGCTGACGGCAGCGTAGAGATCCGGCTCGCCCTCGGGCCGCGTATGCCATCGCTTATGGATCCACATCCACTGATCTGGGTAGCAGCGAGCCCAATCCTCAATCACCTGGGTGAACCGGGCAGTGTTAATCCGAACTTCTTCTTTGAAGTCACCAGTTCTTGTCAGAGGGATCTCCGGATCAAATCGAAGGTGGTGTTGTTTAAGGCGTTCGTCCCAAATCAGGACACCGGGCACAACCGGCGCGTCAGTCCGAAGAGCAAACACCGCCAGCCCGGTAGTCGAACACGCGGGTACGCCGAAGAAGTCGCAGAACACACCCTGATCGGCCAGAGTGTTGACGTCTATTAACAGCCCGACATCGCCGCCTCGTTTGAGCGTCTCGAGTACCGGCCTAACGGCGTTGTTCTTGTCTATGACGCGGTTGCCCGAGAGTTCTCGATAGTTGTTGATCAATCGATCCAGAAGCGGATTGTCGAGCGGTCGCACAAGGAAGTTGAGCGAGTGACCGTAGGCACCATGTGCGAACGCACAAAGCTCCCAAGCTCCGAAGTGTCCGGTGAGCAACAGCACGCCCCGCCCGCGCGCCGCAGCACGCTCATAGTTCTCCAAGCCGTCATACACAACGAGCTGGCGAATGGACCGACGTGTGATTTTTGGGAACTGAGAGAATTCACCCAGTAACCTACCGAGATTATCGAATACATTGTCGAGCGTGACGCGCTGCGCGTCCGCAGTCATTTCTGGCATTGCGAGGGCGAGGTTTGTTTGACCCACCCTGATCAAACGCCGGTGCAAGAGCCGAGCAGCACGAGCCATCTGCCGGCCTGCGAAGACAGCCGCTGCACGTGGCAACAATCCTAGCGTTTTTAGGAGTAACCACGCCGGCACAAACTCACCGATGTTTCGCAGCACGGTTCTGTGTTTGCGAGCCACGCCTGAACCTAGCATCGGCCCAAGAGGCGTGTCAATTTCAGCTCGAGCAAGTGCCGCGTTTACCACAGCCTCTTCAAGCTCGGAAATGATTTCGAAGCGCTTAACCCGTAGACGGCGGCGGGATCGGTAAACCCTTGCCTCGCAGAACGCTTTAAGTTATCCTTCGGCCAGTCAGCTCCTACCCGATCCACTTCCTACCCCTCGGAAATCTGGAGATTGGTTATGGTGAGCTTCTTGCGACAATCGCAAAGCGTAATGAGTCAAGTAGCGTCGTTGATTGCTGTACTGCTGCTGGCGTGTCTCGCGCACGCGCAACAGCCGGCGCCTGCGAGGAAAAAGAGCCCGAGCCTAACGACCGAAACCGTGTTGAAGCCAACGGGCGAACCGGCTTCTGAAGCTCAGAGCGAGGTGGTCGCGGGAAAGACGGAGGAGGGTGGCCCTGAGAACCCTCCACCGCAAACCGCTGATGACAAGATCGGTGCGGATGAGCAGGCGTGGCGCGAGAAAATCGCCAGCGCTCGCGACCGCGTTAAAGCTGCGGAGCGGGCTGCAGAAGAAGGTGAGCTTCGCATTACCGCGCTTCGAAACCAGCTGGCAACTTCCGGGCAGACTCCTCAGGCAAGAAACGAGACTGCGGAAGAGTTGAACCAAGCCGGCCAGCAACTGACCGCGCTTAGGGAGACGGCGAAGGCGGCGGCGGAGGACCTGGCCCAGCTCATTGAGGTTGGGCGGTTGAACAAGTATGGCGAGGCTCGGGGACCTGACCCGACCCTTGAAAATGGAAACGCGAACAAGGACTACTATAAATCTCGTTACGCCGCGCTAAGTGAAGCGCTTGAGGCGGCCGAGCGGCACGTCCAATTATACGACGATCGGGTTCGAGATGTAAGCCAGCGCATTCTACAGACCGGCGGTAAGAACGGCGGGGACAACTTCTACCTCGCGCAGCTCCACCAAGAGCGGCAGGAGGCGCAGCAGCAGTTAGAAAAAGCGCGCGCGGCAAGCGTAAAGGCGCGCAATGACCTGGAGGCGCTCAGAGAAGAAGCCCGGCGCGCCGGCGTCCCGCCCGGTGTCTTTAGATAGTTGGAGCCCTGCTGTTTCGATTGATTCCGAAACGAGGCCTCAGCTAACCCTACTCGGCTACCCACAAACGCGCGAGCGTGATTAGCACGCTGAACACCTGATTGAATCATGGCAGAGATACTATTAGTTGAAGACAAAGACAGCTTGCGACAGATGTTGCGGATGACGCTTCAGAGCGCAGGACACTCGGTGGATGAGGCAAGCGACGGGGCAGAGGCTCGTCGCCGACTCCACGACACGCGCTACAAGCTCGTAATAACCGACTTGAAAATGCCCCGCGCGGACGGCCTCGAAGTGCTCCGGGCTGCCAAGGCCGCAGACGCCGATACGTCGGTCATTCTGCTGACGGCTTACGGCACCATAGACGAAGCGGTTCAGGCGATGAAGGAAGGCGCCTACGAGTTTCTTCAAAAGCCTGTGGACAGCCGGCACTTTTTGTTGTTGGTCGAGCGCGCACTGGAACAGGCGAGACTGCGAGCCGAGAACGTTTTGCTCCGAGACGAGTACGCGCGGCGATACGGCTTCCCAAAGATTATCGGTGACTCGACGGCGATGCAGAAGGTCGGCCGCGAAATACAGCGTCTGGCGCCCACGCCTACGACGGCCCTGCTGCTCGGGGAATCGGGCACAGGCAAAGAACTGTTCGCTCGTGCAATACACCATCTGAGCCCGAGGCGAGACTCTCCCTTCATCGCAATCAACTGCGCGGCAATTCCTGATACTCTGATCGAAAACGAACTGTTCGGCCACGAAAAGGGCGCGTATACCGGTGCGGACCATAGGCGAGCCGGTAAGTTCGAGCTTGCAACGCGCGGGACAATCTTTCTTGACGAAATAAGCGAGATCGCGCCCCCTATGCAGTCGAAACTGTTGCGAGTGCTCGAGGAGCGAAAGGTGAATCGGCTTGGCGGCTCGGCAGACATTGATGTCGACGTGCGAGTCATAGCAGCGACCAATCGCGATCTGAAGGCCGCAGTCGAAGCAAAGCAGTTTCGCGAAGACCTCTACTTCCGCCTCGCTGTATTTCCGGTTCAGATCCCCGCACTTCGAGACCGCCGATCCGACATTCGCCAGTTAGCCGAGTTCTTCGCCGCCAAGTACGGCCGTGAACTGAAGCGTACGTCTCTCAAGTTGAACGATGAAGCCGCGCGCGCGCTGGAAGAATATGAATGGCCTGGCAATGTTCGCGAGCTCCAGAACTGCATTGAGCGCGCGTGCATACTCGCTCGCGGCAACATCATAGTTCCGGCTGATTTGAACATTGCCCCGTCGTCAGATCGTGCAACACGGGAACGCAACCCGCTGCTGGATGGGTTCGACATGCGAGGCTCGCTCTCTGATGTCAGTTCGCGCGCGCAGCGCCTTGTCGAGCACCGCAAGATCGGCGTCACTTTGAAGGAGTGCGACTACAACAAGTCTCGCACCGCCGAGCGCCTGGGCGTCAGCTACAAGACGCTTCTTACCCGCATCAAAGAACTCGAACTCGAGTAACAGCCGCGCGCGCCCAAACAAGCTATCTAAACCAGACACACCTCTCGATATAAGCGCAACGTCGACATGTAGGTGTGTCCCGGCGTTAAGTGTGTCCTGCCCTTGCGCCACCTCTCCCGCTAAACACTGCTCACGACAATCGCTGCCGCTCCCGGCAAGCAGCGCACGCTCTCCCGCTTGGAGAAGCTTTCTGAAACTCGATAGAATGAACGCCGAATGAATCGACCACTCGATGAATCGCTAAGCCCCGCGTTGCATCAAGAAGACGCCGCTAATCAAGCCGATCAATCCACGTCTGACGCCGTTGCCGCACCAGACAACGATGGGCGCGCTAGCGTAGCACGCTCGGCCGGCATCGTGAGTCTCGCCGTGATGGCGAGCCGCCTTCTGGGGCTCGTAAGAGAAATGGTCTTCGCGTATTTCTTCGGCGCCTCCAAGAGCTTCGCCAACGACGCATATGTCATCGCTTTTCGGATTCCGAACTTGCTGCGCGATCTGTTTGCCGAAGGCGCGTTATCGAGCGCTTTCGTCCCAGTTTTCTCCGAGTACCTCGTCAAAAGAGACGAGAAACAAGCTTTTCGACTTTCGAGCCTCGTCGCGACAACCCTGGTTGTCGTGCTCGGCGCTTTGGTCGTTCTCGGCATCGTGTTTGCTGAGCCGGTCGTTCGCTCCATCGCGCCGGGCTTCCAATCGGACGCCGCAAAGTTTGAGCTTACGGTTCGTCTTACGCGCATAATGATGCCGTTTATCGTGCTGGTCGCCTTGGCCGCGCAGGCGATGGGAGTTCTGAACGCGCGGGATCGCTTCGGCGTACCTGCCCTCTCGTCGTCGTTTTTCAATATCGGGTCAATAGTCGGCGGACTTGCAGTCGCGGCGTTGCTGACAGACCCAACGTTCTCTCACCCGATTCGCGCGATCGTGGAAAAGCCCACCGAGGGAATCATAGGCATGGCCTACGGTGTGTTGATCGGCGGCCTCTTGCAATACGTGGTTCAGTGGCCGAGCCTTCGCGGCGCCGGGTTCAGATATCGGCCGATGTTAAGCTTCAGCGATCCGGGTGTGCGGCGCATCTTCGCATTGATGGTCCCTGCGGTTATCGGCGGCGCAGCGGTCCAGGTAAACGTGCTGATTAACAGCAACTTTGCTTCGAACATTCCGGGAACCGGTCCGGTGTCGTGGTTGAATTACGCGTTCCGGCTCATGCAGTTTCCGATCGGCGTGTTTGGAGTTGCGATTGCGACCGCAACGCTGCCCGCGATCTCTCGAAGCGCCGCGCAAAAAAACCAGGCCGAGTTCAGGCACACCCTCGCAAGTTCCATTCGGCTGGCGTTGTTGATGACTATCCCCTCGGCGGTCGGGCTGATAGTGTTGGGCCGCCCGATCATTGCGTTAATCTACGAACGGGGTCTCTTCGGCGAGGGAGACACCGCGCACACGGCGGGCGCGCTTGGCTTCTTTGCGGTCGGGCTGACGGGTTACGCCGCGATCAAGATCCTTGCTCCGGCGTTTTACGCGCTTGGCGACGCCCGCACGCCGATGATCATCAGCTTGTTATCGATGCTGACCAACTTTGCGATGAACTGGTGGTTGGTAGGAGCGATGCAGGAAAGGGGTCTCGCGCTTTCGACTTCAACCGTGGCGCTGGCGAACTTCGGCCTGCTCTACCTCATCATGCGAAAGCGAATCAACGGCATCGAAGGAAGGCGGACGGCGAGGGCCGTGGGCAAGATACTGTCAGCCTCCGCTGTTATGGGAGCGGCCTGCTGGGTAATAAGCACGGGCCTTAGCCGTGCGCTTGGTGAAAGCTTTGGAGCCAGACTTGCCAACGTGTTGGTTTCGGTAGCGGTAAGTGCTTGCCTGTTTTATGTCACCGCCTCGCTTTTTCGTGTTGAGGAACTGAAAACTGCGACCGGCGCTCTGGCGGTACGCTTCGTGCGGCGACGGTGAGGAGAGACTCTTTCAACTGACTGGCCGGCCGTAAATCCGGCAAACCGGCGAACAGCCAGCGAACAGACGCGAGAAGGTGATCAAGTATGGCTGGAAGCTTTAGAAGACCAATTGCAATCTTGCTCGTTGTTCTAGCGCTCATTGGTATCGGCGGGATTTGGAAATACTTGAGCGGCCGCGCCGCGTCTGACCGGCTTGTATTGTCGGGCACGATCGAGGCGGACGAAATACACGTCGGTTCGAAGGTGAGCGGTCGAATCGCCGAGGTGTTGGTGAGCGAAGGTCAGGAGGTAAAGGGAGGACAACCGCTTATTCGATTCGAGAAGTTCGATCTGGATGCTCGCCGCGCTGATGCGGTTGCAGCAGTAGCCCAGGCCGAAGCTACCTATCAAAAAACGGTGAACGGGTTCAGGCCTGAAGAAGTGGCGGCAGCAAAGGCCCAGGCCGAAGCGGCATGGATGAGCTACGAACTGGCGCGCAACGGTCCCCGTAAACAGGAGATAGACGCGGCGCGGGCGGACCTCAAAGCAGCCGAAGCGGACTATGAGGTTGCGAGGGCGACGCTCGCAAGGGTCGAGCAGTTGACTCGCGATGGCGTGCAATCGAAGCAGGACTACGACAACGCAAAGGCTGCGTTTGACCGTTCTAGCGCCGGACGAGAGGCTGCGAGGCAAAACCTCGATCTCCTTCTTGCCGGCACGCGAAGCGAGGAGATCGCGCGGGCCGACCGCCAGTTCAAGCAGGCCGCGGCCAACCGCGCATTGGTCGAGCGCGGCTCTCGGAAAGAAGACATCCAGGCTGCCAGGGCACAGCTCGATCGCGCGCGCGCCGGACTGGATCAGATTGAGACTCAGTTTGCCGAGCTTGAAGTGAAAGCGCCGGCCGACGCGGTCGTCGAAATCTTACAGGCGCGGCCCGGCGATTTGATAGGTCCGAACTCGCCGGTTGCAACCCTCGTCGAAGTTGATCGGCTGTTTGTTCGAGTATACGTGTCCGAGCCGGATCTGATTCGCGTGCACCTCGGGGACGAAGTGTCGGTACACGTTGATGGCGCGGCCGGTGAGAGCTTCAAGGGCAGGATTGAACACATGGCCAGCCGGGGCGAGTTCACCCCTCGCAACATTCAGACACGCAGCGAGCGCGAGCATCAAGTGTTCGCCGTGCGCGTGCGGCTCGACAACAGCGCGCGCAAGCTTCGAGCAGGAATGGCGGCTGATGTAAACATTGTGAAGTGACGAATGGCAACCAAAGATAAACCACAGATAGACACAGATGGAACCGGCAGTGAATTCAGGCAGTTGGTCGACGGTTATCCGAGTTCACCTGTGCTGATCTGTGGTTCCCATTCCGAGTAAACAATGACCGCTGCTATAGAGATTAACGGGCTGACAAAGCGATTCGGTCACTTCACTGCTGTTGACAACGTGAGGTTCTCGGTCCGCAGCGGTGAGATCTTCGGCTTTCTCGGTCCGAATGGGTCGGGCAAGTCTACTCTTATCAAAATGCTCTGCGGCCTCCTGACTCCGACTTCTGGAACAGCACAGGTAATAGGCTTTGATATTCTGAAGCAGATCGATGATATTCGCCTTGGGATCGGCTACATGTCCCAGCAGTTCAGCCTTTATCAAGACCTGACCGTCTGGGAGAACATCAACTTCTATGCGCACGTGTACGGGTTGAAAGGCGAGCGGCTCAAGCAACGGCGGGAAGCGGTCATTGATCTGACTCACATCGCCCCGTTCAGAAACCGCCGAGCGGGCGAGCTTTCAGGCGGATGGAAGCAGAGGCTGGCGGTTTCGTGTGCGCTTGTGCACGAGCCCAGGCTGATCTTTCTTGACGAGCCGACTGCCGGCATAGACCCGGTTGCTCGCCGTGAGTTGTGGGACCTGTTCTTTCAATTGTCCGGAGCGGGCATAACCCTCTTCGTAACGACCCATTATATGGACGAAGCCGAACGTTGCTCGCGGGTAGGCTACATCTACAACGCAAAGCTGATCACCTACGGCGAGCCTGACGATTTGAAGCACTTGCCCGACGTCACGCCCGAAGACGCGAAGTGGGCTGAGGTGACTTGTTCGAACACGACGGTCGCGCTGGCTGAGCTGAACCGTGCCCATTACGTCCGCAACGCGACGATCTTCGGCCAGTCGATTCACTTGTTGATGGACTTAAACGAACCGATCGACCGGCTAAAGTCGACGCTCGAACAGATTGGGATCACGGACGCTGAGGTCGCGCCGGCGAGGCCTTCGCTCGAAGATGTGTTTGTGACGCTGACCAAGCGTCATTCCGAGAACGGGAAAGGGAATAAAGACCCGTGATTCGTGATTCGTGATTCGTGATTCGTGAATGCCGCGACCACCAAAACCGGATCACGAAGCACGCATCACGCATCACGACTCACGCATCACGTATCACGAAAGCAATGTTCAAAGGCTTCGCATCAATCTTTTACAAAGAGATCATTCAGATCAGCCGCGATCCGATCACTCTTGCGCTGATGCTGATCGTACCGATGATCCAGCTAACGGTATTCGGCTACGCGATCAACACTGACGTACGGAACATCAAGACCGTCGTTTACAACCTGGATGTGGGCCGGCAGTCGCGAGAGTTGTTGGCGGCCTTCGAGAACACGGATTACTTTCGCATCATTCAGAATGCCGGTTCAGACGAGGAGTTGAACGGTGCGATAGTCTCCGGGAAGGCAAAAGTCGGCATCAAGATCCCGCCCGACTATTCCGATCGTCTTGCGACTAACCGGCAAGCTACCGTGCTGGTGTTGATCGACGGCTCCGATTCGAGCATCGCGAGTCAGAGCTTGCAGGTAGCGTCGGCGGTTGGGCTGACCGAGTCGCTCAAACGGATGACCAGCGGCATAGAGAGTCGCACTTCTTCCCTCCCCGTAGAAGTCCGGCCCAAGATGTTGTTCAATCCCGATTCGCGCTCGGCGAATTTCATGGTGCCGGGCTTGATCGCTATCATTCTTCAGATCATCACGACCATGCTGACCGCGTTTTCGATTGTGCGCGAGCGTGAACGCGGGACGCTCGAGCAGTTACTGGTGACGCCGGTCAGACCGTTCGGGCTGATGCTGGGCAAGCTTGTGCCTTATGGGTTGGTCGGGATCTTCGAGACCTGCTCGGTGCTGGCTGTGATGCGTTTCATCTTTGACGTGCCGATCAAAGGCTCGATCGTCTTGCTGCTCTCCCTGTCGATTGTCTTCCTGTTCACAGCGCTGGCGATCGGCTTGTTGATTTCGACCAGAGCACAGAATCAAATGCAAGCCTTGCAGTTGGCATGGCTGATAATGCTGCCTTCGGTTTTACTCTCGGGATTCATGTTTCCGCGCGACTCGATGCCTGTGGTCATGCGAATCTTAGGCTCGCTGGTGCCAGGCACACATTTCATAGAGATAATCCGCGGCATAGTGCTGAGAGGGGCGACGCTGCGTGACCTGCTGCCTGAGGTTGGAATTCTCGGTCTGATGGGGCTTGTCTTGCTGGTATTGAGCGCGCTGCGATTCAGAAAGAAGCTGGTCTGAGAAACAAGC
>JBASRN010000209.1:0-33144 GCA_049273855.1 Blastocatellia bacterium
TCTCGCCAGTCAGAGTGCCTATCCCGTGCGCAGATTTGTACTCCATCTCTGCGACCAGGTCTTCAAAGTATCGCGCCCCCTCCTCGGTCCCGCGAAACGCGTTCGATACGCCGAGAAAGATGGTGCCATCGGTCACGGCATTGAATAGCGAAGGCCGGCTTTTGTTCAACTCGATCACTCGTTTCCAACCTCTGCTCATCGCGTTAGCGTACCCAAGCACCTCGCGCAACCGGTCGATGTCGAATTTCTTGCCGGTGAGCTTCTCACAGACTCCGATGAGTTCCCTGATCTGGGCCGTCACGTAGGCGCGATCGTTTTCGAAGTCGAGGTTACCGGGCCAGGTCTGCCCACCGGCAGCGCGAGTCCCAGGCACATCAAGGGTGAAGACCGGAATCTGGTACATTCGCTCCCAGATCTCCGCCCACTTGATGTAGGTGTTGCAGGCGTTGGTAAGCACGGCGATGGCAGGCTTCGGGATCTGACCCATCGGGTGCTGGCCGCCCCGAAGCTGAACGGCTACGTCCGCCTTAACGTAGCCGCAGATGTCCGGCGAATAGCCATAGTCCTCGGCTTGATTCAAATACTCGTGTGCTACGCGTCGAACCGCGGTTTGCAATGAGTTTATCTCGGGGAACACCAACGGCAGATCAAACACCCGAAGCACCTCCGCCATGCTGCCCATCACAAAGACATAGGCGGCTTGACCTCCGCGCCCTGCGATGCTGGTCAAACCTTCGAACCACTCGCGAAACAAAAGCGCACCGTCGTGGGTTCCGCGCCCGACTATTGATGCTGGGTTTTCCATGCCTTCCATTCCGTCGCTCCTCATGCAAAAAGGATGTTCTCCAGAAACGTCTCCAACTGGATTTCCATATGGTCGAAGCTGGTCATGTTCTCTTCAAACTCGCTGACGAAGTAAGTTATTCCGGCTTCATCCAGCGCGCGAGTGTAGGCCACCTGTTCTTCCAGTCCGGGCTCGCACATCTTGGCCGCGGCAATGATCGCGGCTTCGGCGCCGGATGCCTTTATCCGGTCGAGCAGCATCCTTTGCTTTGGTTTTCGCAGGTCGTGCTGAACGGGACTGTAGGAAGAGCTTTCCAGATAGGCCCTTGCAAGGTTGAACAGCGGATCTCCGGCGAGAGCAACGTCTTCCAAAATCCAGCGCAAGCCGATCATCAAATCGTCATCCACGACGTAACAGGACCTTGCGATTGCTCGGATCAAATCGAACGGTGGCTGCTCGCAGAAACCACCTTCGAACACGACGCGTACTTTATCCTGCGGCCGGGAATTCCGCTCCCGGATCATAGGCAGGACGGCGCGCAGCAGCTCGTTGTGCTCTTCGCGCGGGATGAGGCCGCCGATCGCCAGGAGCACATAAGCGTCATCAGCCGATACGAGCCAGGGCGTCTCTCGCTTGATCGCGTACAGATCGCGCAGCAAGGCTCGGTTCTCGTTATACACGGAGATCGACTTCGCAAGCGATGTGCTTGTGATGTCAGCCTGCGCGACGGTCTCGATCGATCGTCTCAGCCTGTCGTACTCGGCGCGAAGGTAGGTCGCTGCGTGCAACGAGTTGGCGTTCTGCGGCAAGTAAAGAATCTGACACGGATAGGAAACGTTGCGACCCCAAACAGCGGCAAGGTTGCGAGCTGCGTCGCAGATTGGATGAGTAGTGAACATTTCCATCGGAACGCGATTGCTAAGACCGAGCTCTAGCGAAGTTTTGAGAATCGAGCAAAGATAAGATCCAAACCTTGAATCGGAATGGACGGCTTCGACCTGTGCGCCGCGAACTTTGAACGGAAGCAGGCCTGCGGCGTGGACGATCTCCTCGGGAAAGTACACTTGAAAGTGGCCGACTATTCTGCCGCCAGCGTCGCGCCAGCGGCGAACGGTCGGAAATGTCATGTCCTCAAGCACCTCGCGGCATTCGTAGAGAACATCTTCGAGGGGCTTATCTCTCCATTCTTCGAAAACGCGGGTCATATCCTCTTCCGCCCCTCCGCGCCGAGTCCTCACCAGCGCGTCCGCAAACCAATGAAGCGCGGCCGTGAAGGTTCGCGCGGGCAAGGTCACCCAACCATGTTCAAGCCCCCGTTGATGCTGAAGGCTTGCCCGGTTATGTATCTTGCGGCGTCCGACGCGAGGAATGCGATCATCGGCGCGATCTCCTCCGGCTGGCCGAGCCGCTTGAACGGAATGTAACTGACTATCGAGTCGATGATCTTCCGAGCGAAGTCGTCGCGGCGCATCTCCTCGATCAACGGTGTGTCGACGAGCCCCGGACACACGGCGTTCACGTTGATGTGGTCGCGCGCGTGCTCGCGCGCCAGAGTCTTGGAAAAGGCGATGACCGCCGCTTTCGAGGCGGCATAGATCGCTTCACCAAACGACCCGACCCTTGCCGTGTCTGAACTGAGGTTCACGATGGCTCCCTGCTTGCGCTCGGCCATATGGGGAAGCACCGCGTGACAGGTGTGAACCACCCCTTTGAAGTTGATTGCGACGACCCGGTCCCACATATCGGGCGTCGTTTTGACGAACGGCATCAGTTGGTCCCAGCCAGCGCTGTTGACGAGAATGTCGATCTTGCCAAAGAGCCGCAGCCCCTCATCGCGCAGATTACAAACATCCTCAAGACTCGTGACGTCGGTCTTGACCGCCACAATTCGACGAGCGGACGTCTCGGACAGCTCGCGAGCAGTCGCAAGCGCTTCGTCGAAGCGCACGTC
This sequence comes from Blastocatellia bacterium, assembly GCA_049273855.1. GTDB lineage: Bacteria > Acidobacteriota > Blastocatellia > UBA7656 > UBA7656 > Onstottus_B. The sequence continues at coordinate 2,736 of JBASRN010000209.1, forward strand.
GCCTATGACCACATCGGCCCCCGCAGCCGCCAGTGCGCACACGGTAGCTCGCCCGATGCCCCGGCCGCCGCCGGTCACGATCGCTGTCTTGTCAGTCAGGTCAATAAGGTTCTTCATAAGGACCTCCGTCGACTCCTGTTTACCGAAAACCAGCAAGTCAAAGAGCCACCCACGCCGAGCCAAACCCGGCGCTCGTTTCCCTCGACCCGGCTACATCACTGTTATAGCCAGGCCCTGCTGCTGGACTGCTCGCCCTAAAAAAGCGTGGCACTGGCGGCTTGCAATTGACTCGCCGCGTCCAGCTTGAACAATGCGATTGCATTGTCACGAATGAGCCGCCGCTTCACTTCATCCTTCAGTCCGAGTTCGTCCAGCTGCTTCAAGTTCTCGGCCCACGGCAAACCGTTGGTACCCCACACACACCGGTCGCGGCCGAGCCTGCTGCTGATGAACTGGATGATCTGGGGCGAGAGATACCTTGGCCCCCAGGCGTCGACACCGAACCAGATGTTCTCCCACTTGTAGCAGACCGATATCAGTTCATCGACCCACGGCCAGCCGGTGTGCGCGCCCACGATCTTCAGATCGGGGAAGTCACAGGCAACCCGATCGAGATACATGGGCCGGCCCCCTTCGCTCGGCATCGCTTCCAGCACGTGACCCACTTGCAGCGATACAGGCACGTTCAGCTCAACGCACTTGGCGTAGAGCGGATACATCTTCGCGTCGTTGATGGGGATGTCGAAGCCGTAGATGTGCACGTACACGCCTTTGAAGCCGTAGTTTGTTATGGCCTTCTCGATCTCTCGCAGACTCTCCTTAATACGGAACGGGTTGTAACCGGCGAGGCCTACGAAACGGTTTGGGTACTGCTGCGTGTACCGGAGTACGTCTTCGAGCTGAGTGTCCATATACATCCACTTGCGCCAGTACGACCACATCTTGCACTGGGTAATGAAGACCTTCTCGACGCCAGCTTCGTCCATCCGGCCCAACATCTCTTCAATTGACTCAAAGCGAGGAAGCCCGCCGATTGCGCGCTCCATTCGGCAGATTAGCTCGCCTTCCTTCGCTCGATCCCAATTCTCCATAAACTCGCGCGTCGCGACGTAGTACATGAAATCAATCGCCTGTATTTTGTCCGTCATAATCCTCGCCCTCCTTGGTCTGACAGCTTAATCGAACACTTGTTCGATAGGCTGTGACAGGCGTCACGTGGCTCACGCGGCCAACGGGTTTCCAGGGCTTGATATGGGGCGGCGGAAGGCGAAGTAGTAGACGGGGAAGTTAGAAAGCGGTTTCCAGAAGCGGATTCGTGAGTCTGGCGAAGCCTCCGACGAAGAACAACGCGATAGGAATGCAGTCATACGAGCAGGGCCACGGAACGAAGTGTCGGTCCGCGGCCCTTGCCAGTCGTCGAAGAATCTCTCTTTATGGGCAGAGAGCTACTTGAAGAGCTGAGCGAAGAACTCCTGAGGCAAGCTGGCGGTTATCGTAACGTCGATGTCGTTGCCGACGATGCTCACCGACTTGAGAGCCTCGCTGAGCGCCGACATCTTTGGGTTGCTCGTCGAAGTCAACAGGCCCTTCACCGCCATCAGTAGCCCATTGAGACGATCGGCGACCGTCTTGGCGTGATCCGCGGTGTCGTTGCGCAGCGTGGCGTTCAGCCCGACCCCCGAGCTAACATCGATCGCCCCGAAAATCAGATTAACCGACGAAAAGTCCGGGATCGGTATCTCGAATGAAGACAACCCGCTGGTCATCGATGGCGTGAGGTTGATAGCAAAACGAACGGCGGCCGAAGCGTTCTGTCCGATCCCTTCCGTTAACTTCGCATTCTGCGCGACGCTGGCGCGCGCGCCGGACTTGGCGTCAACTGAAGCGCGTACGCTTGAAGCCGAGCCCACAACGACCGTCCTGGAATCGTAGAAGAAGAAGGACGTCTCATTCGACCTGTGCGCTGATGCACCCGAGGTCCCAGCTTCACTTGTAGCGGAAGTCGGCAGCGACTCCGTCCTGTACACGTCGTAGTTCTTGTACCGCTCAGAGGTGAGTCTGATCTTCGTGTTCGAGCTTAAGTGTGAGAGGACCGCGGTTTGGTCGAAGGCGCCGGTCACAGCCACGGTCGGATTGCTAAACTCCTTGCCTGAGAAGACCAAAGCGATAGTCTGTATGTCAGAAAGGCGAACGCCGATATCTGAGATGTCGGACTGCATCTTGTCGAGAGTCGGCTTTACTTTCGGCTGTGTGCTGAGCGTCGCCCACAGGCTGCTGGCCGTCACTTTTTGAACATCGATGACGGCTAAGACGTTGCCGTCCGGCAGCAGTTGAAGCAACTCGCTGCCCGACTGCGCATACGAACGCGCGGTCATAAGCCTCGCTCCCCCCGCAACCAGCACAAGCGTGAGCATAAGAATAAAAGCTACTTGTTTCATGATGACTCCTTTCATATTTCCCGGCATCAACCGAGTTGATTATAGTCTCTACGGGCGGTTCTGCTAAGCGCAGCCGCCGAGGTCAAAGATATAACGCGACGGCCGCTCGCGCGCTTCAAATGAGTAACTGTAAATTTCTGCTGACTTAAGCGATACTTGCACGCCCTTAGTCGGTTGCTTAGAATCTCATCTTCCACGCGGAACTCCACTCTAGAAACTAATACGGAGACGCCGCTCGATCGAATGCAGAGTACCTTCCTTTAATGAAGCAAGTGTCCAAGAAGAAAAAATCCGGACATCCTTCGCGGTCGTCAGATGCGGCGGCTGTAAGCCATCGATCAGCGCCGGGGGCGCCGGAATCTGAGGCCAGGCTCCGCAAAAAGCCCGAGGCGCCAAGTGTGCTTGCAGCCAGCGCGGCTGTATCTTTAGTCCTTCCGGCGCTGCTGGCATTGCTGGGTTCGCTGAACTCGCTTTGGGATGGCTTCGCCGCAGACGACACGCAACAAGTACTGAACAATCAACTCATCAAGGAACTGAAGAACATACCGTTTACCTTCACCAGTTCGGTCTGGTCGTTCGCAACCAGCGACATCACTTTCTCGGTCGATTCCTATTATCGCCCGCTGTTCAACGTTCTGCTATTGATCAACTATGCGATCTTTGGAACCACGGCGTGGGGATGGCATCTGGCGAACGTGCTGATACATACTGGCGTAACGCTGCTGGTGTTCAAGGTGCTCTTCGAGCTTACCCACCAGCGCTGGGTCAGCATGGCGAGCGCTTGTCTGTTCGCGGTACATCCCGCGCACGCGGAATCAGTTGCCTGGGTTTCTGGCGTGACCGACCCACTGATGTCGCTGCTGCTGTTGCCGGGCTTTTACTTCTATTTGCGATATCGCAAGACTGGGCGAAAGCAGTATCTCGTTTTCACACTGTTTGCTTACTTCCTCGGGCTGCTCTGCAAGGAAACGTCTCTGGCTTACCCGCTGATCCTGGTGTATTGCGAAGCGTTTTATTTCAGTGAGGGGGCAAGCGTGAAGCGAAGAGTTCAGCAAGCTCTCCTCCTTGGCTTCGAGTTGTCGCTGCCTACGGCGGTGTATTTCCTTATGCGCTACGGTGCAATCGGGCCGGCGCTATTTGGGACCGGCCCGAGCTATCCGCCGGGAGCGGCGTTGCTTACGATTCCGCTGGCATTGGCAAAGTACCTCAAGTTGATGGTTGTGCCCTGGGGACACAGCTATCAGCACCTGACTTATTTTGTAGAGGGCGTAGGGGACATACGGTTCCTCGGTCCGATGGCGCTGCTGATTGCGTTGGCCATTTGCATCGCATTGCTTAGATCGAGGCTTCTTGTCTTTTCAGCGGTGTGGTTCGTAGTCTGGCTTGCTCCGGCGCTTGCGGCGCTTCGGCGGTTCGACCCCGAGTACCTGGTGCAGGAGCGTTATTTGTATTTGCCCTCAGTCGGCTTCTGTCTTGCAGTTGGCTTGGCGATTCAGTGGCTGTCGACGCGCAGACGCGTCCCTGCGGCGGGTGACAAGATCGGGGCTGCGGCGTTGGGCTTGATAGTGGCGGTGTGGGGCATAGCCAATTTTGTTCAGAATCGGACGTGGGCCGACTCAGTCTCAGTTATTCGCAACTGCGTCGTCGTCGAGCCCTACTCCGGCCGGGCGCATTCCGCGCTTTCCCGGCAATGCTTTCTCGAAGGCAACACCCGAGAGGCCGAAGCTGCGGCTCGCAAGGCGATTGAGCTTGATCCACAATTCGCCGGCGGCTACATGAACTTGAGTTACTTTCACAAGCACTACGGCAAGTTGGATCAGGCCATCGATTATCTCGAGCAAGCTGTGGCAGCCATTGAACCCTCACCGATGACTCGAAACGGTCTAGCCACTGTTCATCTGAACCTTGGACTTCTCTATTCAGAGCGCAAGAACTCTGCGCAAGCCGAGGAACACCTGGTCCGCTCGGTTGAGCTATGGTCGCGCGCAGTCGGCGCTTATCACCTCGGGATGCTCTACTTCAACCAGGCGCGCTTCGAGGAGGCCAGGCGGATGCTCGAACAAGTCGCCGGACAAGTCCCTCCCAGGTACGCACCCATTCGCGCGACGCTTGGGGCTGTTTACGAGCGTCTGGGAGATACGGACCGAGCTCGCGCTGAGTACTCCAGATATCTCGAGCTTGCTCTCCCGAACGCACCCGATCGGGCGAATGTGCAGGAGCGGCTTTCCGCACTAACCGGGGCCTCTCGCCCAAACTAACCGCTCCTACGTTCACCTGCCTGCGTTAAAGGAGTCAGGAAAAATCTGCGACCATGTCCGCGGTCGGATATAATCGACGCCAGATCACAAATGAGGAGAGAGCATTGATCAAGACTATTGGCGTTGTTGGGGCGGGAACGATGGGGAGCGGCATTGCGCAGGTCGCCGCGCGTGCAGGCTTGAACGTTGTGATGCGAGACATCAACGACGACTTTTTGATGCGCGGCATCGCGACCATCGACAAGAGTTTGCAGCGCGACGTGGACAGGAATCGCCTGACTGCCGAGGACAAATTGAAGATCATCGGGCGAATCCAGGCGACTACCCTGATCGACGACCTTTGCGGATCCGATTTCGCTATCGAGGCCGTTAACGAAGACCTGTCGATAAAGTCAGATATATTCCGACAGCTCGACAAGATCACGCGACCCGGCGTCATCCTCGCCAGCAACACCAGCTCGATCTCCATCACTAAGCTTGCGGCACTGACCTCGCGGCCCGAGTGCTTGGTCGGTATGCACTTCATGAATCCAGTGCCGGTGATGAAGCTGGTCGAGATCATTCGCGGGGCTGCGACATCGGATGCCACATACGAAGCGACGCGACAGCTCGCAGAAGCGATGGGAAAGATCGCGGTCGAGGTCAACGATTCGCCAGGCTTTGTGTCGAACCGCGTGCTGATGCCGATGATCAACGAGGCAATCTTTGCGCTTTATGAAGGCGTCGGCACATCGGAGGCGATTGATGAGATTATGAAGCTTGGCATGAATCACCCGATGGGCCCGCTCCAGCTTGCGGATTTTATCGGGCTCGATGTTTGCCTCGCGATAATGAATGTGCTATATGATGGCTTCGATGATTCCAAGTATCGGCCGTGCCCGCTGCTAAAGAAGTATGTCGATGCGGGATGGCTGGGGCGCAAGACGGGTAGAGGATTTTATAGCTACTAACGGTCTCTGATTTTTGCGGCGAAAGGCAAGTGCTGAACGGCGGGGAGCGGTTTCAAGGCGAACGACATACTCGCTAGTTTCAAGGTGGTTTAGTAACGGGTGGCTTAATAAATGATTCTTTGTCAACAATGCACGCATCCTAATCCCTACAATCGCGAAACTTGCTCCGCGTGCGGCACGCGTTTGATGGTCATCACCAGCACGCCCGCGGCGGCTGCCAACGGCGGAGTCGAAAGCCTGACTCGGCCGACAATCGAAGAGCACCTGCTTGAACGGATCAGCGCGCTTGAAACACAGCTCGATCGGGCGCACGAGCGTGTCGAGTTGATGCTCGAGTTGGTTCATCGTCAGGCAACCAGCGGACTATACGATCATGCGATGCTTGATGCGCTGGTCGAGCACCTGTCCGAGAGGGGCGCGGTTGAAGGGGGCAAGCTCGAAACGCTCTGGCGTGATCGCATTGCCGAACATTACGAAGAGGCAAGCGAGCAAGAGCAGTTCGAGAAGCAGGTCGAGCGGATGCTAAGCGGATTCAAAGGAGCGAACTTCGATTTGTTCGCTCGTCTTCTGGACACCGGCGCCGACCTGTTTATCGTAGGGAACTCGAAGCGCGGCATTCGCTACTTCGAAAAAGCTCTCGTGCTGGACCCGATGAATCCGGTGCTGGCGTTCTTCCTGGGCGAGCATTTCTTCCGGGTCAACAAGCCGGTCTTGTCTCGCGCTTACCTGGAGCGCGCGGTCGTTGGAGAAACTGATAACTATCTTGCGCTTTTGATGCTTGGAGTCATTTGCGGCGACGCCGGAGACCTGGATTCAGCTAAGGGGCACTTGAGCCGCGCGCTCAAAATCAAAAAGAATTCCTTTACGGGGCATTACGGACTGGGGCGGATACTGGTAAGCGAGGGGCGCGTGCGGGAAGCGTTAACTCACTTAAGGCGCGCGCTCCGGCTGAAGCCGACTGCGGAGATGTATTATCTCGTTGGCCGCGCATACCTGGAGGCCGGACGAACGGAGATTGCCGTCAGTCACTTGCGGCGCTGCGTCGAGATTGATCCCAAGTTTGACGCCGCGCTTTATCATCTCGGTCTGATCTACTTGCGTCAGGAAAAGGTGGTGCTTGCGAGGGAGCACTTCCAGGCTGCGTACGAGATCAACCCGCGCGAGTCGCGGTACCGCACGGCGCTTCGGGCGCGCAAGGCCGCGCATGTAGCCCCGCTTCCGGTCTTTGGGCGGGCCGCGGTATCCAGTCGCAAAGTCGTCACCAGCGGCGATGTCAGGCTCGCACAGCTTCTTCGCAGCGACCTGCTCGAATCACAGGCAGCTTCCGCCGATGTCAGAAAAGGTCAGAAGCGAAGCTGATCAACCAAGAAAGGCAAGAGACAGCAACATAGCTCCTCTTTGCCTTTTTTCCCGATTGAGATCAGTGCGCGGTCAGGCTGTCGTGGGAGCGGCTGCCGTTGGGTAAGATAGAAACGCTGCGCGTGGTTGTATCGAATGCCTCGTTAGTGTTTGCGGTGAGGCTGTAAACATCGAAACCAAACGAGTCCAAGTATGTAGCCAGATCGTCACTCGACGAAAGATAGAGGACCGGTTCATGCCCAAAATAATCGATAATCTCTAGGAGCCGCTCGATGACTTCGATCGGTTCGAACGTCCTGGCGGGATCCCGGAAGCTAGCCATCTTCAAACTCCTTTCCTTTTCAAGTACGGCTTCAAGCCTCAATTAGTTTGCAGTTCGTCACTTAAGATGCCGCGCCGCGAGACGAAGTTGGCTTTCTCCTGATACGTCCCAACGTTGGCCATCCAGATTCGCGATCTGTAGAACGAGCCGAAGCTGGAATCTTGCGCTTGAATGAACCATCGGTTCGGTAACCGCAAATGGCAAAGGCCGGTGTGCGCAACCGGCCTCTCCGTCGAAGAAGTCCCTAAATGGTGGTGTCAATCGCCTGAGCTGGCGCCCGCTGAATCGTTCTTCGCAGGCGGGGACGCATCTGTCTTGCCTTCGATGCTCCCCTCCGTCTTGCCCTTGGCGGACGCAGGTTTGCTCGAATAATCGGTCGCGTACCAGCCTGAGCCCTTCAGCTTGAAGCTGGTGCGCGAAACAACTTTCCCGAGTTTTCCGCGGCACTTTTTGCATCGCTTCAGCGGTGCGTCGCTTACTCTCTGCATAACCTCCATCTGCGAGCCGCACTTCTCACAGATATATCTGTATATCGGCATATTCTAATCCTGCAAACTACTCACTCAAGCCTATGATAGCACGAGCGAAGGGGGTATGCCCCATGAATTCAACATCAGAGGTGCTTGCGGAAATAGTTCACAATCAGGAAACCGGCGTAATACTTGTAAGGGGCGCGACCCAGAGTATAGTGCCCGCACGGGACTAACGTTCGATCCAGCTTGACTGCCTGTCGGTCGCATTCGTCGAACAGAAGGCGCGATAAGGCCGGAGTGAAAGACAAGTCGTAGCGGGCAGAGATCAGCAACCCGCGACGCGCGTCGCCGCTCAATAGATCGATGTACGAGTTTGGGCTGATGGCCAGCCATGCCTGGCGGACCTCGTCGCGGGTCAGATGTGTCTCCAAGCTGCCCCTGACGTGGGTTGTTGTTAGCCCGTCCCAAACTACATCTCCGAAATAGCTCGACACGTGGTTGTAGACGCCGACCCGCAATCGTTCGTCGTGAATGAACGTCAGAAACGCGATGCAAGAGCCGAGGCTTGTTCCAAGGACGCCGATCCGCTCGTAGCCCTGACTGCTGAGCCAATCAACGACCGACCGCGTGTCGAGTACCGCCTGGCGGTTCGCCTGAAGCGTGCGCCCGACGTTCGCGCTCACCATATAGTCGGCGCGCTCGAACCCCGGCAACATTCGCCGATCATGATAAGGCAGGCTCAAGCGCACAGCCGCCAAGCCAGCGCGGTTCAGCAACTCGCAGACGGCCACGTGCTCCGAGGCCTTTGCATTCCAATGTGGCAGCACGACTACTGCGCGGCCGCGCGCCCGTTCTACCTCGCGGGCGCGAGAGTCGCCCAAAACCGCTTCGCGAGCGGCCACGGGAAAGTAGCGGGCGCTAACCGTGTTGTTTTCGCCGTAAGGCGTGCGGACGACGCTTTCAAATGTGAGCCGCTCGCCTTCGAGCGAAAACTCCGGGACTGCTTGCGACCCAAAGAAGGATTTGCTCTTTGCGATTGCGAGATCGTTGAACTTGAAGATTGTTTCACGCTCGGTCTTGCCGCCGTCGCCTGACCGGCCACTTCCTCCGTTCCCCGGTGACACCGGCTGATCGAGGAATTCAGTGCCCCACTCGAATGGTCTGACAACCCGGTTGTTGTCGCGGCGGGCGAGTTTGTGTTCCCAGGCATGAATCAATCGTCTGAGCATAATCGGCTCGATTCGCTGAGGCGAGCGAACGCAAGCCGATATTGTAGAGAACGCCGGAGTGTTGCTCAAGCTCACACCCCCCCGGCCCCGGCGGATTCCGTGCGCGATTTTAAGACAGTTCTTCCTAACTCTGGCGTGTTCCGCACGTCTCCCTCCGAAGCAGGCGACGAAATCTTCGCCTGAAGTGAATCAAACGGGATCTAGTTTCCGTCTAAGAAATATAGGGGAATCTATGGGCATGATGGATCAGCGCACAGTGGAGGCAACCGGGGCGCCTTTGGCGGTTTGCATCAACGATTGTCGATTAGACTGTGGTCAGGGCGCTTCGGAGCTTGCGCCGGTGTGCTTTCAGGTGGGCTGCGCGTTCGCCGAGATGCGCTGGGGAAGCCGCTTGCCGGTGGTAGCTCGCCAGCAGGATGAACAGGCTGAGCTAAGGTAGCTGCTTGAACGGCACCGATGCGCTGTCTGCCTGGAGCACGCGGTCGAAAAATGCCTTCACCGCTGGATACTGATCCACCGAGAAGCTAATCGCATTCACAACCAGACGCCGTTCATACACAACGCATTCACCTTCACGCGCAAAGCTCGAGTGGTAGTGAGCCGCGCCGATGTCCAGGTCTATGGCCTCGGGAAGTTGCTCGATCTTGTACCCGCGCGGCGGTACGATTACGACCCGGTCACGCTCGGACCAGGGATGCGGAAAGTAAATGCTGTTCGCCCGCGTAAGTCCCGGCACTAGACTCTCGTCGCGATGGCTCAACAACGCCGGCCGCACGAGCAGCCTGGTTTCCGTTCGCGCGGCGAGATGCGGTGATTTGAAGTTATATGAAGCGGAGACCGGCGCGGACACGGTTTTTGGGGTCGATATATTGACCGAAGAGTCGTCTATTTGAGCCGACGGAAGCAGGCCGCGCCCCACGCGCAGAACATGCTTGCGTTGCTCAGCCGGGGACTGATCAACGAACAGATCTCGAAGCTCGATGGCGCGCTGGCCGGTGACCTTCAGTTCAACGTGAGCGTCAATGCTCCCGTCCGCAGATGGCGCAATTTTTATGATACGCTCTTCGGCGTTCAGCAAAGCGTCGCTCACCGGCGTTTCGATGAAGCGCCAGTCCCCCGCTCCGCAGACAAGCGCGGTGGTTCCCTCTTTCTCCCACGATAGCATCCCCGGCGGGCAATGCGGCGTGCCGGGATCGAAGAACTGAACCACGCCGTCGCGAGCTATCAGGGCGGTCAGCTCGCTGTTGAACTGGAACGCGTCGGGGAACGAGCGATGAAAGAGGTTTTCGTCGCGGGTCGTCAGCTCGGCCAGTCGCGCGTCAAGTCCCGCTGCCCGAAGCATTGATATGAACAGCAAGTTGATGTCGCTGGGGGTTCCATATCGGCGCCTGATCGTGTCGTCGACCGAATTGTTCTTCTTCAAACCGGGATCGGGGGCCGCTTCTGTGTCCCGCTCGTCTTTGTACCCTAAGTTGTGAATCTCGCTCTGCACATAGTCGTAGATCCGCGCGGTCTTCTCGCGAGGACCGTCGCGGGCGAGCGTTATCGTCTCGACCACGCGACGAATCGCACGCGACGGACTCGTTTCGTGACTGATCCTCTGATGGCGGCGCTCAGCGTATTCGCGCCAGTACTTTTCCGGCGAGGGGTCCGCGTCCCGCGAGTAATAAAGCCAGCCCCACATCTTAACACTCAACTCGGGAGGCATAAGCGGCTCGCGGCGAAAGGGTGGAATATTCTCGGCCCTGATGTCGAACGAGCCGTCCCAGGTGGGAGTGAAACGCCGCGGGTCCGGGGCGTTAAAAGTGACCCAGCGAACGGCGAGTTTCGACGCAATCGGCGGCTGAATGCTGTAGTGAAGATTCTTGATGAACAAGTCCGATTGAAGATCGAGCGCGAAGTACCGAAAGCCATGAGGATAGGTCTGACGATAACGATATTCGATTATCGCGCCAGCTTCGACCGCGGGCATCGTGAAGACTTTTGCCCGCCAGATGCCGTGGTTGGTCTTGAGCAGAATCTTGTCGAAGACGTCCCGGCTTTCGACCTCGACCATCGATCCGTCCGGGCGAATCGTTCGCGCCTGCACGTCGCTGATCCGACCCAGCTCGACTCTGTATGGAAGCTGGACTTCGGCGTAGCGCCGGCCCCGATCGTTGAAGGTCTTGATTCTAATGTAGACCTTCAAGCTCGTGCCGTCCGTATACGTATCGTTCAACTCGCCTTCGCGAAACAGGATCGCCGCGTCAGCGTCGGGGATTCCAAGCGCCGCCGCCGTCATCTTGAGTTCTTGCGCAGTGACCGGCCTCCAGTTCGCCGCGCACTGGTCGGCGGAAGCGTGCCCGAACGCGAGAATCGATATGAAGAAAAGCCAGTGACGCCGCATAAGCTTCCGCCCGCCATTTCGTCCAGGAACTTCTTCCGCCTCGTCTAGTTTGAGAAGTGCGGAGATTCTACTTCCTGCGCCGCTCTCGTTCAACAGCGCGCGTCCCGCTTAGGGTGAAATCCAGGACCACTCGACGCGCCGGCCTCTTGCGCACGCGGCTCCGCAGCACCGGATTAGTAGATCATTCCGGCCGAGACGCGCCTCTAAGCGGATCAAGCTCCGTTACGAACTGCGGCCGGCTCTGGACGACAAATCGATGTCGTCCACAGTATCGCCGCTGAACAAGAAACCAGCCTAAGAACAAGTTGATCTGTGAACGCTGGACGAGGCGCGAGGACTGGACGACGGGCTCGATGGCATGTCACGAATCCGGTTGCGAGGTCGAGTCCTTGAGGTCAAGCAGGTCGGCGTAGGCGTGTTCGAGCTCCGCAAGCTCGGCATCGTGCGATTGATCGCTGAACCTCGAGCGCACAATAGCGTGAGCCAGCAGCGCGAGCCCCGCTAATCCGCAACCGAGAGCTATGCGAAGCAGCGTTTCACGCGTCACGCCCAGCACAATAGACAGCGCGGCATTGTGCGTGACCAAATCGTAAGCCGCACCCGCGGAAAGCATCAGCAGGAACACCGCGCCGCCCATCGACCGCGCGACTGTCGCCTTGCGCGCGTCGATCTCGTGTCCAAGGTCGCTAATGCGCGAGCGCGTCTCGTTCAATCGGTGATCGATCGCAAGCGCCTCTGGTATGCTTATGTTGTCCTGGTTCGACGACGGCGGGCAGTTCTGGTTCGTTTCTCGGTCCAATCCAAAATCCAAAGTCTACTTTATTAGCTTGCCCGTTCGCGACCAACGCGACTTGATGAAGAAGTCGGTAACCGGGTTCGAGTTTCCCTCACCCCTGTCGGTCCGGTCGATTGACCAGTAGACGAACATTGCACGGCCTACGATGCTCAATCGAGGTACCGTGCCCCAGTAACGGCTGTCCTGGCTGTTGTCCCGGTTGTCACCCATGCAGAAGTATTGGTCGCTGTCGTAGAGGTCGTCTTCGTCCGCGTCATAGATCCGCCGAAGCCTGGGATCGCTCTTGATCCGGTCTGGTATTGGTTCGCCTTTTACCGGGACTTTGAACGGCTGTCTGACCGCGTACTCGCCCACCTCATCATTGAACATCGAGGAGACCAGTTCCCGGTCATCCTTGAAGTAATAGGCCGTCCATTTTGCTCCCTGCGGCGCGGGCTCGTCCTCCACGATCTGAAGCTCACGAGGAGTGTTGTCATCAGGCTCGACGTAGGCGCGATGCTCGGGGAGTTCCTCGCCGTTGATGTAGACATGGTCTGCTCTGTACTCGACGGTTTCGCCGGGCAGCGCGATTACGCGCTTCACGAAGTTCGTCTGCGGGTCTTCCGGGAACTTGAAGACCACAATGTCGCCGCGGTTGATGTTGCGCGAAGGAAGGATCGGCAAATCGAGCTCCTCGTGAGGCCCGAAGACGAACTTGTTGACCAGCAGATGGTCCTGAATCCAAATGGTGTTCTTCATCGACCCGGTTGGCACCTTAACGGCCTGCACGATAAAAGTCATCCCGAACAACGCCATTATCAAAGTTACAACCGCCGACTCGAAGTATTCGCGCAGCACCCCCTTCTTTGGAGCCTGAGGGCGGGAGGGGTGCCCCTCTACCGTTCTCACTTCCGGTGTGGGCAGCACGCGTCCGGCGTTCAGTGTTTCGCGCTCCCCGGTCTCCGCTATTGGTTCCTCAGTTCGCACTTCCAGTTCATCATTCATAGAAAGCAACTAACTCCAGTGAGGTTTTTGCGGTCAAAACTTCGTGACACCCAACTCGCTTTCCGCGTCGGTGGAGGCGCGTCCGTCGTCACCGCCTTCGATCGAACCAGACGCAGCAGCGGGTGACGCACGCAAAGGCGCTTGCGAGTCGCCGCCTGCCTCCTCGTGTGATTGCGCTCCGGTGGAGAAGGCCGTGAAGTGAGGCTCAACCTCGGCGCCGCTCGGGGCTTCCGACGGTTCTTCGGACCGGTGGTCGCGAGACGAATCTGGGTCGCCTGACGAGCTGGAATCCCCGCCCCCGAGGGGGTGTTCGCTCTCGGCTTCAAGCTCGCGCTTCTGGCTCAGCTTAATCGCCTCGATTACGACAGGGAGCGATTCGCTTTCAAGCCCGGCTCGAGCGGCCTCCTGCTGCGCAATCTTTATCGTGTGGCCCTCGCCCGTCGCCAGCGCTTCACCGGCAACCCGAAGCTCAACTCGAAACGCCCTGCGATGGTCGGGACCGGTCACTTCGACCACCGCGTACTCGGGAACGGTGCCGCCGGCCGCCTGGAGTCTCTCCTGCAAGGCCGACTTGTAGTCCGCGCCTATCATCGAGGCCGGGTCGATGCTCATCAGCTTTTCGCCAAGCTCGCGGCGCAGGAAGCGCTCGGCAACGCCGGTCCCGCCATCGACGTAAAGAACACCGATCAGCGCTTCGTAGGCGTCCGCCAGAAGCGCATGCTTGCGCCGGCCGCCGGTCTTTTCCTCACCTCTATTGAGAAGTATGTACCGGCCGAGGTCGATCTCTCCCGCGAGCTCGACAAGGCTCGACTCGCTGACCAGGTAAGCCTTCATCTTGGAGAGCTTGCCCTCGGAAAAATCCGGAAAGCGCTCGAGAAGCCACGCGCTGACGACAAACCCCAGGACCGAGTCGCCCAGGAATTCCATCGCTTCGTTGTGCTGGCAGTTTTCGTCCGCGCGCTCGTTGGCGAAGGACCTATGGGTCAGCGCGCGATCAAGCAACGCTCGCGACCGGAACGAATAACCGATCTTTTGCTCGAGCTCCGAAAGAAGTCTTTCGCGTTCCAGTAAGATCATACGGCTTGGCGAGATTGCAATCCCGCAGACATCTCACAATATAACACACAGAGATTGCAGCCGTCAGTCATCATCGAACAGCTTTGCAGTCGCTCTTGCCAACAGCCTGCACCCAACCCGCGCAGTGATGAATTTCTTCGCTCGACTTAAATCATAATGATGGCATCGGTAAAGGAATGAACTCGCTATAACACGGGTAGGCGGCTCAAATCAAAAAGCCAGCCCTCGGAGACTGGCCTTTTGGGATAAACCTCTAGCAGAGTTCAGGGTTTTTTTGTTACCGGCTTTGCAGTCACGGCGCCTTGCTCGGCGGGCTTCTGGTCGGTGGTGGTCTTTGGTGGCTCGACAGGCGCGGGCATGCTCACCGGTGTGGGACTCGTTTTATTCTGCTCTATTAGCTTCGCCAGTCCGTCAGTTGAGTTGTTGTTGCGAAACTTATAGAGTTCGCTTACCACCGTGTCGACCTTCGAACGAGTGTCGCCGGTTGTGGGTTTGTCCGCTGTCAGACCAAGATAGCGCACCCATCCATTGATCACCCCGTCCGCGTATTTGTTCACGTCATCAAGCGCCGCCTTTACTTCGGGTTTCGGCGGACTAGCCTCGCGGTCAGCTTCGGGCAGTTCCTGAAACTTCTTTGCGGCGGCGAGGTACTTCTCCTGGTTGAGCCGGCCAATGTGGAAGAAATAAAGCGGGCTCATCGGATCGAGACTCGCAGCGTGTCGATAGCGGTCGAGTGCCTTGTCGATGTTCTTGTTATGGTCATCGATAACCGCCAGCGTCTGGTCGAAGAATGCTATGGTCTTGTTCTTGTCAAAAGGGCTGTTTGGGTTGGGAGTCGGAGTCTTACCACTTTCTATCAGTTTCATCGCGCGCTCGGTGAACTCGGCGGCCTCTTTGGCGTGCGCGAAGTTGGGAGGCGTGGCAAACAATTCGTTTGTTCTTAGCTGAACGGACATCGCAATCAGATAGTCGAGATTGTCAGGATTGTCGGCAAGCACGTCCGTACCGACGCGAATCATATCGGCCATGTTCTTTTGCGCGATCGCTTGATTGAACAGTAAAGTGCGCGTCGATGGTACCCACTTCTCCTTGAGGTACGCGACGTTTTGCCCGCCAGGATACTTCTCCACGTAAGCCTTAGCCAGTTCCATCGCCTTGGCGTAGTCCTTCGCGGCGTTCGCGTCGTACCAGGCTTTGTAAGCCGCCGCCTCTTCCGCTTTCGGGTCCTGCGCAGCGGCCTGATCTTCAGCGGTCCTTGCCGAAGCCAAAGACGTCAACATCGCCGGCGCGAACACGAGAGCCGCAATCAATACCAACAATCTTTTCATGAGACGATACTCCTCCTGAGCTGTAGTGCGAGCGTCCTCGTTGATCGACTGTTCAACCTTGTTTTACTGAATATGATGCAACTCTGGGATGCCCGTGGAGCAGTTCGGAGTTGCAGACCCTCACGGACCGGAAAGCTCCAAGGCTGGATAGTCGCACGCGACTATATTTCCTGTCAAGCAGCTACTCTTCGCAAGAAAACCAGCGTCGGCGAGGGCTAAATCCGGATGGGTCCAGCACCTCTTTACAAAGAAGCTGTGCAAGTCCGGGTCGCGCATAAGCAGCTCTCGATTCGTGTGCCGCGCGGTGACGCCCGCCGACGGGCGCTTGTACTCAGAGATGAACGCTTCGTAGCCCTGAGCGAAATACTCCAGCTCGTTTTCCGCCGCGTAATAGTCAAGCACCCGACCCTCGCGGCGGGCTCGTTCGTAGAGGTTGTGAATCGTTCTCAGTTCAGCCTTGCTCATTGCGGTGAGGTGAACTTGATGAGCGAACTCGTGGGCTACGATGTTCGCCGCGCACGACGCTGCGGTTTCAAGATACTCGATGCCGGACACCGTGACTCGACCGCCTGCGCCGCGAATGCTGTCCGAGTAGCGGCCGTCGAGAGTTTTCTCACCAGCCGAGACGCGCAATCCTCGGATCTCGCTCGGACGCTGATCGTAGGCGAGCAAATAGTGCCGTGCGCCGGCGCGAGCGAGCTTTGGCAGACAACCCGCGAGCGGGGCGACCGCATAATCAATCACCGCTCGCCCGCGCGCCGACAACGACTCGTAGTCCGGGAATATCTCGCCGGTGAGCGCAAACGCGGACGGTGCTGGCCGACTATCAAACATCGCCGAAAAATCGGGCGCGCCAATCTCGATCCTCGCCCGCTCCTTCATTCCACGGTATGCGTAGCTCAGCATGAGCTGCGCGAGCGCACTGTCAGCGTCTATCGACTCGGCGAGCCGCGCCGCGGTACACGCTCGCTCGTAGTACCCTTTCTTGAGCCAGGCGTCTCCAAGCGCGAGCAGCGCCTGAGAGTAACTCGGCTCGAGCGCAATCGCCGCTTCAAGCTCAGTGACCGCTTCCGCAATCCTCCCCTGTTGCTTTAGCGCACGGCCGCGTTCGTACAGCTTGCGCGCGGCGTCGGCGACTCGCCGTTCGTACCCGGCCTTTCCATCGAGGTATTGTGACAATAACCGTCGCGCCGCCGCATTGAACCCGTCGAGCAACACCGCCTGGCGGGCAAGCGCGCGAACCTCGGCGGGCTTGCGCTCACGTGCTTTCACGAACGCAAGAGTCGTCAGGGCTTCGACGTCGCGAGGGTCGAGCGCGATTGCTCGCTGCGCCTCGGCTGCCGCTTCGCCGGTCCTGTTGTTTTCCAGAAGCACGCGCGCAAGCAGGCCGTGCGCCGCGCCATTTCGCGGATCGCGAGTAAGCAATAAACGAAGCCTTGCCTCCGCGCCCGGGTGGTCTCGCTCGAACAGTTCGACTCCGGCGAGCCCGATCATCGCGCCAGTGTTGGAAGCGTTTATCCGCAGCGCCGCGTCGAAGAACGCGCGCGCACGGACCAGGTCTTCGGCGTCGAGAAAGATCAAGCCACGCTCGACCAGCGGCTCGACCGAATCCGGATCAAGCCGCGCGGCGTCGTCGAGCAACCGAAGCGCGCCTGCATAGTCCAACCTCGTGCGCGCGGCTCGAGCAAGTCCAAGCATCACCTCGCGGCGGTGCACGGTTTCAATCGATCGCTCTTCGGTGAGCCATCGGTTGCCCGATCGAACGACCATCAACCGGTCAGCCGACATCAACACCACCAGGACCATCAATAACAACAGATCTTTCATGCGGCGGAGTTCCTTTGGCGAGCGGGACTCACGAATTCTGTTGATGGGGGGCTGCTGTCTTGAGTTCCAGACCGACTTCGCCCGCCACCTCGCGCAGCGCGGCGATAATAAAGTCGATGTGTTCGCCAAGCTCGACGGCAAGCTCCTCGGCGCCTTCGTACACTTCGGCGCGATTGACCGTTCGAGCGAACGCTTTGTCCTTCAGCTTCTTCTTTACAGATCTGGATTCAAGATCCCAGATGCCGTTCGGTCTAACAAGCGCGCACGCTACTATGAAGCCGGTCAGCTCGTCGCAAGCGTATAACCCTCGCGCGAGCACGGTGTCACGCGGCACGCCCGTATAGTTCGCATGGCCGAGAATCGCGCGCCGGATCTCTTCGCTGTACCCGCGCTCGCGTAGTATTTCCGAGCCTTTCAGCGGATGGTCGGGCGGATCTGGATACATCTCGTAGTCGAAATCGTGCAGCATCCCGGTCACGCCCCACTCCTCTTCGTCCTCGGCGAGCCTGCGGGCATACGCACGCATCACTGCTTCAACCGCGCGGGCGTGCTTGCGAAGCGAATCGCCTTTGGTGTACTCGCAAAGCAAGTCCCAGGCTTCTACACGTGTGGGCATAGGTCTCTACTCAGCCCGAAGCGCGATCATCGGATCGACTCGGGTCGCTCGGCGTGCGGGAAAATAACTCGATACCAGCGCAACCAAAACGAGCACGATTGGAAGGCCGAGGAACGTCATCGGGTCCCTTCCGCTCACGCCGAACAACAGCATCTCGACGACGCGGCCCAGGAAAAACGCGGCTACGATACCGCTCGCCACACCGATCGACGCCAGAAGCATTCCTTGCCCCACGATCATCTTGAGTATGTCCGAACGCTGGGCGCCGATCGCCATTCGGATTCCTATCTCGTGCTTCCGTTGGTTAACCGAA
This sequence comes from Blastocatellia bacterium, assembly GCA_049273855.1. Lineage (GTDB taxonomy): Bacteria > Acidobacteriota > Blastocatellia > UBA7656 > UBA7656 > Onstottus_B. Next base: position 21,092 of record JBASRN010000209.1, read on the forward strand.
TAGTTCATAACGCCGTAGATCCCGACCGCCGCAAGAATCAGCGCGATCGCGGCGAAAATCCCCAACAACAACATGTAGAGCCGCGGCTGGGACACCGAGTCGCCAACGATCTGAGCCATCGGCTTCACATCGTATACCGGTTGGGCTTTATCGACCGCGAGTATCTCGGTTCTCACCGCGGGCGCCAGGCGCAGCGGATCGGCTGCCGTTCGCACCGCTATTGCCATGAAGCTCCACGGAAACTGCAAGTAGGGTTCGTAGATCTCGAGTCCCGACTCGGCATCGAGGCTCGAATGCTTCACATCAGCGACAACGCCGACGATCTCGCGCGAGACTCCGGTTTCGGCGGTGATGCTGATGTGCTTGCCGATCGGATCTTCGTTGGGCCAAAAGCGGCGCCGCATCGTGTCGTTGATGATGATGACCGGCTGAGAGCTGTCGCGATCGTGATCGGTAAAGCCTCGGCCGGCGATCAATCGTATTCCCATCGCTCGAAAATACTCGGGGCTGATCGCGGCGTAGTTCGCCAACAGGCGTTCGTTGGGCGCGGCGGGAGCTCGGCCGTCTATCGTGAATCGGCGCACAATGCTGTTTCCGGTCATTGGAAGAGTTGTCGCGGCGGCAGCAGCCTGGACACCGGGCAGCGCTTCGATGCGCTTGAGCGTTTGCTCGTAGAAGGCCGTTATCTGCGTGTCTTCGGCATACTTCAATGGAGGCAGCGTCACCTGCATAGTCAGCACGCTGGCGGGGTTAAAGCCGGGATTCACTTCTTGCAGCGAGTAGAAGCTCTTGATCATCAACCCCGCTCCGATCAACAGCATCTGCGTGAGCGCAACCTCGGTGACGACCAGAATATTTCGCACGCGTTGGCGCCCGATGCCCCCGGTCGAACCGCGTGCCCCTTCTTTCAAAGTCTCATTCAGATCGGGCCGCGAGGCTTGAAGCGCCGGCACTAACCCGAACACCAAACCGGTCAACACCGACACCAGCAATGTGAAGCCAAGCACGCGACCATCGATTTCGATCTCGCCCAACCGCGGGGTGTTCGCGGGATTTATTCCGACCAACAGTCTCAAACCAAGCCAGGCCAGGCCCACCCCAAGAACTCCGCCGACCAGCGCGAGCATAACGCTCTCGGTCAGCATCTGGCGAATCAATCGCGCGCGGCCTGCTCCAAGCGCAACGCGAATCGCGATCTCTTTTTGACGAGCAGCAGCGCGAGCCAGCAACAGGTTAGCTACGTTTGCACACGCAATCAGCAGGACCAGACCGACTGCTGCAAACAGCAACAGCAGCGCGGGCTTGATATCGCCTACAATCTGACGGTGCAACGGAACAAGATTGATTCCCATGCCCGCGTTTGAGTCAGGGTACTGTTGTTCGAGCCGGCTGGCGATCGTCGACATCTCGGCTTGAGCTTGATCGAGGGCGACGCCCGGCTTCAACCTCGCGACACTCTTGAAAAAACGAAACGTCCGCTTCTTGAAATCTTCCGGTGTGCTGATGGAAGGGATGCGGAGCCGGTCCGTCGCATCGAAGGACATCGATACCCACAGCTCGTCGCCCTTTTCCGGCGATTGAAACTCAGCAGGCGTCACGCCCACCACGGTGAAGCCTGCGCCGTTAACCTGGATCGCCCGATTAATAATCTCCGGGTCTCCGCCGAAGCTGCGCTTCCACAAACCGTCACTGATGATGACTACACGATCGGCGCCGGCCTGATCTTCCTCCGGAAGAAACGTACGTCCTAGCTGAGGCCGGACGCCGAGCATCGAAAAGAAGTTGGCAGAAACCATCGTGCCTTGAACGCGCTCGGGTTGGTCACGCCCCGTCAGGTTGAAGTCGTCGAAGGACATACTTGCGATCTGCTCGAAAACGCTGTTCTCGCGGTAGTCGAGCAGATCGGGCACCGACATGGCGTCTTGCGGTCGATTGGCTTTGGTGTTGTTCGTCCACACCATCACAAGCCGGTCGGGCTCCTGATAGGGAAGCGGTTTGAGCAGAACCCCATTCACCACGCTGAAAATCGCGGTGTTAGCGCCGGTCCCGAGCGCCAGCGCCAACACGGCCACGATCGTAAAACCCGGGTTCTTAACCAGTGTTCGAAAACCGTAAGCTAAGTCTTGTCTGAGGCTTTCCATACTTCCTCTGAATAAGCGTTTGCCCACGACGTTCGAAGATCGGTTGAGCGCGAACAGCGAAAAGGACTTGAGACACTCTCTCGGTGGACGGGTCCGCGCCACGTCACGGCTGCTCGACGGCAATCTCCGGAGCCAACAGCGCCGGTTATCCTACAGCGGCTCGGCCATTGTCAACCTGATTCTGTTTTTGAAAGATAGTAACCTGGCTCTTCGTAGATTCGTTTTCGATGCTGTATATTTGTCGCTCCAAAAAATCGACAGGAGGAAACATGCTAAGACGACCCCTTATTACTTTCACGCTTGGCGTGGGATTGATCAGTTGTCTGGCTAGCGCGAGCACCGCCGCAGCTCAGTCGACAGACAAACCCGCCGCGTTAGCGAAGAACGATTACAGCGACGGAAAGTCCTGGCTTTGTCGCCCGGGCCGGCAAGACCCGTGCGCCGTTGATCTGACTACGACCGTTGTCGCCGCCAACGGCAAGATGACGCGCGAGACATGGGCGGCAAATCCAAAGGCCCCGATCGACTGCTTTTACGTCTACCCCACCGTATCAAACGACGCGACACCCAACAGCGACATGAATGCCGGGGCTGAAGAACTCGCGGTGATCCGCACGCAGTTCGCGCGCTTCGGTTCAGAGTGCCGCACCTACGCGCCGCTCTATCGACAGGTCACACTGACCGCGCTTCGAGCCTTTATCGCCGGCAAACCGGTGGCTGCTGATAGAGCGCTCGGCTACAACGATGTCCTCGATGCATGGAACTACTACCTCGAGCACGACAACCAGGGCCGCGGTGTAGTACTGATAGGCCACTCGCAAGGCTCGGGTGTGCTCACCCAACTGATCGCCAAAGAGATCGACGGCAAACCCGTACAGTCGCGCATCGTCTCAGCATTGCTGCTCGGAACCAGTCTTCCAGTGCCACGCGGCAAGGACATTGGCGGCGCCTTCAAGCAAATGCCGTTGTGCCGCTCGGCGTCGCAGACTGGATGCGTGATCGCTTACGCCTCGTTCCGATCGAATGTCCCGCCGCCGGCGAATAGCCGGTTTGGCCGGGTGTCGGGCGACAATATGGTGTCCGCGTGCACGAACCCGGCGGCGCTGGGGGGAGGGGGCGGGAAACTGCACTCTTATCTGGCCGCTGCGGGACGCGGCAACGGATCGTCCGCCGAGCCGCGTCCGTGGGTCGCACCGGCTCAGCCGGTCAGCACACCATTTGTAAGCGTGCCCGGGCTGCTGACCGCCGAGTGCGTCTCGAACGAGAAAGGGTCTTATCTCGCAGTCACGGTGCATGGCGATCCGGCAGACGCTCGCACAGACGACATCGTGGGAGATGTGGTGGTAGGCGGACACGTTCAGGCTGATTGGGGGCTGCATCTGATCGACGTGAATCTGGCGATGGGCAATCTTGTAGAGATCGTCGGCCAGCAGTCCAAGGCTTACCGGCGGCTAGCAAGAAGAAGTGAGGTGAGGAATCAGTAGGCCGCGCCCTTCAATACCGCCGCCCGTCATAGCGCGAGGCCAGGAGATAGCAGACCACGATGTGGATTTGGCGATGCTCAAGGTCGGTCCTCTATTGGATCCCCTTGCGTGGGGATCCAAGGTACGTGAGTTTGTTGGAAAGGCTGGGTCCTGCAAATACGGCCAACCGCGAGACCGTCAGTGCAGGCTCGGGCGGCTGGCCGAGTTGAGCTTCGCACAAGGAGTGCGCGCTTCCGTTGCGCCGGCCCGCGGTTGCCTTGCGAGGCAGATGGTTTAGAGAAGAGGGGCGATCACTTCTTCGATTTCCATCTCGTCGAAGATCACTCCCATACTTGAAGCGATTGCTACACTAGTCATACGAGTTCTACCGCCTTGGCTTCCGCGCCACTCAATCTTGACCACGCAACAGAGCCGTGGTCGGTTTAGTTCGGCTCCGCGACTAGTAGTTGAGCCTTTTTGTGCTCATGCCGAACGGCTCAACGTCGAGTAGTGGTCGGTAAGTCAATGTTCTTCAGTTACCCACTGCTTGTTCACGTCGCAGTCTTTTGCGTTGGTTCTTGGGTCTGGTAGTTGAGTCTTTGCCTGCTTATGCGGAACGGCTCAACATCGAGCTGGTGGTCAGTTGATCAATATTCTTCCTTCACACATGGCTCTCTCCTTTTCAAGTCGTAGTCTTTTTTGCGTTGGCTCTTTATCTAGCCTCCGCTTTGTCCGCGCGTTGCGCCGTCTGTAGGGCAACGCTCGTGCCGTTTCGTAACCCAACCACGTGACCAAAAGCGCGCGTGTGGATTCAGAGACTTAGGTGATTCTTGAGTCTCAGATCTCGAATGGCGAAAGTGTGAAGCGGGTACACACTCCCTTCGCACTTTCGGCTAAGTCTAGTTGTTAGCAGCAGCTTGCGCGGAATGTGTAGCTGCTTCACACCTGTGAACCAGCTACACAGCGCCCGCTAGCGGTCCACACCGGCTCACAGTAGTAGCAAGCAGTGGGGCGACGTAGCGGACGCCGCTGAGTGCGGCGCCACTGCTGCGATGATGACGAGCGCGACGAGGCGCGGCCTGGCCGTGGTTCAGGTTGACGAGCAACCCTGCTGAAACAGTTCTCAGGACAGTTTTGAAGATCAATCGCTGGTTCGCATCGTTCTGCTTGTCAGCGACAGGGCGCCGGTGGCCAGCACGATCGCCCCAGCCACCACGAACACGAGCGTGACATTAAAATCAGCAATCAGTCCCGCCAGCGCCAGAGAGAGAGGCTCGATCACCGAGACCGTGAACATCACCACCGCCATGACCCGGCCCAGCATATGCGGGTCGGTGCGTGATTGCATCCACGCGAGTATGATGATGTTCGCCATTCCTCCGCCCATCCCCACCAAGCCAAAAACGATTGAGGCGGTTGCAACGTTGGGGGCAAACCCCAGCAGCACCAACCCAGTTCCCAGCATGAATGAGAGGGCAACAACCAGCTTGCCCCTTCTTTTGGGCGGCTCGATTGAGCCCGCCACTATCATTCCAATCAGCGCCCCGGCACCTAAAGCTGACAGTATCGTCGCGAAGGCAACACCACCCTCGGAAGTCGCTCCGCCGCCTCCGAATCTGTTATTCGCCAGGACGGCAAGTCCGACCCCTGCCGCGCCGACGAACGAAAACTCCACCGCCGTGACGAAGACTAACAACGTTCGAATGATTGGATCGCGCCAAGCGTACTTGAGTCCATCACTGATTGAAGCAAGCAATCCTTTCAAACCGGCAGGCTCAGCTTCCCTTTCTGATCCGGACTCAGGAGAAGGTGGTAGCTTGCGTTCTCCCATTAACCAGACGGTCACCGCCGCGAATACGAAGGTAACCGTGTCCAATGCAAACGCCACCGTCAGGCCCACGCTATAAAGGACGAGGCCGGCCGCCGCGGGACCGAGCATACCCATCAGCCGGTTAGTCCCGCGCATCAGCGCATTGCCCGCCGTGAGTTGATCTTTGTCGATGAGCCTCGGGATAAACGCGAGGAAGGCCGGCTGGAAGAACGCGTCAACCAAACCGAACACCAGCGACAGCACGATCAAATGCCAGAGCCGCGCGAGTCCCAGCAACACGACGGTAGTGATCAACGCACTCACGATGGCGCGGACGACATTCGAGATCAGCAAGATCGCTCGGAGCGATAGACGATCGCTCAACGCGCCGCCAACGAGTTCAAAGACTGCACGCGCCCCGCCCCCGACCATCAACACCGTTCCGAGAGCAAATCCCGACCCCGTTAGTTGCAACGTGAGCCACGTCAGCGCCACCAGGTAGAACTGATCGCCGAACAGCGACACGCTCTGCCCGACAAACAGCAACCGGAAGTCGCGATCGTTCAATGGCCGCCATAGAGGGAATCGGCGCAAGCGTTCAGCGAATAGTCCTTCCAACCGTCGGGCTCCTCACTGGCGGAATAGTAAGGCTACTGGGGAATTCAAAGTCTTCAGTCTTGCGAATCGCAGAGTTGCGAAGTTGCTCTGACAAACAAGCCCGGATAGTCCCGCCCATGACCGCTCCAGCCTCGTAGATCAGAATCATGCGGATCTGATGGGAGACTGGACATTACCAAACTCCTGTTTTGCAGGTCAATCTCGCCAGAAAGCGAGATACGACGCGCACTATATGCGCGTGGCTTTCAGGTCGTCGTTCTGTTCCGCTTGTGATCCCGCGACAAGTCGGGCTACTGTAGCTTGTACCAGCGCCTAACCGGGCTGACTCTGCTGGGGACTATTGATGCGGCCGACCATCGTTTCCATCTCAGGCTTCTCGTCCGATGTGGGGAAGACGACTGTCCTATCCAAACTGCTCGAAATGCTTCCAGGCTGGGAAGCGATCAAGGTGACGCGCGGGCATTATCGCTCCTGCGGCAAAGACCCAGACGCTTGTTGCGTGAGCCCTATGCTCGGCGAGCGTCCGCTGGTGATGAGCGGGCCGGCCGAGACACGCGAGCCCGGCAAAGACACCGCTCGGTTTTGGGAAGCCGGCGCCGCCATGGTCCACTGGGTCGTCGCGACGGACGAGCAGGTCGGCGAAGGCATCAAGATCGCCCTGTCGCGAGTCGAACACGAAGGAGTGCTCGTGGAAGGCGCCAGCTTTCTCAAGCACGTCGGCGCCGATTACTCGATAATGGTTGCGAGCCTTCCGATCCGAGACATAAAGTCATCCGCGGTTCGAGTGATGCCGAAGATGAACGCGATCTACGTGAACAGAAGCGAGCCTGACGCTTCGATCGCCGAGGATCTTCGAGCGCGGCTGCGCAGCCGCGGGTCAGTCATCACGGACACGCCGGTCTATTTCGAACGCGACTTGCCGGTTGTCGGGGCACAGATTATGGCGATCCATCGATCTCGCTGTCTCTCACCGGACCAGTCATCTTGAGTGTCGCCGTTTCGACACTGCGCGATTGCGCTCGCCGACTTACGCCCCTAGAATTGAGCCTTTGTTCAAAACCACCCGGAGACAAAGAATGACCAACTCAATCGCGGCGCTAGTGTGCGCTGTCTTGTTATCCACCACGAGCGCCGGGGCTCAAGACCTCGCCGCTCAAGCCAGACAAATCGCGGAACGCGCGGACGTAATGCGCGCGTTCGATCACGTCCAAGCCACCCGCGAACAAATACTCCGCGAGTGGATAGCCCTCACCGAGATCAACGCGCCCTCCGGCAAAGAACGCGATCGAGCCGAAGCCGTCCGCCGGTTGCTTGAGACTTATAAGGTCGACCGGGTCTATTACGATGGAAAGGGCAACCTGATCGCGATCCGCAAGGGCATGGGCGGCGCGAAGGCGGTTGTGTTTGACGCGCATCTCGACACCGTCTTTCAGGAAGGCTTGAAAATCAAAGCCGAGATTCGCGACGGCAAAGTGTTCGCGCCCGGCGTCGGCGACGACACCCGCAACATCGAAGCGATTCTCGCTTCGATCCGCGCGCTCGACCACGCAGGCATTCGTACCAGGGCGGACTTGATTTTTGTCTTCACCGTCGAAGAGGAGACTTCCTTTGGCGGCGCCAAGCACTTCATCGCGGAGAACAAGGAGCGCATCGGCCAGTACGTAGCGTTGGACGGAGGCTACGAAGGGCTAACCTACGGCGGGATCGGCATCAACTGGTACAAGCATCACTTCATAGGGCCGGGCGGACACACGACCTCGAAGGCTCCGCCCTACTCGGCCACCCTTCCGGCGGCTCGCGCGATCGAGCGGATCTACGCGCTCGAGCTTCCAAAAGACCCGGCCGTGCATTTGAACATAGGGATGCTCGGCGGCGCGGACGTGGTAAACGCCAAAGCCGCCGACGCGTGGTTCACACTGGACTTGCGTTCGACGGATCAGAAATCGATCGACGAGTTCGAGCGCAGGATCGCGACTATCGTTCAGGAAGAAGCGGCGCGGTCTGGGATGACGGTAAAGACCGAAGACGTCGAAGAGAAAGTGCCGGCGGCGCAGATACCGGGCAACCGCGAATCGTTCACAGTGAGAATGGCAGAAGCAGTGCATCGAGCGATGGGGTTTGAGAACGTGACGGTGACCGCGACGGCTTCCAACAATGCGAACATGGCATTGCTTGCGGGGCTGACCGCGATGTCGACGGGGAGCGGCCCGTGCGGCGGAGATCACTCGCTTGGCGAGTGGTGCTACATCGAGCCGTTCTATAGGGGAGTGAAGAAGTTGATCTTGTTGGAGGTGGCGCTTGCGGGGCAGTGAGCGAACGAGGCCGAATCGTGTTGCAAACTCGGGCTCTGGCCTCTTCTTCACGCGTACATTGCTGTCCGCGTACTCAACAATGAAAGCTGGTTTATGAATCACACTATGGACTGAAAGGAGCCTCCTGAAAAGGTTATGCAGAATTTGCTATCGCGGCACGGAGTCGTTGCGAGAATCGAAGCGGCTTTGAAGATGCTATTCTCCAAAGACTTCAATCTGTTCCAGACTGGCCTTCACGAAAGATGTATTGCTCACCGGCTTGCCGTGTATCTGGAGGAGGTCTTTGAGGAGTGGGATGTAGATTGTGAATACAATCGAAACGGAGAATGGCCTAAGCAAATCCCATTGCAGACAGCCTGTATTCGACAGCTAAGAAAAACGGGTCGCGTATTTCCAGACATTATCGTGCACCAAAGAGGTCCTGGCGGGCCTAATTTACTTGCAATCGAAGTGAAAAGACAACGGCAACCAGGCAGGGATTGTGATTTGGAAAAGCTATGTGGATACGTGTCAGCGGTCAGCTACTCGTATGGTCTCTATCTGTGTCTAAGCGATTCGCAGCGGAGAACCGCGCGTCATAGAACAACGCCTTTTTCCGGAGGAGCCGCGGCTTTGAGACGTGACATCGTTCTCAAGCGCAAGCCCTTAGCTTGTTGGTGCTGTTAGGACAATGGCGCCTTGTTTGACTTTACAGAACGCGATGCTTAGGACGGCTCTTTTATACTGCAGTGCTTGGGCTATAATCGATTGGCCACGAAGACAATACTGCTGGTGCGATAAACGAAGGGGAAAAGGCTTGAGAATGATATTTCTCGGCCTATCGCAATAATGAGCCTAGTCAGGAGCATTTGTTAGCGTCTCGATACTTGGTTCATTGCTTATATCAGACTCGCCAGCGCAACAGCCCCGCGATGTTGCTAGTTATGCCTCCGAGTCGATCGTCACGATTATTGGGGTTAACGCTAGAGGCAGGGCAGTATCGTTGGGTAGCGGGTTTCTCATTTCAAACAATATCGTGGCGACCTGCCACCACGTTATCAAAGGTACATCACGGCAGTATGCCCGATTCGTTGGTGAGAAGAACTCACACGCTGTCGACGCGGTCGTAGCCGTCGATAGCATACGGGACCTAGCGCTTCTCCGACTGGCTGGGGTACGACGGCGACCTTTGCTCGTGGGAGACTCCAGTACGGTCGCGGTTGGGGACACGGCCTATGTTCTGGGAACGCCTCAAGGTTTGGAGGCTACGTTCTCCCAAGGGATTGTAAGCGGGATTAGAGAAGCAGGCGGTACGCGCTTGATCCAACTGACTGCACCAATTTCGAGGGGGAGCAGCGGTGGTCCTGTTCTCAATAGTGCAGGCCAAGTCATTGGGCTCGCAGTCGCAACAATGCGAGCAGGCCAGAATCTAAACTTCGCTATACCCGTTTCAGACTTGGTTTCGCTCGCCAGAAACAAAGTCGACGTGACCCCGATCGAGACCGGAGAGAGAACAGAGAAGCCGGAGGATTCGTGGCCTGACTGGGATGACTATCCAAGGACGAAGAAGGAGGAAGAAGCGAGCGCGCGATACTTGTCAGATCAACGTTCTCTTGAAGCAAAGAAGATCAAAGCGGCTTCGGAACAGGTTCGCACAAACCCCAATTCCGCCGAGGCGCACTACCGCCTTGGCGAGGCTCACTACTCTGCGTTTAACTACACGAAGGCCATAAGCGCATACAAGGCTGCAGTTCGGATAAGACCAGACCACGCGGGAGCTCACTTGAAAATTGGAAAGATTTATACGTGGCTCGGTTATCGGCCGACACCTGTGGCTGAGGAGAACTACAATCTCGCCGCCGTAGCTTCCTACAAGCGCGCTATTAGGATTAGACCAGACTGGGTTGACGCCCATGTCGGTCTTGGTTGGGTATACGAACGACTCGGTCGCTACGACGACGCAATACAAGAGTATGAGTTGGCTATCGGCATTCAGCGTAATAACCCCAATGCTTATAGCGCGCTGGCCTCTGCACACCTCAGCAGCGTTCGTGACAGGCCGACGGACTCCGAACCCAAGGCAATAGACGCGCTCCACCGTGAGGCGGTAGTGCGCAAGGCTATTTCGGCACTTAAGGACGCGATTCGGATTAGCCGAGAACGCGGGGAACTCCACGATTATTTGGACTATTGGCGTCTTGGTGAAGCTTACTCAATGCTTGGCAGTTATGCAGAGGCGGTCGTTTCTCTCAAGCAGGCAATAGGAATTGACGAGAAATCGGGCGAAGTATACCGGGTGCTAAACGATGTCTACATCCAAGCAGGATGGCTCCCATATGGTGTCGAGTCTTATAAAGACACAATACGAAAGAGCCCGAGCAACGTCTGGGCTCACTACGCCCTGGGGATGCTGTACCTTGAGTCAGGGAAAAGAGGTGAGGCGTTAAAGGTGTACAAGGACCTACTAAGACTGAGTGCTAACAGAATGGCTAAGAAGCTTTTTGACCAGATTTACCGATAGCTGACCGGGGAGCTGCTTTGCTTGCTCAACACACTCTTGAATCGCGTTCAACTCCAACTGCATCTCTATCCGATCACGCGAGATAAGCGTGCGCTGTCTTTTCAATCTCGTGACCAACTACTCTGGGCGACTCTCAGATCATAGTCGGCCTGAAGTCCCAGCCAGAGCTCAGAAGAGACGGCGAAGTACTTGGCCAGCCGGAGCGCGGTGTCAGCCGTGATGGCGCGCTTCCCGTTCAGGATAGCGCTGACACGGCCGCGAGAGACCCCGATGTCTAGAGCTAGATTTCTAATGCTGGTGCCCATCGGTTTCAGGAACTCCTCGGAAAGGATTTCTCCGGGATGAATGAGGTCAGGCAGCTATCTTCTAACCATTCATCACCTTATAAGTTCGGTTCCCAAATGTCGCGCAAGTCCAACAGGAAGCCAGACAGTTCCGGTTCGCCCGAGACTTCCAGCACGCCTGCCAACACACTGACCGCTGATCCTGGGCGATACACATGAACAGACTTGGTTTCGGAATCGACCAGCCACCCGAGCCGCGCGCCGTTCTCGATATACTCTGCCATCTTCCCTTGCACGTCTTCGAGCTTGTCACTAGGCGAGCGGAGTTCAATCACGAAGTCCGGGCACAACGGCAGGAACTTGCGCTTTTGTTCCGCGGTAAACTGCGCGAGCCGCTCGCGCTTTACCCACGCCGCATCAGGTGAGCGGTCGGCGCCGTTTGATAGAGTGAATCCGGTCGACGAATCGCACGCGATACCCGTCCCGTCGTTCTTCGCCCAAATATAAAGTTGTCCGGTTATTGAGCTATTGTGGCTGCCGGTTTCAAATCCAGTAGGTGGCATGACGATAAGGTCTCCTTGCGCGGTGCGCTCAAGCCGGAGGTCGCGATTCTGCTGGCAAAGCGCAAAGAATTGATCATCGGTCAACTCAATCGCAGGAGCGAATCGCAGGATCGCGAATGCTTGAGTTTCCGGCGAGCCAGGCGTTTCAACCAGAGTTTGGCTCATAAACCTATCCTCACTTCCCGGCTGAGATTCTACCACGTGCATGCAAAAAGGAGCCGCTGATTGCGTAGCTGCCCAGGAGGCGTGAGGATGGCCGGTTTTGCGTTGATCAGCTTTGGCTGATCGGTTGATGCCCGTCATAGCATGAGTTAGTATCCCGCCGAGGATTCAGTCTTGCGAAAGATTGTCGAGTGCATTCC
>JBASRN010000218.1:0-3378 GCA_049273855.1 Blastocatellia bacterium
ACGCAGATCATTCGCTTTTTGTCCGATGACAAATAGCTTCTTAGAAAGCGGATCCGGTGCTGGTCCAGGCACCACGAAATCTTGTCCGCCAGGGTTTGTAAGGCTTCAAACTCAGTTGCTTCGTCAAATGACCTCTCGACAATGACCTGCTCCATTTGACTCTCCTCCTGTAACCTCTCGTCAAACAGTGAACTCGGTCACGTCCGTGGTCGCACGGCCGGACCGGCGCTGAGCGAAGACATTGAACTTACCTTAGCGAGGGCGGGCCAGGATAACAACCACCCGAACGCCGGCATGGATCTAGGCGGTTCGCGCCTAATCCGCTAGGGATGCTTCACAGTAATGGCCCTGAAGCGCCCGGACTTAGTTCTTCTAGGACAACTTGCGCAGCCTGTCGGGCGTGTGTCGAGACCCCCGCCATTGATTGGCGGCGCAGTTGATCGAGGTGCAACAGCAAAGCTGCGCCATCATTCAATCCGGCGGCCGCCCGCGCCAATGCCACCTGGGCGAACACGATCTCACTGGACCGCTCAAGCTGTTGTGCGACGGCCAGTGCTTCCGAGGCTCTACTGCGAGCTAGATCGGGATGGCCGCGTCGCAAGTCCGCATTGGCAATCCGAGTCAGCGCATAGGCGAGCCGGTGCTTGGCGTCTACGATTCGCAGCTCGTCGAGGGCTTGCTCAAGCTCGGGCTGGGCCTGATCCTCTCCCATCGAATAGCACGTGGTTGCGCGGAGTGTGCGAGCAAACGACGACTCGCTCCCCTCGCGCAACTTCTCTCCGATCGAAACCAGCTCATCGCATACCGAGCGAGCGCGCGCGTAACTGTCACGCTGAAGTTCAACCATCAAGAGATGCTCCAGGGCTTGAAACTCATCCACCCGGTTCCCTTCAGCCCGAGCGCGAGTCCGAGCCTGCTCGAATAACGTGGCAGCCTCATCTAGATGCCCTTCGTGGAGTCTGAGCATGCCTTGCGCATCCGGGATTGCCGCGGGCTTGATGTCGAGCCTAGTCGCCAGCGCACCTGCTTCGAAGATCATTGCCTCAGCCTTTTCGAGATCGCGTTCCAGCAAGGCGAGACAACGCGCCGCCTCCGCCATCGCAATCACTTGCTCCTTCTGGCCGGCAGACTGACTGACCTGGTGGGCCCGCAGTGTATCCCGTTCGGCATCGGACCAATCGCCCCGCTCCCAGTGCAGATAGCTGAGCATGTGAAACGCAAGCCGCGCGTGTTCAGCACAACCGTAGTCAAGCGCACGCTCCGCGAATGCCTCGATCATGCGGGCCGCTTCATCGGCGGGGTCGGGTCGTCTGGCCGCAAAGCTTATGTGAGTCAGCTCGATCATCCGCTGAACCCGCTCCGGCTCACTCAGTTGTTCGGCGTAGGACATTCCCTGGCGGGCGAATGCCGCCCCCTCAGTGTTTGCAAACAGCCGCAGGCAACGACGGCCAGCCGCCACACAGGCCCGCGCTGCCATGCCCGCATCTCCTCCAAGCGCGGCGTGATGTGCGATATCCAGGGCAATCGTCTCATCCTGCCCTTCGAGGTCGCTCAGGACTTGAGCCACGCGCCTATGCATGAGTTGCCTTCGAGGCTGTGAGAGGTCGGAATAGACCGCGTCGCGAACCACCTTATGCGCAAAGGCATACGCCCCCGACTGGCCGCCGCTATCGGGCGCCTCTCGCAGCAGCACGTGCCGCTCGAGTGTCTCAAGGGCTGAGGCGAGTTCATCGACGTCCAGCGAAGTCAGTTCCGCTAGCCTGCTCACGTTGAATGAATAGCCAATGACTGCACCCCAGCGCAGAACGTCACCCGCAGCGGCAGGCAGTCGCTCGACACGAGCCCGCACCAGTTGCGTAAGCGTTGCCGGCACGTCCGGCTCGTCGCGGAGAGCGCGCGCGAGCTCGAGCGCCAACAGCGGATTCCCCTCGCTCTGTTCAAACACACGCTCAGCATCTGGCTCAGGTGCGACTTCGCGGATCAGTTGAGTCGTCTCGTCTTTGTTCAGAGGCCCCAAAGCAATATCTTCCAGCAGGCCGTCGCGGCGAAGGCTGCGCAAGACGCGAAGCATTGGGACATTTTCGGCAAGTTCGCCTTCGCGAGCGGCCAGCACTACCATAACGGGACGGTGACGATTCATCCGAGTCACATAATGCAACAACTCAGCGGAGGCTTCGTCGCACCACTGGACGTCGTCCAGAACCAGAAGCACCGGAGGCGCGCTGTGCGCGCGCGCCGCGATCAGCTCTACAACCGCCCCGAACAACCGGTCGCGACTGGGTTCGGCAGCGGATTCAAAGGGTAGCTCCGGCAAGAGGACAGCCAGATCCGCTCCAATCGTCTGCCCCACCGCCAAAACCGGCACGCGCCGCAGGGCATCCATCCATGGCACGTAAGGCCTCCCCTGTTCGGCCTCGTATGTGCGGCCATTCATCACGGTCCCGCCGCGCTCTCGGGCTTCAGAGATCAGTTCTCTCAGGAGCCGAGTGCGGCCGACGCCCGGGTCTCCCGTCATCAGCACAACCAGCTCCCGGCGCCGGGTCTCGGTTTCAGCCAGAGCCGAGAGCAGACGATCCCGCTCGGCCTTTCGACCCACGAACTCTGCCGGCTTGAGCGGCCCAGTCTCCCTCAGCGCGCCCGTGTTAGCCTGCCGTTCAACCCGCCGAGAAAGGTCGGGCGCGGGGTGGTCGCGCAGTGATCTTCGAGCGTCATCGAGTTTTCCCGACAGGCGGGTCCCAAGATCCTTGAGAAGCCGCGTTGCTGCTTCGGACTGCTCCTCGGCCTCTTGCCGATGGCCAGTCAGAGCAAGCAACCGAACCAGCCCGGCCCAAGCCGATTCGTTGAGCGGATCAACCTGCACAAGCGCGCGTGAATGAATAAGCGCCGCCTCGGGCTGAGAAGCAAACCGCACCACAAGCTCGTTCAGCACTGCCACGTGCTCAGTCCGGGCCCGCTCCCGCTCGGCTATGCACCAACTGTGAAAGTCATGCAGGTCGGGAAGATCGAGCCCTTCCAGGAACTCCCCATGGAATTCTCCCGCGAGCTTTTCCAGTTTCTCGCTGGACGCTTCAGCGATTCCTTTACTGATCTGATCCCTGATCGCAAGCAGGTCCACCCGTACGTCCAGGGGATTGAAACCAACAGTCTCTCTGTCTGCCACGATCCGTTGTTTGTCGGACGCGTCGACCAGAGGTCGAAGTTTGCTCAAGCTCCAGCGAAGCGCGCCTCGCAGGTCGTCGGTGACATCCCAGAGCAGAGAACAGAGCCGTTCTCGCCGGTGCGGCCGAGCGGTAACGACGAGGTAGGCCAGCAGAGCGCGGGTCTTCTTGGACTGCGGGAGCGGCACGTCAACAGCGTCACGGCTGAGTTCAATACCTC
>JBASRN010000222.1:0-2939 GCA_049273855.1 Blastocatellia bacterium
ACCCAGGACCGCAACCGTGACGAGGGGCAGCCACGGAGGGCCGCCCCTACATGATGCTACCACCGCACTCGAACGCGGTAGTTCAGCGTAGCCGAAGCGTCGGCTGCAACCGGAACAGTGAAGCGAGATGCGAACGCCGCAGTCTTCTCCCACTTGTGGCTTGAGGAGATCATCTCCCAATCGCCGCCGATCGGTTCGTTCACAACAATCGTGACCGCTTCCTTCTTGTGGTTGCGAATCACAACCTGGTACGCGTACTCGAACACCCGCGAGCTGATGGCGCGATAGTCCATCATCTTTCGCTCGCCGACTATATCGAATGCATCCCCGACCTTTACCCGGACCTTTTCGTTTTCGGGCATGTGATCGATACGATCTTCGCCGATGAACTGCTGGCCGCCGGCGGAGTCGGCTTTGTAGAGGCGCAGGATGCCTGCCGGCAGCGGCTGACCAAGACCGTTTTTCTTCGAGTTGTCGAACTCGATATAGACGCCGATCTTCTCTTTGATCGGCTCACCCGGGTTGTTGTACCCGCGGTAGTAGTAAGGCTGGCCGTAGATTATGAACTGTTTGTTTGCGCCTACGCCGTTGGCATCCAGCAAGCTGATCTGCTTGGTCTGCGCGTTCTTGATCGTAGTGCGTCGCTGGAGCGTGTAGAGGTGATACTCGAAGAACGACTCCTCTTTGAACTGCTGCTCGTTTGCGGCTTTGGCGGCCACCATATCACGCATACGCCCTTCGTACTCCTGCTTGTTCTGCGCGCGATGCACATCGCCTGCTACGAGCTTCAGCTCGGCGTTCCTGTATTCGGCGCCGCTGTTGTTGTCGATCGTCACCCAGCCGGTCACGTCCGCGCGAGTCTCGTCGTGGTTCACAAGCACAACGTAGTCCGCGCGCCAGTTGATGCCGCCGGTCAGGTATGAAGCTTCGACCGATTGCGTCGCCGCCCTTTCGTTCGACAACCGCCAGACAAGCGTCGGGTTCGCGATCAGGCTCTCCGGCAACTGCGGGAAGCGAATCTCCACGATGTTCGAAGGGTTGATGACAATGTGATCGCCGATCTGCCAAACCGCACCGCTGTTATTGGCGAGCAGCGTCGCTTCGGTGGGAGTGAGCCTTTCAGTTTGGTTCTCAAAGCTGCGCAGCACCAGCGTGACCTTCTTGCCGACGTACTTATCCAGGAGCTTCGCGGGCGAAAGCAGGTCATACTCGTAGTTCTGCTCGACTACCGAAAGCGAGTTGGGGTCGGTCAGCGACTTGATGTGCACGGTTGCGGGATTGATCTGTTGCGCTACGCCGCCGAACTTCAAAGCCGCTTCGCCACGCGGGAGGGCGAGGTCGCGACGGTCACGCACGAGTCCAAGATTCACGTTGTAGATCGTGATAGCCACCGACTTTTGTTCGTCGGGCGAACTGGTCAGGTCCGCAACGGTGGCGGTGACTCGTTCGGTTAAGCCGTTATTCATTGGATCAACGGCGGCGTTGTTCGCCAGCGACGGCACCGCCGGCAAAAGCAAAAGCGAGACGAGCAGCACTGCGGCTACCCTGCTTCGGTAAGGCATCTTTCTCGTGTATCTCATGTTCTGTTTCTCTCCATTCTGTTTTTCTTTCGCAAAAGGGCGCGCCCAACCCAACGTGTGGGTGGAGGCGCGCCCGATTCCATCCTTCGGTTGATTGAACGGAGAGGCGGCAGAATTCTTGCAATGAAGTTGAGGGATTGCGGCGAAGCCGCCGGAGTCTAGAAGCTCGCCTTCATCTCGATTGGCTTCTTGTCCTTGGCAAATGCTGCAAGCGAGCAATTCCAAACCGCAGTCTTTCCATTCAGCACAATGTCTGCGTTGCTGCTGGTTATCGGAGACGGCGCGTGGAGCACGAAACGCATTCGCACGATCGAAAGCATCAGCGGCTTTAGCTGTTCTTCCATCTCCTTCGAAGCTTTCTCTTCCTCGGCGCCAGGCTTCTTAGCTTGCTCCTTGCCGTTCACTTTGACGGATGTCCTGGCTTCGGCCTTAGCGTCAACATCGACCAGGAACTTCTGGGTGTACAAAGTTCGGCTCGCCTGTTTGGCGAGACTGAGAGTCCACTCCGGCGCGGAGCCCATTTCGTTGTCCTTCAGGCTGCTCTTGCCGAAATTCGCGAGCACGCGCTGCACGTCGCTGAGTTGTTTGAAATAAAAGACGACGTAGATGCTTTGGACGCCGTTTTGTTTTACCTCCTTTGCTTCCACGAGCTTGATCGTAGGCGGCAACGCGGTTGTCAGTTCCTTCTTGAAGTCTGCCATAGTGCTCGCCGGATCCTTTTTTGAACCCGCCTCGCTCGATGTCATCTTCTCGGGCAGGTCTGGAAGCGAGATAAACATAACCAGTTGCCCGCTGCCATCCGCATTCAGGAATATCTCCTGCTCGATGCTAAAGCACCCCGAAGTGAACACACCGGAAAGTATTACAAGAAGGTACGCGGCGCTGCGCTTTCTGGTCATAGAATTCTCCCCACCAACTCTAGCCCGCTGCTTGTTGCGTGCCCGAAAGGAGACAAGGCCCGCCGCCGTGCGGTCGACAGGTCTCGCATTATTTAGACGGCTCGACTGCCTTGCCCGGCACTACCGTCGGAGCGTTGTGCTTGCGAAGAGTCTCGTTCAGCTTCGGCACCGCTTGAGTGATAAAGCGATTCATCTCCGCGACTCGTTCGGGAAACTCCCGAACCAGTTCCGAGAAGTACTCTTGCTGTGCACTGGTCGGCGCCGCGTTCACACCCTCGATGGCGCCGAACAACCCGCCCAGCTTCTCGGAGAACCGCGCACCGCCGCTGCCGAAACCGAGCCCCCCTTCCGGGCGAACCAGCTTGCCCTGAAGCTCTTCGACCTGCTTCTGATAGTCCGCGATTGTCTTCGTCAGCTCCTCGGGCGCCCCGGGCATCCGGTCCTTCACAGTCTTGTTGAT
>JBASRN010000234.1:0-5797 GCA_049273855.1 Blastocatellia bacterium
AGATAGTCGTGGACACAAGCAGGCTGTACAAGTGGCCAAAGGGTGAAAAGAGCCACTTTGACGATCCCGGCGCGTTCCTGTCGGTTTAAGCGCAGTCGCAAACGGTCTCCGTCTGATTCTACAGTGACAACCTGAATTCGGAGCTTCGATGGAACCTGACAAGCCTGATACTCCCCAAGTAACCAGCGGAGCGAGCGTGGCCGTCACCGACGAGGCCCCGCCCAGCTTCAAAGAGAACGTGCGCGAAGAGCTCGAACTGCTCAAGGGCAAGGTCCAGAAGGACGCGGTGCTCGACGAGGTCGAGGCACTCAAGGACCCTACACGCACCCAAATCTACAAGTCGATGTTCCGCGTCAAGCACGAGCCGACCCCGCGCGCTCGCTCGCTGGGTGTTCTCACCAACGTTTTTCTGCACCTACATCCGGCGAAGATCAATCGCGACGCGGTGCGCTTTAGCTACACCTGGGGAATGGGCGGCATCACGTTCTACCTGTTTATAGTGCTGACGTTCACCGGCATCCTGTTGATGTTTTATTATCACCCGTCGAAGGGGCAGGCGTTTCAGGACATTATCTATCTCGAGAACGATGTTCCGTTCGGCAAGCTTCTGCGAAACATGCACCGGTGGGGAGCTCACTTGATGGTAATCACCACGTGGCTGCATATGTTGCGCGTGGTGATGACGGGCTCGTACAAGACGCCGCGCGAGTTCAACTGGACGATTGGCGTTGTGTTGCTGGTGCTTACGCTGTTGTTGAGTTTCACGGGGTACTTGTTGCCGGACGATCAGCTTGGTTTCTGGGCAGTGACGGTTGGAACCAATATGGCGCGCGCGACGCCGGGGCTCGGACACGAAGGGCCGTTTGGCCCGCAGCTCGGAATGACGCCTTACAACGACGTGCGGTTTGGTCTGCTGGGCGGCTCGATAGTTGACGCAAACGCGCTGCTGCGGAGCTACATCTGGCACTGCATAGCTATTCCGGTGATTGTGAGCGTGCTGCTGGCTGTGCACTTCTGGCGAGTGCGAAAAGACGGCGGCATTTCCGGCCCGGCGCCGGTGCAGCTCGAGTCTGAGATGCGCGCACCCGGCGCAAGAGCAGTGAAGCAGCAAGTGAAATAACCGGTTTCGGGTTTGTGGTTCCTGGTTCAGGGTTGAGCCCGAACCCGAAACCAGGAACCGGAAACCAGAAACTGACCCGGAGGGTCTATGGATTGGGGTCAACTCTGGACTATCGTCTCGGCGCCTGACAATGTGCCCATCGTAGCGATGCTCTTCCTTGTGCCGTTCTTTCTGTGGATGGGCTTCAAGCAGGCGATTGCAAATGATCGGCTGATCGCGGAGCTTGAAGCGGATCCAAAGCTCGCCAAGACGCATCATCGCAAGACATTTCCATGGAAGCCTCACTGGGCGCGCGAGCTTCACGTGTGGCCGTACCTGCTGCGGATCGAGTTTCTGGCGGTCATCATAGTGACGGTTCTGTTGTTTGTCTGGTCGATCACGCTTAACGCTCCGTTGGAGGAACCGGCGAACCCAAACCTGACTATGAACCCTTCCAAGGCGCCGTGGTACTTTCTCGGGCTCCAGGAGATGCTGGTCTACTTTGATCCGTGGATTGCGGGTGTGGTGATGCCGAGCCTGATGCTGGTCGGACTGATGGCGTTCCCGTACGTGGATTCGAATCCGCTTGGGTCGGGATACTACTCGTGGAAGCAGCGCAAGATTGCGGTGGGCTCGTTCATGATTGGCTTCATCATGTGGATCGCGCTGATCTTCATCGGCACGTTTATTCGAGGTCCGGGATGGGTATGGTTCTGGCCAGGTCAGACCTGGGACCACAACGTTCAGCTTTACGAGATCAATCGCGATTTACCGGACATCTTTGGGATTGTCGGTCAGCCGTGGAAGGGCTTGTTCGGGCTGGTGGTTGTTGGACTGTTCTACTTGGTCGCGGGATTGCTGATTCACCTGCTGGTGACCTGGACCAAGTTCGACAAGAAGATCTTTCAGCGGACATCCCTGCTTCAGTACGCGGTATTTCAATTCTTCGCGATCACGATTCTGGTGAGCATGCCGGTAAAGCTGCTTCTCAGGCAGTTGTTTCGGATCAAGTACGTGATGGTCACACCGTGGTTCAACATATGAAGGACTGAGGAAGAGGTGATGGGTGATGAGATGAGCGGCGCAGATCATCACTCATCACTCATCACTTCTTCACTTCTTCAGGGGAACTAGATGGCAGAGAACAATCCAAGCGAGCAGTTAGAGAAGAGGGCTCCGGACGCGCCGGAGCCTGATCCGATCGCGGAAAGCTCGATGAGCGGGCTGCTCCTGATATCTTCGCTCCTGCTGGTGGTGACGCTGGTTTGGTCGGTCTGGGACGAAGTTCTGGGTCAGCGGC
Organism: Blastocatellia bacterium; assembly: GCA_049273855.1. Classification (GTDB taxonomy): domain Bacteria; phylum Acidobacteriota; class Blastocatellia; order UBA7656; family UBA7656; genus Onstottus_B. The sequence goes on from JBASRN010000234.1 coordinate 2,400, forward strand.
CGTGGAAGAGCTATCAGAGGGACTTCGTTTCCAGGTACTCCGAGTATCTGGAACAGGCGAAGAAGCGGCAGGGGAGGTCCGAAGCCGAGATCAAGAGCTCGCCCGAGTACCAGGAACTGGAGGACGCTTTTAAGGAAGAATTCGCTGCGGCCAAAGAGAAGACAGACCCCATCGACGCGCAAGTCAAGAAGATCGACGAAGAGATCGTTGCTGTGACCCTGCCCTTCCAGGACGCCCGCTCCTGGATCGTAGCCAGGACTTATCAGATTGAAGTGGCCGGTAGCGAGTCGGGAAAGAAGAGTCTGGCCGAGGCGATCGAAAACAAGAAACAAGAAAAGATCGAATTCGAGATGCCGAACGATCAAGGCATCAAAGAGGATCGCTCGCTTACTTACACCGAGCTGGAGAATCTCTATAACAGCCTGAGAGACGAAAAGGCTCGGCTGCTGGCCGAGCGCGTCCAGGTAACCCAGCCTCGCGATGCGGCTCAGAGAAAGCTCGACGAGTACCTGAAAGACCATCTCACCGGACTGACCGAGCAGCAGATCGCGGGCTTGCAGCAAAAGACCAACGGGTTCAAATTCGACATCAAGCAGATAAATGTCGGCGGAGTCGTGATCGACCGGTGCGAATCGTGCCACTTGGGCGTGCGCGAGCCGATCAAGATCACAAAGACCGATATGGCTTTGCCGGACGAAAAGCCGGATGAAGCGGCTGTGGCCTTCGTGTCCCACCCGAACAAGGAACTGTTCAGGAATCATGACCCTGAGCGTTTCGGGTGCTCGACTTGCCACGGCGGGAACGGGCGCGGCACGGTTTCGGTTGAAAAAGGTCACGGCCGCTACAAGCACTGGCTCTGGCCGCTCTACTACAAAGAAAACGTCCAGGCCGGCTGCAATCAGTGTCATGGCAAGGATCGGGTTCTGGCGGGCGCGGACGTGTTGAGCCACGGCAAGGACCTCTTCCAGAATCGCGGTTGTGTCGGCTGTCATCGCTACGAGGGCTTCGATCGCGAAGCGGACGCGTTGGGCACCGCTCGTCAGAGCATGAAGACGTTGGAGATTGAACGTCAGGATCGACAACGCGAGATTGCGCAGACCGGCGCTGCCGCCGACGTTGCGGAGACCGATGAGGAAGCCGCGAGCTTGCGCAAGCGCGCCGAAGCGCTGCGACAGACGATCTCTCAGATCGATGCTCGCATCGACGAGTTCGACACCCGGTCGAAGTACTTGATGCAGGATCAGAAGAAGGTCGGCCCGAACCTGAAGGAGATTCGCGCCAAGATTCGCAAAGAATGGCTTCCGGTGTGGTTGGCTGACCCTCAGGCATTCAGACCCGGAACCAAGATGCCGACTTTCCGGCTGGCCGATGACGAAGTTAAGGCCATCTCGGCGTTCATCTGGCAGTCGGCGCTTGATGTGACGTTGCCTCCTCAACCGCAAGGTGACGTCAACCACGGCAAGGAGCTGTTCAAGTCGCTTGGCTGTATGGGCTGTCATTCGATCAATGGCAGCGCGATCGATATGCGCAATCAGCCGATCGGAGGGGACTTCGCGGCGAACCTCTCGCGAGTCGGCGAGAAGGCAAACTACGAATATATCGTGCGCTGGGTGCACAACCCGCGGCAGCGGCTTGCTCCCTACTCGCCCAGCTTGAAGCGCGATCTGACGCCGGCAGACTACAAGAAGAAGGGGCTCCCGTTTGTGTTCGATGACGAGCACTCGAAGAGCCCGGTTGACGGCCGCCAGCTTCAGATTCAGAACATGACCGTCATGCCGAACTTCCGCCTGTCGGAAGACGACGCGCGGGACATCGCTTCGTTCCTGATGTCTCAGAAGCGCGCCGGCATCCAGTATCCCGATGCTTCGTACCTGGACGACTCTTCGCTGAAGGCGCGAGGCGAGCAGCTTGTCAAGCGATATGGCTGCGCCGGCTGTCACGAGCTGAAAGGGCTCGAGGAGGAGCAACGGATCGGGACAGAGCTGACAATGGAAGGCAGCAAGCCAATCGAGCGGCTCGACTTTGCTCTGCTTCAGCATCCGGCTGAGAACGGCCTTGACCCGATCACCGGCGAGGAGATCGGGCGTAAAGACCGCAAGTCGTGGTACGACCACAAGGGCTTCTTTGAAAACAAGCTTAGAAGCCCGGGCATCTACGATCGCGGCAAAGTGAGAACGCCGGACGAGCGATTGCGCATGCCGAACATCTATCTGCCGGAGCGGGATGTGACCGCGCTCGCGACGTTCCTGCTGGGCAGCGTCGAAACCAACCTGCCGCAAGCAATGCGCTACAACCCGGCGGGGCAGAAAAAAGAGGTGCAAGACGGCTGGTGGGTCGCTCAAAAGTACAACTGCATGGGTTGTCACAATGTTCTGATCGGTCAAGACTCGGTTCTAATGGGGCTGGATATGTATCAGAGCGCTGACGGCAAGGAGCAGTTGCCTCCGCGCCTGACAAGCGAAGGGGCCCGAGTAAACCCCGACTGGCTGCTGCGATTTTTGACGGACCCGTCGGTTGCGACGCCCGCTGAGCGGGACTCGATGGAGCAATCGTTAAAGGCGCACGTTGCGAGTGGTGCGCCGTCGGGCGCCGATGAATGGCAGCCGGCGTTTCAGCTTCGCGCGCAGCCGGGAGTAAATCGCAACGGCGTCCGAAGGTACCTGCAGGCTCGCATGCCGACTTTCAACTTCTCGCCAAACGAGCTTCAAGCGCTGGTTAACTTCTTCATGGGCGCATCCGCGCAGCAACAGCCTTATATTGCGGAACGGCTCGATCCGCTTGGTACCGATGAGCAGGGTCTGGCTCGCGCGTTGTTCACGTCGGACGCGGCGCCGTGTCTGAAGTGTCACATGACGGGCGATCCGGCGCACGACGCCAAGGCGACCGCGCCAAACTTCCTGGTCGCGCCCGAGCGGTTGAAGCCGGCCTGGACGCGACGCTGGCTGCTCGAGCCGGCGTTGATCTCGCCTGGGACGTCGATGCCATCCGAGCTTTTTAAACGCGACACGAGTCACGACCGTTGGGTGTTCAGCGGGCCGACGCCGCCGGCGTTTCAGACCTACGAGAAAGACCACGTGGACTTGCTGGTGCGCTATATGTTTCAGATCACGCCGGATGAGCAGCGGCGGTTAGGAACGGGCGGCTCGACGCCTGCTGCGGCACCCGGCGCGCCGGCCAAGACAACAGCGAGGAAGTCTCGGTTCAGGGGCGAGCGCGGTTTGATCGGGGCGGGCCGCGCGCCATAGCCATGTCGAATTACGACCGGGCGCTCCGCCGATGGCGCGCCAAGAAGTTTGGTGTCACAATCATACGTTTCAATGCACGAGATTAGTTGTCAGTCAGAGCTCAGTCTGAGGAATAGTATGGGCGATAAACCTGTACGGGCGTCCCTCCGTGGG
>JBASRN010000272.1:0-15490 GCA_049273855.1 Blastocatellia bacterium
CACGCGGCGTCGTGCCGGCCGTCACGACGCCGCGGAGTACAAAGTTGCGTCCAGCACGTGATGAAAAACCACTTCTCTTTTTGGAAGTATTTGCAGAGGTTTCGCTCGCTATGAGTGGCGGGACGCCGTGCTCGCCCTCTCAGACCCGGCGAGCTTCTGTTCGAGCAATCGGGCCGCAACATCGATGAAGTCGCGCTCGGTCAGGATGCCGACCAGGCGACCTTCTTTCACCACCGGCAGGCAGTCGACCTTCTCTCTCCGCATCAGCATGATCGCGTCGAGCGTCGGGGTCTCAGGCGGCACTGTCAGGGGGTCTCGGACCATTATTGCCCCAACTGGAACTGACTGAACGCCGCCTTCACTGATAGTCCTCTCAAGCTGTCTAAACACCTCGAAGCACGAGACCAGGCCCACAAGCGTGCCCTCCTCGTTTTCGACGGGAATATGTCTGATTCGTTTCCAATCCATCAGGTTCGCTACCAGGTCGACCGCTTCATCCTCGTGTACCGTGAACAAATCGGTCGTCATGAATTCTTCGACACACAGATGAGTCTGTTTCGACATCGATCCCTCGGTAGCCCTGGCCAGAGGCCATTCGTGAACCGGCTTTCCTTCGATCTGCCTTGCAACGGTCGCGGCGGTCAGCGCGGTGAGCGCTTCGTCCTTTGTTGCTTCTGTCTTCAGCTCCGAAAAGGACGCCAGCATCCACTGCGATCCGGTTCTGCCCGACTTCACGCGCTCGTCGATGACACCAAGATAGCGATCGACATCCGCTGACAGAACGCCTGCTTCGAGTAGTCCGCCGCGAGCAAGCGGAAGCAGCCGGCCGCAGATCAGATCACGGGCCGGCAGGACCTCGCCACCCAGCCACGTCAACTGAGAGTCCAGCCCAAACCTGGCAGCCGCGTGAAAGTTCTGTTTGGCATCGTCAAATTGAATGGCGTCGGTGATGTCTCGGTGTTCGTTTGCGAGCCCGCTCATCAAACCGAAGAAAAGGGCTGCATTCGCAACTTCGTCCACGACGGTCGGCCCCGACGGAAAAGCTCGCGCTTCTATTCTGAGGCCCGGGGCGCCCCCGGTGATGCCGTAGCAGGGGCGGTTCCAGCGCCAGATGGTGCTGTTGTAGACCCGGAGCGCTTGAAGCTGGGGGATGCGCCCTTCGCGCAGCATGGCGAGCGGGTCCTCGTCGATAGGCGCGCCAAGAAGGATCCTGAACCTTGCCAGGTCTTCCTCGAACAGCTCCATCACCGAGTTCTTCACCCACCGGTGGCCGAAGCTCACCCGTGAGCTGCGTTCGCGCAGATGATTGCTTGCTTGCCGGGTGTCGATAGACTGCTCGAAAAGCGGTATTCGGGTTTCGCGCCAAAGCCGCTTCCCGAACAAAAGCGGCGCATTTGCGGCCGCGGCAAGCACCGGAGCCGTGGCTACCTGAGCCACGTTGTAAAGATTGGCGAACTCCTCCGAGCCAGCTTGGAAGTGCACCTGAAAGCTCGTGCAGCAAGCTTCCAGCATCCAGCTATCGTGTTTCATTATGAGTTCATCAGTGCCGTTGACCCTGAACTCGTACGGGCCCCCGCGCAATCGGGCAAGAGCGCTGTTAAGCGCGAAGTAGCGCGGTTTGGGCGTCATGTTGGAGAGTTCCAGATCCGACTTTCGAATGGTCGGAAGAATGCCGGTCATAACTACTTCGGCGCCGCTGGCGCGTGCGGCCGCGCGCGCCCGGGCAATCAACGCGCTCAACCTCTTCTCCATCTTCGAAAGGCAGTCGCCTCCGAACAGAATAGGGTCCAGATTGATCTCGAGGTTGAACTGCGCGATCTCAGTCGTAAAGTGCGGATCGGCCGCGCGCTGAAGGACCTCCAGGCTTACCGGCGCAACCCGCCAGCTCTGATCGACGAGGAACAGCTCCTGTTCGGCGCCGATCCTCCGCACGCCGGATTCGATCATCCCCGCAGTCATCATCTTGTCGAGTGCGTGAATGTCGTTGAGAAGTTTCCGCATGAAAATGCGAAGCTCTCCTGTGTCATTTCCGGCGGCAACCTTTTGTTCACCCATGTTCCGGGGGCCTCCTAGAACGAAACCAAGAACGCGGAATGATGAATCATAAACAACAATTAGTGCTCTTAATTAATTTCATCGTTCATCACTCAGAATTCATAATTTCCGGTATGATGCCAGCGTCTTCATATAGTTCGCTCTTTCGAAAGCGGCCGGCTCGGTCACGTGCCGCTGGCTCATGCTTCCGATCATCTGCTCGACCGAGTTGTAATCGTGCTCGTCCATCCAGCGGACCATTTCGCGCAGTATCTCGCCGATTCGCTGCGGGCCGTTTTGCAGCAGTTCGCTCGCCATCATCGCCACCTTTGCCCCGCCCATCAGCGCCTTCAACACATCCGCGCAGCCATGTATGCCGCTGGTTATAGCGAGGTCCGCGCCGATCTGCCCGTAAAGGATCGCGACCCAGCGCAGCGGAAGACGCAGCTCGTCGGAACCGCTCAGCACCAGGTGCGGCACGACCTCCAGGTTCTCCAGATCAAAGTCGGGCTGATAAAAGCGATTAAACAGCACGAGTGCGTCTGCTCCAGCCTGCGCCAACCGGTTCGCCACGTGCGCAGTCGAGCTAAAGTATGGGCTGAGCTTCATTGCGACCGGAATCCGCACGGCTCGCCGCACATCTCGCAGTATCTCGATGTACAAGTCTTCTACCTCCGAGCCCTTCATGTCAATGTTTGTCGGAATGTAGTAGACGTTCAACTCGAGCGCGTCGGCGCCTGCTTCCTCGATCAGACAGGCATAATCGATCCAACCGCCGGCAGAGATGCCGTTCAAGCTGCCGATGATCGGAATGTCAACCGCCTCCTTGACCTTGCGGATCAGATCAACATAGTCGTCGGGCCCGATGTTGTACCCTGACATCTCGGGGAAGTAGCTGAGCGACTCGCCGAAGCTGTCGATGCCCTGACTCAAGTAGTAATCGAGGTAGTAGCTCTCGGAATTGATTTGCTCCTCGAACAGAGAGTACATAACAACAGCCGACGCTCCCGAATCCTCCAGTCGCCTGATGCTGTCAACCTTGTGAGACAACGGAGAGGACGACGGCACGATCGGGTTCTTCAACGTCAAGCCCATGTAGCTGGTTGTCAGGTCCATTGCATCAACCTCCATCTCTCGATTCGGCCATCTGTTTGTAGTGCTGCCACCGGTCGTGAACCACTAGCTCGGCGCGCTCGAGCAATGTCTTTGCCGCGGCCGGGTCGCTGTTCAACAGAATTCGGTAGCGGCCTTCCTTGTAGATGTAGTCTCGCAGCGGGATTTTCGGATCACCCGAGTCAAGTTGCAGCGGGTTCTTTCCTTGATCCGTGCGGCGCGGGTCAAAGCGATAGAGCGGCCAGTGGCCGCTGTCAACCGCAAGCTTTTGCTGGTGCATCCCTTTCGACATGTCGATGCCGTGGGCTATGCAGTGACTGTAGGCGATGATCAAGGACGGCCCGGGATGAGCTTCTGCTTCGCGGATAGCCTTCAGGGTCTGAGCATCGTCCGCGCCCATCGCCACTTGCGCGACATAAACGTTGCCGTATCGCATAGCGCCCAATCCCAGGTCCTTCTTTCCGTTTTGCTTGCCTCCGGACGCGTATTTCGCCACCGCGGCCAGCGGAGTCGCCTTCGAAGCCTGGCCGCCTGTGTTCGAATAGACCTCGGTGTCCAACACAAGCACGTTCACGTTGCGCCCGCTCGCCAAAACGTGATCCAACCCGCCGTACCCTATGTCATAAGCCCATCCATCGCCGCCGATGATCCAGACGCTCTTCTGGACCAGGGCTTCGGCGACACCCATCAAGTCGCGCAGTTCCGGTTCGTCCAGTCCGCGCAGCTTCGCCTTGAGCGCCTCGACGCACTGGCGCTGGATATTGATTCCCTCGTCGGTCGATTGATCGTTGCTGAGCACGCTCGTCGCCAAAGCGTCTCCAATCCGATCGCGCTTCCGATTGACTAACTCATGCGCATACGTCTGCTGGTGATCGAGGGCGAGCCGCATACCCAGACCGAACTCGGCGTTGTCTTCAAACAGCGAGTTGCTCCACGCAGGACCCCGTCCTTCCGAGTTTGTCGTATAAGGCGTAGTCGGAAGGTTGCCGCCGTATATGCTCGAACACCCGGTCGCGTTCGCGATGATCGCGCGGTCGCCGAACAGTTGAGTGACAAGCCTGATGTACGGCGTTTCGCCGCAACCCGCGCACGCCCCTGAGAACTCGAACAACGGTTGAAGCAACTGCGCATTCTTGACGGTTCCAAAGCGCAGCCCCCCGGTCCTCGAGATCTCGGGTAGCTCGAGAAAAAAGTCCCAGTTCGCCCGCTCGCGATCGCGAAGCGGCGCCTGCGGATGCATGTTCAAAGCCCTGCGCGATACTTGACTCTTGTCCTTCGCCGGGCAGACCTCGACGCACAACCGGCATCCGGTGCAATCTTCGACCGCGACTTGAATCGTGTATTGCTTGTTCTGAAGCTCGCGCCACTTCGCCGGCATGTGTTTGAAGCTTTCGGACGCCCGGGCGAGCTCGCCTTCGTCATACACTTTTGCCCGGATCGTGGAGTGCGGGCATACCATCACGCACTTGCCGCACTGAATGCAAAGATCGGATTCCCAGACAGGGACTTCGTGAGCGATGTTGCGCTTCTCCCACTGAGCTGTTCCGGTCGGGTAGGTGCCGTCTGCCGGGAACGCACTGACCGGCAAGGCGTCGCCGCGGCCCGCAATCATCTGCGCCGTGACTTGGCGGACGAACTCGGGCGCTCTTGCGGGCACCGTTGGCCCGGGTTCGGCTCCGGCGCGCGAGTCCGCAGGCACCCGCACCTCGTGGAGGTGGGCAATCGCCGAATCCACTGCTGCGTAGTTCTGCCTCACCACCGCTTCGCCGCGCTTGCCGTAGGTCTTCTTGATCGACTCTTTGATCCTGGCGATCGCTTCATCGCGCGGCAACACACCGCTTATGGCAAAGAAACAGGTCTGCATAACGGTGTTGATGCGCGAACCCATCGCCGCTTCCCCGGCGACCTGATACGCGTCGATCACATAGAGCTTCAAATCCTTGTCGATGATCTGTTTCTGGACCGGGCGCGGCAGGTTGCGCCAGACCTGATCGGGCGGGTGCGGGCTGTTGAGCAGAAGAACAGCACCTTTCCGGGCAGCTTCCAACACGTCGTATCTTTCGAGAAAGTTAAACTGATGAACTGCAACGAAGCTGGCTTGCCGGATCAAATAGGTGCTGCGTATCGGGTGCGGCCCGAAACGAAGATGAGAGATGGTGACCGCTCCGGCTTTCTTGGAGTCGTACACGAAATAGCCCTGCGCGTAGTTATCGGTCTCTTCTCCGATGATCTTTATCGAGTTCTTGTTTGCGCTTACCGTCCCGTCCGAACCCAGACCCCAGAACACCGCTCGCACTTCATCGTCGGGTTCGGTGGTGAACTCCGAATCGTAGTCGATGCTGGTTGCCGTTATGTCATCGACGATGCCTACGGTGAAGTGGTTCTTGGGCTCAGAGCGATTCATCTCGTCGAACACGCCTTTAATCATCGCCGGAGTGAACTCCTTGGATGCGAGCCCGTATCGGCCTCCGATGATGCGTGGCATCGTCTTGAATTTTGCGCCGCCGCTCATCACGCCCTCGGCAATCGCAGTCAACACGTCTTGATAGAGCGGTTCACCGGCGCCGCCTGGTTCTTTGGTTCTATCGAGCACCGCAATCGTCTTTGCCGTTGATGGAATCGCCTCGAGCAGATGGGCGGCCGAGAACGGTCTGTAGAGCCTTACCTTGATCACACCAACCTGCTCGCCGCGAGCCGTCAGCGCATTGACCGTCTCTTCGGCGGTCTCGGCGCCAGAGCCCATCAGCACCAGCACCCGCTCGGCATCGGGCGCTCCGACGTAGTCGAAGAGTCGATACGCCCTGCCGGTCAATCGCGCAAACTTGTTCATCGCTCGCTCGACAATCACCGGCGTATCCAGATAAAAGGGATTCGCTCGCTCGCGAGACTGAAAGAACACATCGGGGTTTTGAGCGGTGCCACGGATCACGGGTCGCTCGGGCGTAAGCGCCCGGCCGCGATGCGCCCCGACAAGTCCCTCGGCGATCATTCGGCGGATGTTGTCTTCGGTGAGCTTCTCGATCTTCATCACTTCATGGGACGTGCGAAAACCGTCGAAGACGTGAAGGAAGGGTATTCTGGATTCAAGCGTGCCGGCCTGCGCGATAAGCGCAAAGTCCATGACCTCCTGCACCGAGTTCGCAAACAACATTGCCCATCCCGTCGAGCGCGCAGCCATAATGTCGCTGTGGTCGCCGAATATGGAAAGCGCGTGCGTCGCCAGTGATCGCGCGGCCACGTGAAAGACTGTGCTGGTCAGCTCACCTGCAATCTTGAACATGTTGGGGATCATCAACAACAATCCCTGGCTTGCAGTAAACGTCGTCGTGAGCGACCCGGTCTGGAGCGCACCGTGCACCGTGCCCGCGGCTCCGCCTTCCGATTGCATCTCGATGACCGCCGGCGTGGCGCCCCAGATATTTTTTTCGTTGATAGTGGCCCACCCGTCGGCGGATTCGCCCATCGGCGACGACGGAGTGATTGGATAGATTGCGATTACTTCGTTGGTCTTGTAAGCCACATAAGCCGCGGCTTCATTGCCGTCGATGGTAACTAGTTCTCGTTGCATAACAGAGTAACCTCACCCAAAAAGACTCCAGGTACTCTGCTAGTGCAAATCGCAGGCCTTCCGCTTCAGCGCTTGGACCCGCAACGTCTGATCAGCCTTGCCAAGCTCAGGTGACCGCGGGCGGCCACTTCCTCCGCAGTCCGCCCGTCCCGGTTACTTGCCTTTACATCAGCCGCGGCGGCTAGCAGTCGCTTAACGACATCCAGCCGGCCTTTTGATGCAGCTTCCATGAGCGGCGTCCAGCCGTCCGCGTCTCTCGCGTTCGGATCGGCGCCTGCTTCAAGTAACGCGCTTACCGCTCCCACGTGCCCCCCGAATGCCGCTTCGATCAAAGGTGTGCGGCCGTGACTATCGCAAGCGTCGGGGTCCGCGCCAGCCTCCAACAACTTGTTAAGCAGGTCGGTATTGCCCTTGAGCGCCGCCAGCGTCAGGTTGGGCCCCGGGTCAGCCTTCCAAGTGTGTGGCAATCCCGAAAGCGAAACCGCATGACTTCCATTGGTGTTCATCTTCGCCCCATCCCATAGATCGTCCAACTGCTACCTTTCTAAACGATTTCCGGGATAAGGGCGATGATTGCGGTCACCTTGAATTGGTGACTGGCGTCACGACCTTACAAGCGATTCGAGCGCCTGTTTGTCTCGCACAACCAGCGTCGCGCCCTTTATCTGAATGATGTTCTCGGTTTTGAAGTCGGACAGAAGGCGGGTCACCGTCTCTCGCGAAGTGTTGATCATCTGCGCAATTTCTTCGTGAGTCAGCGTAAGCCTCAACTGAATGTCGTTTTGGTTCAGCTTCCCATCGCGTTCGATCCAGTCCAGCATCAGGCGGGCCAGTTTTTCGGCGGCGGAGGACGAGAGCCCCAGCGTGCGGGCCTTATCGAAAGCTGCGTGGTAGTCATTGCCCAGGTGTTGCGCCACCTTGAGACACGCCTCGGCGTGCTCGGTAAGAAATCGAAGGAAGTCATCGCGCCTGACAAGGTTCACCGTACAGGGCTCGAGCGCCTCGGCAGTCACTTCGTAGGGCTTGCCGGCCATTGTTGCGCTAAGGCCGATCAAATCGCCTTCGGAGGCTATCTGAGTAATCAGCGCTTTCCCTTCGCTCGAACAGGTGGAGAGCTTGATACGGCCCCGGCAGACCACAAACACGCCGCGCGATGACTGTCCTTCGAAGAACAACACCGCACCTTTCGGGAAAGAAGTGGTGTATTTGATTTCGTCGAGGTCTCGCAGGGCCTCGATCGGAAGATTGCAAAACAGCCTATCGAATCGCGAGGTGCACTCGGTGCAACTGTCCGCCACGTTCAGTCCGATATGTCCGCGCATTTCAACCTCCCATCCAAGTCTCGCCAAGAGAGGAGAGTTCATGGAGTTCCACAACGCAGTTTCTAGTTAGCAACCCCGGGGCCGCGGCTGGAAAACCTGTAAGTTATGAGTGCGCGTGGTCACGGGTGAGATGTGATGGGGAAAGTTGCGCATGAACTGCGCAAGAGCGCGCACGCGACAAGACGAGCACATTCTATCGAGCCAGCACCACGCTGGAGGAACCGATCTGCCGCCAGGAAGCCTCTCAAGACACAAAATCGCACCAAGTCAGCCAACCACTCGCTTAAATGCCCGGTGCGAGCGCAACGGCGGCATACGAATCGTATCTCTCGTGCGCGATCACGATCTCAGCGCCCAACCGAACCATGCAGCCAGAATGACCAACAGCAGCCCTGGGATGATCCGAAGGGCGAACGCGCGGCCGCCCGTGCTCACCGCGACCACCGCCTTGGTGACCGTGTTGGTCGTCAGTCCCACGAGAATCGGCAGCACAGCGTCAGAGACCTGGATCTTTTCAGCAGCGGCCAGCGAAGCTACGGATATCGCCGCTGAATGAGTGTCGGCCAGCCCGGCAAGCCCTGCCGCAACGGCCAAACCCGCCGAACCCAGCCACCGGTTCACCGCCGCTGAGGCCAGGAGTATCGCCGATACTGTCGCGGCAAAGACCAATGCTGTCGTCAGGTTAAACGCGCGCCCGGTCTGATCCGCATCTCGAGATTTCTTACCATCGGTCCTGATCATAAACACCGCGCCGTAGATCACCGCGGCGCCCCCCGCAAGCAGAAGCGGGAGCTTCATCGCCGAGAAGGTCGGAGGGTGTGTCACAAATAGCACTGCTACCATCTGAACAATTGTCGAAACCGTGGAAAGTACCGCTCCTGCCACTGCGGCTCTGAGTAACTCGGGTTCTCGTGCAGCGCGGGCTCCCATCGAACCGATAGTCGCCGCGCTCGAGACAAACCCCGAAGCAAATCCAGCCACAGGCAATCCGACGCGAGGGCCGAGCGCGCGCACCGCGATATAACCCGCCGCGCTTATCGACATCACTATCACCGCGAGTTTCCACAACGTGCGCGGGTTCAAGACGCCGAACGGCCCGATCGGGTGGTCCGGCGTGAGCGGCAGAATCACAAGCGTCGCCGCAGCAAACAACAACGCATCCTGAAGCTCCTGCCCGGTCAGCGCGTGTTGGACGAAGCGATGCAACCGGGTCCGCGCGGCTAGCAGCACTACCACAACAACAGCAAAGCCCGCCGCGAGGGCAGGCTGACGCACGGCAAGCGCACCAAGAATCAAAGCGGTCAACAGCGCTATCGCAGTCGTGAAGCCCGGGTCCGTCTGACTTTTCTGCTTGTAGGAAACAGCCGACAGCAACACCACCCCGACCGCGGCGGCAGCTAGCAGCGCCTCGCCGCCCACCGCTTGGCTCAGACCGCCAACCAGCGAAGCGAGCGCGAACGTGCGAATGCCAGCCGGCGCGCGAGAAAGGCCAGTGCCCTTTCGTCGTTCACGCTCGGCCCCGATCAGCAGACCAATACCCAACGCGATCGCGAGTCTGACTGCAAGGTGTTCAGTGAATGGCATCAAGACACCGCTTTTTAGGCTGTCGGAAACGACCCGACACGAACGACCCGCGACCGACGAGGCCCGGAGCCTGATGACTCTGATTCGCAACACTCGCGCCGAAGGCGAGGTCTGTTGTTGTGGGGAAATCCTGCCAAGCCAGGCTGCATTCGGGGGAATTCTACCACCGTCTGGGCGCGAAAGCGCTCAACTCACGTTTATTGCATTCTTTGCTATTATCGGAACAGCTTTTGAAGGACAATTCTCGCAAGCCTGGATCGGCCTGATTTGGCAGAAAAGATGCAAGGTAGGATCGATGATGGATAACCAGCAACCCCTTGACGCCCGGCGGGTCGGAACCTGCGCCATAGAGTTCAGGAACGTCTCTGTGAGCTTTGACGATAAACGCGCTCTCTCGGACATAAGCTTTCAGTTAGATCACGGCGAGATGATCGCAATCACCGGAGTCGCAAGCTCGGGCAAGTCCGTGCTGTTGCGGGTGGCAATAGGGTTGATCAAGCCGGACGAGGGACAGGTGTTTGTTGAAGGCCGCGAGATCGAAGGACTCGAAGAAGAAGAGCTTCTGGAAATGCGCGGCCGGCTGATGGGGATGGTTTTTCAGGAGCATGCCTTGTTCACCAGTCTGTCGGTCTACGACAACGCGGCTTATCGCCTGGTCGAGCACAACTGGCCCGAGGAAGAGATCGAGCGTGCGGTTAACGAGATATTGCGGTTTGTTGGACTCGAGAAGGAGAAGGATAAACTGCCCGAGGAGATGTCCGTCGGAATGGCGCAACGGCTGGAGTTTGCCCGCGCCGTCGTCGGTTGGCCTAAAATCATGCTCTTCGACGAGCCTACTGCCGGGCTGGACCCGATCAATAATCGCAATCTACTCGATCTCATCATTCGCGCGCGCGATGTTCACGACATTTCCGCGCTGTATGTGACTAAGGATCTTAAAGAGATTCCTTACATCGCGTCGCATGTTGCAGTTGAAGATGACTCGGGATCTGTTCTTATCAAAAAAGGCGATGGGCGATTAGCGAAACCGATGCGGGTGATGCTGCTCGAGGAAGGGCGAATCGCATTCTTGGGAACTCCCAACGAGTTCCAGACAAGCACGCTGCCGGCCGTGCTGCGCATGACGCATCCGGATTCTGGCCGGCCCACGACGGGCGAATCCATCGCCGATCCGTGGAGCAAGAAGCGAAGACCGAACGACAGACTCTTTTGACCGGCTCGTCGAGCCTTCAGCCCGCCCGGAAGCTGATCGCGACCAACACAAGAAAAATCACCGAGTAGACGACCTCGAGCAACCCCACTCGTTTTAGACTTACTTGACCGCTCGGTCTTGCGAGCTGCCAAAACGTCCTCGCAAGCACCGGCGTAAACGCCACCAGAACAAACAGGTCGAGACTGCCCGTAGCCGCAAGCAGCAGCAGCGCTGCGGTTAGAAACAGATGATACGTAGCGCAGCGGCGCCAGGACTGCCTTCTGAGTTCTTCGCGCCGCCGGTTTAGCGAGTGCACTCGGAGCTTGACGTAAAAAACGCTGCTCGCGAAGTAAAAACTGCAAAGCATCCACAGCAGCCATGCTCGCATGTCCCACGTGCCGCCGGTGACGTAATAAGCAGCGGGTGCCGCGAGAGTCAGGCCAAGGATCGCGACGGTTTCCCCGATAACCGTGCGATCTTCGCCCCTCACCGCCTTCCAGGTGTTGAACGCAAATAACAGCCCGATCAAGACTGCCAGCGGAGCCAGCCACAACCGGTTATAGATAACAAGCAGCGGGGCTCCAAACAGTCCGCCGAAGCCGAGGTAGATCAGCAGCCTTATCGATGCCGGCCGGCTCGGCTTTCCACGGCCGCGGGCCCGCCACCATTCGAGCATCGATTCGCGAGCTACAAATATGAACGTCACCGACAAAAGGAGAAGCAGCAATGGCACCATCGTCACGGATGAGCCGGACCCCGCTAGCGCTCCTATCATAAACGGGACATAGAGCATCGCCCACGCGCCGTGCTCTCTCGGGAGTTTAAGATCAGTTCGGATTCGCATGACGGCCTCGACGTCTTAGCCCGGCTTTGAGAAGACCCGGCCGCCTTGTGCGGCGCGGCGACCGAGCCGGGTCCTCAGCGGGCCTTTTGCTTCACAGTGAAAGTCTTGCCTGCTGTCAGAATCGTCCCTACGCGAGCAAGGTTGCTGGTGTTGACCGACACCGAATAGGTCACTACTCCATTGCCGGTAGCGCTCGCACCCGAAGTGACCGTTAACCAACCAGCATTGCTCGTCGCAGTCCAGCCACATCCGCTGGTCGCCGCTACGTTCACGGTTCCGGTCCCTCCCTTCCTCGGGAACGACTTGTTCGCCGGCGAGATTGAGAAGGAACAGATGCTGATTCCATCCTGACGAACCGTAAGAGTCTGCCCGGCGATACTGATAGTGCCTGTGCGCGAGGTGGTAGCGAAGTTCTCTCTCAGGGTATACGTAACCAGACCGTCGCCGCTGCTGCTGGCGTTTGAGGTAACGACTATCCAAGCGGCATTGCTCGTTGCCGTCCAACCACACCCGTCGGGCGCTGTCACGTCCACACTGCCTTGCCCTCCACTTGAAGTGAAAGACCTGCTAAGGGGGTTTATCGAGTAAGAGCAGGTTTGCGTATCCGTCGTCTGAATCGCGTAAAGGTAGCAGTGCAAATTATCTTCAGGCTCGCCTGATATAGTCGTGCCCATGTAAACAGTCGTTCCATCCGGGCTGAACCTGCCTCGCTCGAACGGGAACTCAAACATCCCAGGATAAGGCTCGCCGGGCAGATCGATCTGCCAGAGGGATTGCCCGCTCGTGCTAAAAGCTTTGAAGGATCCCGGCAAACCATAATTGTCCCGACCGCCAACCACGACCACGTCATTAAGGGGACTGACTACAGGGCCTTGCTCAAACCCCACGCCCGTAACCCGCCATAAGACAGATCCATTCTGACCGTTCAAAGCCGCCAACGCGCTCTGGTATAACGGAGAAACGTAAACCGTTCCGTCAGGACCTATATCGGGCGGAAGGTCACTGCCACTGCCTAGTTCAGAATAGGCGCTCCATCGTACCGAACCGTTTGACGGGTCATAAGCCGCTACGCCCAGGCTTATAGTACCGTTCGGCGCTACTGATACTTGAGGAGGTTGACTGATGCCGCCCAGCGAGACCGCCCATCTCTGATCGCCGTTGAGACTGAATGCGTATAGATGTCCAAAGACATGGGTGGTGATGTTATCGCACGTTAAGTAGAACTGATCCGGCTGTGCGCCAGGGGAAGAAGGGCCAAAAACGAGCTCAAGCCCGAGCTGACCTTTTTCGGCCAATCGCGGATCACCCGGGTTGCTCCAAACTAGATGACCGTCGACAGGGGAGAGCGCTATGGCTCCCAGACCAAGCAGGTCCATAGCCGCATAGATTTTGCCATCCGGGCCGACTGCAGGGCCGGCTATCACCCCTTGACTGTTTGGATCCGAGAACTCCCATACAAGCGTGCCGGCAGGGCTAATTGCCTGGATTGTATTACCGCTTGCGATGTACGTAGTATTGTCCGCCCCGACAGCAACAGGGCCGGCAGGATATCCGCCCTGGAAAATCCATTTCACGCTGCCCTCGGGCCTGAGCGCGTACAGGTGTCCATCAACGTCCTGAAAGTAGATCGTGCCATCCGGCCCGATTGTAGGCCGAAAACCCATGTAATCTCCGTCAACTTCAAACTGCCATTTGATGCTTCCGTTCGCCTGCGGCGCCATGACATCAAGCAGCAGATTGCTGCCCGTGACTTCAAGCGGCAGATTGTTACTGGAGCCGGTGCTCGTGACTACCTGCAGTGGAACGGCAGCAGTTCGCGCAGCTTCGGGCACGTATGCCACCACCAGAGAGTCAGACCATCGGCTTACGGGCGCCGCCACTCCATCAATCAACACCTGGCTGCCGGCTTTGATTGCGCCGAAATTCGAACCGAAGATTCGCAGCCGCCCGGCTCGCCCCAGCGTTGTGGCTGAGGTGCTTTCAATTCGCGGGGAAGGCGCTTGCGGCGAAGAGAAACTGGCTGCAGCCGCAGTACCTGCGAGACAGACAATTACCAACACCAGAAGTGATTTGAGTGAGTTTTTCATAGCCCGCCACCTGTTAACACTGAACTTTTCGAAAACATAAGCCTTTTTCTCGAAACACGATATGACGGGCATCACATCTGCAGGTTCAAAGCGTCTTGGAGAAGCTCTGGCTCCCCTCTTTGTCAAGATAGGCGTCAAAGACCATTGCTACGTTGCGGATGAATATCCGGCCAAGGGGCGCGATTTCGATTCGATCATCGTCCAGCCGAACCAGGCGATCGCGCTCAAGCTCGAGCAGAGTCTGAAGCTCCTTGTCGAAATAGTCGTCGAACGCGATCCCGAATTCGCGCTCTATTTCGGATTTGACCAGAACAGCGTGACAGAGGATTCGATTGATCACCGTCCGCCGCAGTCGGTCTTCTCGGCTCAACCGAATCCCGCGCATCACCGGCCACCGACCGTCGTCGATCGCCCGATAGTAGCTGGGCAGATCGCGCCAGTTCTGAGCATAAACGTCCTCGAGCCCGCTGATCGCGCTCACTCCCATCGCGTACAGGTCACATCCCGCCTTCGTGGTGTAGCCCTGGAAGTTGCGATGAAGCGTTCGCTCATCCTGCGCGCGGCAGATTTCGTCTTCGGCGCGGGCAAAGTGATCGAGCCCAATATAGCGATAGCCGGCATCAGTCAGCATCTGAATGGCGCGAGCGAAGATCCGAAACTTCTCCATCCCTTCCGGCAAGTATCGAGCAAAACTTCCCTGCTGCTTTTTCATCCAAGGCACGTGAGCGTAGCTGAACAGGGCAACGCGATCCGGATTCAACGCGACGATCTGCTCGACTGTCGTGGTGAAGCTCTCGACCGATTGGTGAGGCAGGCCGTAGATCAAATCCACGTTTATGCTTTCGATGCCGAGCTCGCGACAGTAGTCGAACAGTGCCTGGACCTCTTGATAAGGTTGAACGCGATGGATGGTTTGTTGCACCAGCGGATCGAAATCCTGTATGCCCATGCTCACCCGGTTGAATCCCACCCGGCGAAGCGCGCGGCAGTGCTGTTCGCTCGTAACGCGCGGGTCGATTTCAATGCTTTGCTCGGCCCCGGGCGCAAACGAAAACCGGGCCGAGATATATTCGTAAAGATCGTCGATCTGGCCGGGTGTTAGATAGGTCGGCGTCCCTCCTCCCCAATGCAACTGTTCTACCTTGCGGCTTCCATCAACCTCACCGCTGACCCAATCGATCTCTTGTTTCAGTCGCGTCAAGTATGGCAGCGCAACCTCGTGGCGCTTGTTGATGACAACGTTGCAACCGCAGTAGAGACAAAGCGATTCACAGAAGGGTATGTGAAAGTAGAGGGACAGGGGCGCAGGACTTGTCTTTCGGTTTGCCCTCGCGAATGCATCGCGCAATTCAGCTTCGCCGAAGCCGTCATCCCATTCAGGGGCTGTCGGGTAGCTCGTGTATCGCGGCCCGGGCCGGTTGTACTTGTCCAACACGGTAGCTGATACTTCGAACGGTGCGACTGCTGCAATCAAATCCACACTCACCTCCGCCTGCCGCCACAATAGCGGCTTCAAGCAAGGCAATGAGCGTTCCGCGGCGAATGGCGAGGATTAGTGTCCACTTCGTGAGGATCCGGGAGTGATGTGCGGGAAATCGCACACCCGGAGGCAGGATCTGCGCAAACCTCCACAATCCGAGGGTCGCCTCTACGGACTAGAGCAGGTGTCGGCGTCGCGCGGCTTAGCGGCTGGTCTCTCGAAAGAACAATGTCGCTCGCCAAAAGCGGGCTGAGGGAGCTTATCCG
>JBASRN010000273.1:0-2291 GCA_049273855.1 Blastocatellia bacterium
AGTTAGTATTGATCAGTTTAGTATTGCAAGCGCTTCTAACCGCCGAGACGCTGAGACGCTGAGGTCTGCGCAGAGAAAAGCGCGATGCGAATGGAAGGTGCTATGGAATTCATAAGCGTCAATAGAGATGAAGAGCTTCTGGTCATCACCCTCGCTCGTGGCAAAGCCAATCCGTTGAATGACGCGATGGTTGAAGAACTGACTATGGCGATGAGTATGGCTGCCGGCGGCGACGTGCGAGGAGTCGTTCTGGCGAGCGACCGGCCTAAGTTCTTCTCGAGCGGCTTTGATGTCGGCGAGGTCTTTCAATACGATCGCGTTCGGATGACGGTGTTCTTCAGCCGCTTCATCGACCTTTACGAAGGCATTCTGCTGTTACCTAAACCCGTGGTTGCGGCCGTGAGCGGGCACGCCTTTGCCGGAGGCGCGGTGCTTGCGCTCGCCTGCGATGCGCGAGTGATGGCCGAGGGCGAGTTTGGCTTCGCTCTCAATGAAGTCAACCTCGGCGTCGTGGTTCCGCCCGGCTTTGTGCGGATGGCAATTGCCGCCGTCGGCGCAAAGAATGCGCGCGAAGTGATACTGGAGGGCAAGACTCTCTCGCCCGAGAGGGCGCTGGAGATGGGTTTGGCGGACGCAGTCGTCAAACCCGAAGCTGTGCTTGAGCGAGCCGTTGCGCGAGCGCGCGAGCTTGCCGCAAAACCTCGGCTTGCATTCGGCGCGGTCAAGCAGTTATTCCTCGAGGGAACCGGGCATTCAGTAACTTTCAGCGACCGCCTGACGTTGTCGGAATTCATCGAACACTGGTTCTCGCCCGAAGCGACGGAGCGCAAGCAGGCACTGATCCAATCACTGCGGCGTTAGGGTTACTCGAGGCTCGGGCGAAAGGGGTAGGCCAGAACGGTCATGCAAACCGGCCTCGGATCGGATGTTCGTTGCAACCAATCGCAGACTGGACAGTCTACGGTAAGTTTAATAGGAGAAAGAAATCATGTCAGAACTAGTATCGCTAACCAAAGATGGCGAAGTCGGAATCATCACCGTCAACAACCCACCGGTTAACGCCCTCAGCCCCGGCGTCCCCGAAGGAATCGCCGCCGCGATTGATGCGATCCAAAAAGATGACCAGCTCAAAGCCGCCGTGTTGATCGGCGGCGGCAGAACGTTTATCGCCGGAGCCGACATTCGAGAGTTCGGAAAGATGACCTCGGGGCTTCGACGCGGCGGCAGTCTTCTTCCTTTTCTTCTCGCGATTGAAGACAGCACGAAGCCGACAATCGCCGCAATTCACGGCACGGCGTTCGGCGGCGGGCTCGAGTTCGCGATGGCGTTTCACTATCGCGTGGCTGCTCCTTCCGCCCAGGTCGGCCAGCCAGAGGTTAAACTCGGCATCATTCCAGGCGCCGCGGGAACTCAACGTCTGCCTCGATTGGCGGGTGTGACCAGGGCGCTTGAGATGTGCGCTATCGGGGACCCCATCTCCGCGAGCGAAGCTCTCAAGCAAGGCATCGTCGATCGCATCATCGAAGGCGATCTGCTTCAGGGCGCGGTCGCATTTGCTCGCGAGGTGCTGGCGCGAGGCGAGCAACCGCCGAAGACTCGCGAGCGCAACGAGAAACTGGCGAGCGATCACACGCCAGCGTTCGCTGCGGCGCGCGAGCAAGCCCGCAAGCGGATGCGCGGCCAGACTGCGCCGCTCGCCGCGATCGACGCAGTCGAAGCGGCAATCAAACTCCCGTTCGCCGACGGTTGCAAAAAAGAAGCCGAGCTGTTCCAGCAATGCCTCTTCGACAATCAATCCAAAGCGCTGATTCACGTTTTCTTCGGGGAACGCGAAGTCGCCAAGATCCCCGGCATCGCTAAGGACACGCCGACACTCGAGATTCGCAAGGCGGCGGTCATCGGCGCGGGCACGATGGGCGGCGGGATCGCGATGAACTACGCCAACGCCGGCATTCCGGTCATCCTTCGGGAGGTTTCGCAGGAGGCTCTCGACCGCGGGCTCGCAACGATCGCGAAAAACTATTCGAACTCGGTCAAGAAAGGCCGCTTCAGCCAGGAGGTTATGGATCGGCGGATGGCGTTGATAACACCGACGACAACCTACGATGGCTTTGAGGACGCGGACATCGTTGTCGAAGCAGTCTTCGAAGGCATGGAGTTAAAGAAGCAGGTCTTCGGCGAGCTCGATAAGATTTGCAAGCCCGGCGCAGTGCTGGCTTCCAACACCTCGACATTGAACATCGATGAGATCGCGTCGGCGACTTCGCGCCCGCAAATGGTCATCGGGCACC
>JBASRN010000249.1:0-4184 GCA_049273855.1 Blastocatellia bacterium
CGCCTGGGTGAAGCGTGCCCGCCGCAGTTTTCATAGCCCAGGCGTTTACGCCTGGGTCAAGCGTACCAGCCGCAGTTTCCATAGCCCAGGCGTTCACGCCTGGGTCAAGCGTGCCGGCCGCAGTTTCCATAGCCCAGGCGTTCACGCCTGGGTCAAGCGTGCCCGCCGCAGTTTTCATAGCCCAGGCGTTTACGCCTGGGTCAAGCGTGCCGGCCGCGCAGAAAGCCCGGTTCACCGGGCTTTGGTTCGGCCTTCAGGCAATTATCCGGTCAGGATTTACACTTAGGAGTTGAAGCGACACGAGAGCCCGGTGAACCGGCTAACCTGATCATCTCCACACACACAACCCAAGGCGTGAACGCCCGGGTTAAGGAAAACCATGTGAGAATTCGGGCTATTCTAAGAAAAGGAATCAGAGATGAAAATCAAAAGTCTGGGGGTCGCCTCTCTCTTAGCCGCGTTGTTGATTGACTCGGCAACTGCTCAGGACAAGAAAAAAACGGCGGAGTTCGTCAACCTGATGAAATCGGCCCGGGTGATCGAGCTGAACTTCGTCTGGGATCGCAACTCGCCGCTGCTCGGTTTGAACCCTCCGTTCTCGATCGGGCTTCACACAAGCCACGCGCAAACAAGAGGCGCAATCCCCGGAGGCATCGCCTTTGCCGCCGACATGATGTTCTTCAGCGGGCAGCACGGCGCGCCGACCATCGACGCGCTGGGTCACATCTCCGACAACATGAAACTGTTCGGCGGCGCGGACGCCGCGGCAAGCGAAGCCGCGAGTGGTCTGCTGACGCTCGGCATCGAAGCCTACCCGAAGGAGCGTTTCATCAACCGCGCGGTGCTGCTGGACGTGGCGCGCTTCAAAAACGTCCAGGCGCTCGCACCCGGTCAGGAGATCACCGCCGAAGACCTTGACGCGACCGCGAAAGCCGAGGGCGTCGAGATCAAGCCCGGCGACTCGGTGCTTATTCGGACCGGCTACGGAAAGTACTTTGAAGCCGACCGGGCGAGGTACTCGGGTCCGCGGCCGGGCCCGGGCGAGAGCGCCGCGCGCTGGCTGGCCGGCAAGAAGATCTTTCTCGCGGGCGACGATCAGATGAGCTTCGAAGTCGTTCCTGAAAAAGGCACTGTGTTTCCCTGTCATCGAATCCTGATAGCCGACAACGGAATCTACATAGTCGAGAATCTTAATCTCGAAGAACTGTCGAGCGTGTTAGCCGATCAGAAGGTCTACGAGTTCGTGCTGGTGTTGAATCCTCCGAGGATTCGCGGAGCTACCGGTGCGGCGGTGAACGCTTTTGCGATACTGCCGTAGCTCTGACGTAAACCTCTGCGTCTCGGCGTCCCTCCGGTTAGCCGGATTTCGACGCTGGCTAACCGCAGAGACGCCGAGGCGCAGAGGTTTACGCCGAGATGGTTATTGCCCAACCCCCTGCGCTACCGCTACTCTTGCATCTCAGCTATGAGAATCAAAATCATCGGCGGCGGGCCGTCTGGTTTGTACTTCGCCATCCTGATGAAGAACCAGAACGCAGCTCATCAGATCACCGTCATCGAGCGCGACGGACCGAACGACACGTTCGGCTGGGGCATCGTCTTCTCCGATCAGACCTTCTCCTATCTCAAAGACAATGACGAAGTCTCCTTCAATAACATAACCCGCGCCTGTCAGACATGGGATAACGTAGCCGTTGTCCATCGCGGCCGGAAGGTCTCGGTTCGAGGCAACAAGTTCTCGGGCATCGGACGCCTCGCGTTCCTCAACATCCTTCATCAGCGTTGCCGCGAACTGGGCGTGAACCTGTCCTTTAACACCAACATCTCGGATGTCAATGAAGCCGGCGACTGCGAACTCCTGGTCGGAGCGGACGGCGCCAATAGCATGGTTCGCCGGAGCTACGCGGATATCTTCCAACCTTCCGTCGATCTGCGGAAGAACAAGTTTATCTGGCTCGGGACTCACCAGTTGTTTCATGGGTTGACGCTGACCTTTCGCCAGGCCGAAGCGGGATTGTTTATCGCTCACTCTTACAAGTTCAGCCCAACCACCAGCACGTTCATCGTAGAGTGCGACGAGGCCGCCTGGAAAAAGGCGGGCTTCGAAGAAAAGCCCGGCGACCAGACTTGTGAGTATCTGGCCGAGGTGTTTCGCGACGATCTCGGCGGCCATCCGCTGCTCTCAAACAACTTTGTGAAGTGGTTGAACTTTCCGCTGGTGAAGAACAAACAGTGGCATCACAAGAGCGTCGTGCTTCTGGGCGACGCGCTTCACACGGCGCATTTTTCGATCGGCTCGGGTACGAAGCTGGCGTTGGAAGATTCGATCGCGCTGGCAAAGTGTTTCGAAGCGGGCCTCGGCGTCCACGCGACTCTCGTCGAGTTTCAACGCTTGCGAAAGCCGATCATTGACGCCTACCAGGAAGCCGCCTACTCGAGTCTTCAGTTGTTTGAGAACGCGCGGGAGGAGATGCGCCTGGATCCGATCCCTCTGGCTTACAAGCTTATGACGCGAAGCAAGAAGATCGATTACGAGAAGTTGAAACACCGCGACCCGGAGTTTATTGCGGCTTATGACGAATGGTGCTCTATGCAAGAACACGAGAGGAGTCTACCAAATGCCTGAAGAAGTAAGACTATGGAACATACAGCCCGATAACAAACTGCGCGCACTCAATAAGGAGGCCGACGCCGACTATTCGGGATATGCAGGATTCTTCAAAGACCCGGGAGAGGTAGAGGCTTTTCTAAGGGGGCTTGCAGGCCTAATCAGGCGGTGATTTCGCGATGTGGCATCCCGAGAACCCAGTCAGACACTCAATTCTTCCAGCCCGCTGGCCCACGTCCCAGGAGGCGGCGCGGTCGCTTCTGTTCACTCCGATCGAGGTCGGCACAGTCACACTCGAAAGCCGAACGTGGGTGCCGGCAATGGTGCCCTGGCGCGCGACCGAAGACGGCTTCGTTACGGAAAACATCATCGAGTGGTACGCGCGCTTCGCCGCAGGACGACCCGGCGCGATCGTCGTAGAAGCGACCGGTGTACGCGACATCGCCAGCGGGCCATTGCTTCGGATCGGGCATGACCGGTTTATTCCCGGCTTGCGCAAACTGGTCGAGACGGTCCGCCGCGAAAGCCAGGGACACACGCGGCTGTTTATTCAGATCATCGACTTCCTGGCGGTCAAGCGACGACCAGCAAAAGACAAATTCTTCGCGCGTTTCTTCGAAGTCTGCTCTCGTCATCGAACTGCGTTGGCCGAGGCAACCGAGGATGCGCGTTGGATCGAAGCTGACGAGTCCCAGCTGCGCGATTACCTCGCCGGCGCGCCGGAGGAACTCCTCGACCGCGTGCTCAACAAACGCGAGCTCGAGTCGTTGCGCTTCGGTTACCGCGAGAGCGTCACCGACATGCACCTCGCCCACGTACGCGAGCTGCCGCAAGTGCTGCCTGATATCTTTGCTTTAGCGGCCTGGCGCGCTCGCGAAGCCGGCTTCGACGGAGTCGAGCTTCACTATGCGCACGCCTACACGATGGCTTCATTCTTGAGCGCGAAGAACGATCGCCCGGACGGTTACGGCGGCTTGCGTGAGAAGCGGGTGCGGCTGCCGCTTGAAGTTTATCGCGCGGTGCGCAAACGAGTCGGCGATGACTACACGGTCGGCGTGCGATTCCTGGGTGATGAGGTGATCG
Organism: Blastocatellia bacterium; assembly: GCA_049273855.1. Taxonomy (GTDB): domain Bacteria; phylum Acidobacteriota; class Blastocatellia; order UBA7656; family UBA7656; genus Onstottus_B. Next base: position 3,692 of record JBASRN010000249.1, read on the forward strand.
AGCACGGGAGTCATCTCGACGACGCAGTCTACTTCGGAGTCGAGTTCGCCTGCGCGGGCTTTGATTATCTTTCTGTCTCGAAGGGCGGCAAGTTCGACGACGCGAAGCAGCCAAAAGTTGGTCAAGCCGTTTACCCTTACACCGGCCGCAGCGGCTACGAGTGCATGCCGACGGTTATCTCTGACGAGCGAGGACCGTTTGGCCGCAACGTCCCGCTGGCTGCGGCGATCAAGCGCGCGGTGAACGAAGCGGGGTTCGCGAAGCCGGTCGTTACTTCGGGCGGAATCTCGACTTTCGAACAAGCTGAAGATATTCTTCGAAGCGGCGAAGCCGATATCATCGGGGCTGCGCGACAATCGCTTGCCGACCCGGACTGGTTCCTGAAGATTCGGCTCGGCCGTGGAGAAGAGGTTCGCCGTTGCGTCTTCACCAACTACTGTGAAGGGCTCGATCAGATGCACAAGCAGGTAACGTGCAAGCTTTGGGATCGAGT
>JBASRN010000269.1:0-4115 GCA_049273855.1 Blastocatellia bacterium
TCCCAGAGGTAGTCCATCCAACGGTGCCAAGCGAAGAAACGCGGGCTGTAGTTGTTGGTGTCTACATCGGCCAGTTCCGGACTTGCCGTGCTGCTATGTCCACTGCCGTGTAACTCGCCTTCCTCGTGTTGAGCCATTCCTTCGAGCGTGTTGAATCGCTTTCCATACTCAGTGATCTCCGCTTCCTGAGTGGCTGGATTCTCGCTCACGTCCGCGCCGCCATGGTCGAAATGCACTCCAGCAGGTTTCCACCGTTCTACCTTCGGCATTCCCGCCCGCATCCGCCAGTTATCGTAGGTATTGAGAACGTCTCGATGGAATTTCAGGAACTCGCCGGGCTGGTTCCTTCGGCCGCAGAACTGCCCAAAGGGGCTATCCAGACCAGGCGTGTTTGCGGCGCAGGCTCCTCCGCCATGCCACACCGTATGCCACCGATTTGCTGTGTCCATGTACTCGATGTCGGAGAGCGGTACGCCATCGGCGTCATAAACGATGGGAATAGCAAACACTGGGATACCCTGGAATCGATTCCTCAACATGCTGGCCCACTTTACGAACCCCCAGAAGCGGATACTGTAGATCGCATAGGCATCGTCACCGATCTCACCCCCTGGGTTGAAGCCCTTCACAGTGTTCCAGTGGGTTCGGATGGCCGCACCCAGATTGTTGCTGTTTGTGAAATGGGCCTGGAGGGCGGCCGTGGTTGTACCATCCGCCAGGAAGCCATCAGCGAAGCCAGGGCCTGCGCTCGCACCGCTCTGCCACGGCAGCACCCGACCCGGAGAGGGTATGTCTGCAGTCGCCGGGCGATTTAGCGCCTCCGTGCCGTTCCACGGCCGGACCCGAGTGTATCCATGCTCGACGCGCCACGCCTCATAGATACGTAACAGTCCGTCCGAGTGCATCGGATCTCCCACGTAGTGGTCGAACCATTCATTGCCCGAGGGGCTAGGATTGAGCCCCACCCATGTCTGGTGGTCTGAAGCTAGCGTGTCCACGAAAGTGCGAAAATCGGGGCTGGACATAACGAATTCTCCTTTGGTTCAAGGGAGAATCGGTGCTCATCGCTGTGACTCGGCCGTTGGCTGCTACCCTGATTTACTCCCTCATAAGACTTATAGACGCATTCTCCTATAAGAATTCTGCATAATTCGTCGCGTCAGTGAGTCTCAATCCAACTCGCCTGATCGAGCTGTTCGCGCTCTGCATCAGGGGCCGCGAGAACGGGCACAGAACGAACGAATAGAGCCGTACGTCTTACGATCTCGAACTGTACCGGATAGGACAGATCCAGTAGATTTGGCGGGAGTGGTTAAGGGGGAAATCGCTGCATCGCATCTGAGGGCGACAAAGCCCACAGTGAATTAACCGATACCGCATGATGACTCACGTAAGAGAGTCTTGTTGCCCCTTCGGTGACCTCGATAAGACGAGCTTCCAGATGATATCTCGCGTGCGCTTCCCTTCCTTGACATTGGACAGTACTATTTTATCCCCGTTTGTTGGCGTCACTGTAATACTAGAGATGCCAAACATCGCCTGAAGGAAGTTCTGGTCGTAAGTGACATCGCGAACGTAGCTCAGTGGAATTCGACGAACCCTCGTATAAATGATCCCGTATTCCTCTTCAATATGCTCGTCCGTCAAACTATACACAGCTTTCGACAGGCCCTCGTAGAGCGCAAGTAAGCATAAGATGCCAACCAAGCCCATACCCGTGATGAAGAAAGAGCCAACTAGCTGAAAATCGCGATCAACGGCTAGCGGTAACAGATAGGCGATGACGCCACCAACGAGCACAAGCACCGGAGCGAGAAAGCTCAAGTTCACAATCCGCATATCTGGCCTAACGGTCAGAACAACTTTCTTAGAGCACATAGTATCCGTGCCAAACTTTCTTACGTCTGTGTTGATCGCTGTCATAACGCCCGCATTATACTACAGCCGCTGAACATTGTCACTTATTTCCTGTAGACGTATAGTCTGCATTCGGATGAAATGCGGGCATCAAACGGAAGGGAAGCCCAGCCATCAAGGTCCGGTTCGGCCTCGCGATTAAGAAGCGGCGGCAGGAGCTCGGTTTCTCTCAGGAACGGCTTGCGGAGCTGTCGGGGCTCCATCGGACCTATGTGGCAGATATTGAGAGAGGAATTAGAAACGTCTCCCTCCAAAATATTGAGAAGCTTGCGAAGGCTCTGGGTCTTCCGATCTCTGCCTTATGCGCCGCATATGGTGTGGATAAGTAAGCGCGGCAACTCAGCAATATCGCACAACCCGCAACTCAGTACCGCATCGTAAGACCTTGCTCAATCCGCCGCGCCGCATCGCGAGTCATGTGATGCACGATCGTCGCTGCCATGTGCAACTTCGCTGCTTGTAGAGAGGCATCACGTATCTGACCGGCCGCAGCAATTGAGCCTTCGAGCATCGCTTTGTTCGCTCGCATTTCGATTGAAGCCCCGCGACTAATTCCGCCCATCGTGATCGAGGTGCCGCGCGTCGCGCCTCCGGCCGCTTGATCGGCTCCCGCACGCACAGCCGCAATCTGATCCTGGGCGTATCTCTGATGGACTGCGGTCATCTGCTTCACATAAACATCTTGGTTACCGATGAAACCTGCGGCAGCAAGCTCCTGATTCTCTACCATCTTGTCCGTCGACGTATTGACTGCGGTCTTCTGACCAGCCGCTCTGTCTTGAATGGACTTGTATTGTAAATACAACCCGGCACCGCCTCCAACAACCTCAAGCCCCGCAGCACCCAGCTTTCCTACCGTCTCTGTCTTCTCGCTCTTTCCCTTAGTAGCACCGCGTATCGCATCCGCACCCCACTTCGATCCGGTAATCACCTTGTCGCCCGCCCATCGTGTTGTATCCGCAGAACGGTGCGCTTCGAACACTTCCAACTCTCTTTGTCGGCGCGCATTCAGATCGCCAACGCCTTGGTCCAAGCGCACTCCGATATCATTCTTCGATAACGCTGCCGTAGCTCCGGCCGAGCTCACACCGAATAATTGGCCAGCCTGCGCCTGTTGAGTAGCCTGGGTCCTTGCTCCATATATCTGTCCCAGCGTAGCAGTGAGGGCACCCCGCGCAGCGGCAAGCGCCGAGAGCTTCCTCGCTTGCACTCCGAGGTTTCCGGCTTCAAATGAAGCTCCCGCTCGCGTCACTTCCCCGCCGTAAGTTCCATGAGCTTGAATAGTCTGTGCCTGCCTCTCCAGACCTGCCCCGTGTCGTACGCCAGCCACCTCAACCACCATTCCCGTGAGCGCCGCCATCCAGCCGCTCATAACACCCGACATTCCTTCAAACACCTGCCCGGAGGCGACCCTGTAGCTAATATACGGTGACGCAAACAAAGCCAATGCACTGACAAGCATGATCGCTGCGCCGATCAATGCTGGATACACCGCCCTTGAAGGGTCTCCCTCTATCATCAGTGTCTCTGGATTCAGTTTGAAAATTGGGCTATTGAAATCTATAGCGCTCAACGGGACATTCGCCGCAGCGTACGCGAAAATCCCAACGATGGCTCCGACCGCCGGCGCTATCAGCGTGAACGCCGCCGCGCCCTTTATATAAGGATAGGCCACGTGGTGCGCCATCTTCTGATCGATCGCGATTGCGATAATGAATGGCGAAGTCAATCGCAGGGCTATCATGATGAATTGACCTAGCAACAGCAGAAACAGATCCGCAAATTCCATCAACCCGCGAGCGACTGTTACGACGGTGAATACCTGCGGCATGTTCCAGGATGAAGGATTCAACGCCTTGTCTATCGATTTCACCGGTGATTCATTGTCAGTCAGCACGCCAATCGGTCCCTTGTCGCCCTGCACAGTGAATCCGACTTCCAAGAACTTCTTATAGTTCTCCTCGAATTTCTGCCCTTGAGTGTCGTAGGCCGACTTGATCGGAGTGTCCCAGACGACCGCCTGGCCCATCTTCTCCATCGTGTTCAGTATCGTTGGACCGGTGCCGAAAAGAATCATGCAAAACACCAAGCGGCCTACCCAGTAGTACAGGTCCTTCGATCCGCCGTCGTTCTCGCGCAGCACTCGCGCAAAGCTCAGCATCATCACTATCGCGGCTATCCACATCGAGAGGTTTTCA
>JBASRN010000276.1:0-11627 GCA_049273855.1 Blastocatellia bacterium
CCTCAATGGATCCAACATCCTGTTGAAGCCCGATCGCCTGTGCTCCTACGATCGTCGCCGCGCGTAACGCTTCAAGCTGAGTCATCCCGCCGGATTGAAGATTCCAGATTTCCCAGTGACATCCGATCCCCTGCATCTGGCCGTGACCGCCCAAACAGACACGGCCACCCGCGTGAACGATGTCCGCCGCGGCTTTGGCGATTGCCTTGTGACCGTACTGCTCTTCGCGGAACCACTGGCCTCGACGCTGGACCATCGTGTCCAAAAGGGCGTGAGGAATAAATCGCCTGAGTTTCATGTCGCCGTGCACGTCGGTATTTTGGAACCAGTAGTTTTCCGACCAGGGCGCCCCGTAAGCGACCAGGATCGTTGGCGTGTAAAACGTGCCAGTCTTAGCCACGAATTGAACGATGTCCTTGTAGAGAGGGTGAATCGGCAACGAGTGCTCGTTTCCCGAAAAGCCGTCGGCCATCTGAGTCAGGTCAAGCTTCATGTCCAGCGCGCCTTCGGTTGTCGAGGTGATGCCGAACTCCTTGCAAGCCATTGCCACCCACTGTCTGACGATGCGATCGCCGGCCATGTATTGCTTAAGCGTGGTCGTGTGATAAGCATCCTTATAGCGCTTGATGTAATTGCGGGTAGCATCTTTGTCATCAAGCCCAGACGCCGAGAAGACCCCCGGCCCCGTCGTGTAGACTCGCGGCCCGAGTATATCGCCTGTCTCTACGAGATCGGTGTATTCGAATACGTCGGTGGTCGAGCTTTGAGGATCGCGCGTAGTCGTCACGCCATAGGCCAGATTAGCCAGGTACTGCCAGACTTGCGTCTGGTGGACTCCGCGGGGCGCCCACATGTGAGCGTGCACGTCCACGAAGCCCGGAATTATTGTCTTGCCCGACACGTCGATGACTTTGGCCCCGGCGGGAACAGTCACCTTACCTTTCGGTCCGACCGCAACAATGCGATTGTCGGTTACCAGGATATCGCCGCGCTCGATCACCTCGTTGCCGTTCATCGTGATGATGCGTGCGCCCGAAAGCACCGCCGTTCCTTTGGATCGATGGCGCGGCAGATCGACAACGACATCGGTGAAGTCGGGGCGGTCACTCGTGATGTCCTGGCGATAAAACTTTGCGCCCCACGACCACGTCACCGTCTTCCCGTCCGGCGACCACGAAAGATAATCGCCGCCTTCTGCTGACATCTTCTTGACCGGCACCGCAGGCGGCGGGTCTTTAGGCGTAATGCTAACCGTCACCGTCTCCTTTCCGGACTTTGGGATGGTTGCCAGGTAGTGCTTCCCCTGGAGGTTCACAAACGCTTTCTGGCCATCGGGCGAGAGCTGGATGTCGTCAGCGTTTGGCGGGAACGGACTCGGTGAAGCGCCGGTTACCTTGAGACGAATGAGGCGATCATAACCATCAAGCCGGATAGAACTGAGTCCCCGGTTTGTAGTCAGATAAACGCGCTCCGAATCGCCGGCAAAGTGAGGGCGGCGACCGCCCTGCGCCGGTGCTATCAACTTCGAGTCGCCGCCTGTTGAGGGCATCCAGCGAAGATCCGTACCGGTGCTTCCACCGACTCCGGCAATTTCGCTTTCGGCCTGCGACTTTGCGTCCGGGAAGACATCATCGTCGCGATAGTGCAGGTCGGCATAAAGCTGATCGTCGGTTGAGCCCGAGATGAAGACAATCTTCGAACCGTCGGGCGAATAGACTGGCGACGAGTAGTACGCGGTTCGTCGCGTGAGCCGTTCAGGTCGACCGCCGTCGACGGCTATGCGATTGATATCGCCCCCGGCCGTCGACCACGTCACGTAAGCGATAGAGCGACCGTCGGGTGACCACGCCGGCATGAACTCGCCGACCTGAGCGTCGGTCAAGCGGCGCGGCGTTCCCGAAGGCAGGTCCATGATCCAGAGCTTATTGAGCGAGCTGAACACCAGCCGCTTACCGTCGGGCGACATCGCGGGCCAGCGGATCAACCGTGCCCGGACACTCGCGCCGTCGTCTACGCGATTCTGGAAATAGACGCGCGGCGCGATCTCGGCTTCCACTCTTGCCGAAAAGACAATTGGCGTCGCCTTGCCGCTTTCTAACTCCACCCGGGCGACCTTGCCGTTGATTGGAACGATCAGTGAGCGTCCATCAGGCATGAAGCAGTACCCGGGGAACAAGTCGCGAGTAGCTCGAGACTCCTGGTCGTCTCGCGTTACGTTGTTGATAAGCCATCTCTCTTCGCTTGTTTCCAGATCGCGCACCCTTAGCGCGGTGCTGGTCTCGAAACGAGTAGCGTATACGAGTTTCTTTCCGTCGGGCGAAAGCAACGGCCGCATCGCGCTGCCTTGCGCGTTGGTGATTGTATCGACCTCGCTGGTCTCGCGATCGAACCTCGCTATCTGCCAGAGGGGAAACTGGGCGTTGTAGGTGAAGGCGCCGAGTCTGCGTGCGTAGTAGATATAGCGGCCGTCGGGCGAGGCTACGGCGCCGTACTTGTTCTGGCGGGGTGGTTGAGGTGGTGCTCCCGGTTCGGGTTGCACAGGCGGCGGCTCGGGCGGTCCGACCGTAACACCGCTTCCGCCATCCTTGTGATACATCCAGAGCGAGAAGGTCCCGATTCCGTCGTTTGATCTCGAGACAACGACGTAGTTGCCGTCCGGGGCCCACGAAGGCGACATAAACGATTTGTTACGGCCTTTGGTCAGCGGCTTGGGGTTCGAGCCGTTTGCATCTGAGAGCCAGAGATTCTCTGCGCCGCTGCGATCGCTTATGAAGACTATCCGCGTGCCGTCGGGCGAGAACCTGGGCTGGCTCTCAAACGAGAGCCCGCCGATGATTCGCTTCGCCTCGCCACCCGCGACCGGCATCGTGTAAATATCGCCCAGCAGATCGAACACGATGGTCTTAGCGTCAGGCGAGACGTCCAGTGACATCCAGGTTCCTTCGTCGGTCGTGAACTCGATCTTCTGATCGGTCTTGAGCGGGAGCTCTTCGTCTTTCTTCTCTTTTTTCGAGTCCTCGTTGTTCTCATCCTGAGCCGATGCCGCAAGCGGCGCAATCAACAGCAGAATCGCAAACAGCGAAACCCAGCCGCGGAGACGTGAGGTGAAGGGAGTCATCGAACTTTACCTCCGAGAGAACTGTGGGAGTTGGCCACTGGAGAGCAGATCGAGAGAATACCAGAGCACTCGCCGTGACTCCAACGCTTGGCGGCGGCGAAACCACGCAAAGAACGTGGTGGTTAGCTCCTTATTCAATACTAACGCTGGGCTGGCCAGGAGCTCAGCTGTGGCCGTTCGATGGCTCGAGGTCGTGGAGTGCCCCCTCGTGATGTGCTAAGGTTGCGGCGTAGCGATGTACAAGTACGAAAAAATCAGGCTAAGACGGAGCACAAGATTAGAGCGAATTGATGAGAGCCGAGTATGCAGCAACAGACCCTTATTAAGAAGATCCGCCAGCTACCGCTTGAGCGGCAGGCCGAGGTAGAGGACTTCGTTGACTTCCTGAGTCGTCGAGATGAAGATCGCCGCTTGACTCAAGCAGCAGCCAGGCTTTCAGAAGACGCGTTCAGGCGAGTATGGGACAACGATGCGGATTCCGTCTATGACCAGCTATAAGTTCGGCGATGTGGTACTGGTCCCGTTTCCCTTTACAGACCAGAGCGCCAGTAAGAAGCGACCGGCCGTAGTTGTTAGTGGGCAAGCTTATCACGCCAGTCACGTCAACCTGCCATAAGTTCTCAGATGGGAACATCCTTGAGAGTTGGCGAAGTCGTTGTCGCCGACTGGAAGAAAGCCGGATTGATTGGTCCCTCTGTGGTGAAGGCGGTGATCACGACCGTGGAGAGAAGGCTCGTGATTCGAAAGTTGGGTGCGCTCGGACGCGGACCGCAAAGCTGTCCAAAAAGCACTTCGCGATCCTCGGTTAGATCAACGCCGCAACTAATCCCCGGTGCCGGCGCCGACCTTGACCTCTTCATCTGCCTTCGCATCCATCTCTCGCGAAGCCGAGCGCCGAGTCGCGACCCCGGGCAAAACCCTACGTCTGAATGGATGCGTCAACGCGTAAGCCCTCGTTGCAAGTCGTCTCCACGCCGAGGTCGCAGACATATCGTCGAACAACGAATAAGCCACAGGCGTCACGATCAACGTCAACAGAAGCGACAACGTCTGGCCGCCGATCACCACTACCGCGATGGCGCGGCGCTCGTCGGCCCCCGGGCCCGTCCCCAACGCGAGCGGCATCATTCCGGCGACCAGCGCAAGCGTCGTCATCAAGATCGGACGCAGTCGATCGCGGTTGGCTTGCATGATCGCCGGCATCCGCTCCATCCCGTCCCGGCGCAAGTTGTTCATGTGATCGATCTGCAGAATCGCGTTCTTTTTGACTACGCCGAACAACACCAGTATTCCAAGCGCCGAATACAGGTTCAGCGTGTTTGATGTCGCCCATAGCGAGAACAGCGCAAACGGAATCGAGATCGGCAGCGAAAGCAAGATCGTTAACGGGTGAACCACGCTCTCGAACTGAGAAGCGAGGATCATGTACATGAAGATGACCGAAAGCAGGAACGCCCAGATGAACTCGGTGAAGGTCCGCTCGAGCTCTCGGGCGCGGCCCGACACGCTGGTCGTGTAGGCCGCCGGCAAGTTCATCGTCTTCACTTCGTTTCGAAGCGCTTCCAAGCGGTCAGCTAGCCCGTAACCCGGAGCTACCGCCGCGCGCAAGCTCACCTGCCGCTGGCGATCCAAACGATCGATTCGCGAAGCCGTCTGCGAGGCGACGATCTTGACCAGATTATCCAATCGCGCGAGTTCGCCGTTCTGCCGGGGCACGTACAGCCGCGCTATTGAGGCGGCATCGTTCCGCGCGCCTTCGATCAACCGAAGCTGCACATCATAGTCTTCGTTTACCCTCTCATCCCGAAATCGCGAGACCCGCTGGTCTCCGCCGACCATCAACCGAAGCGCCGAAGCTATGTCGTCGGTCGAGACCCCAAGGTCAGCCGCGCGAGTGCGGTCTATCTCGACCTTCAGCACCGGCTTGTCCAGTCTCAGCGTAGTGTCCGCGTCCATGATGCCAAGCTGCGGCGCCTTCTGGCGAAGCTGCTCGGCGTAGGCCGCAAGCGCTTCCAGGTCAGGACCGCGCAGGTTGAAATCGATCTCCGACCCACCGCCGCCGATGTTGAACGACCGGGCGTTTCGCACGCTGCAGCGAAGGTCCTTGTACTTGCGCAATCGGGTGCGTATCTCCTGCATCACCTCTCGCTGCGAGTAGTTGTTTCTGAAAGCTTCGAGCGGACGCCCGTGAACGATCCCGCGCAACAGCCGGCTGATTGAAAAAGTCCGTTCTTCTATGGGAACGATCCGCACGTAAGCGCCACCTTGATTTACGCTGCCGCTGAAGCCGCCGCCCGATGAAGCCAGCACGATCTGCACGCCCGGCGTAGTCATCAGATCTTTCTCTACGGAGCGCATCACTTCTTCCATCGCCTGGAAGCTGGTGCCTTCATTCGCATTGACGCTCACGTCGAACTCGGATTCATCCACGTCGCTCGGCAGGTAGTCTTGCTTCACAACCCTGTAAAGGGGAACGGACGAGAGGACTACCAGGATCGCGACCACGGCTACGCTGAGGCGGTGCTGCATCGCAAACCGCAGCATCGCGGTGTAGGTGCGATCGATCAAGCGGTAGAATCCGGCTCGCGACTTTGCCACGTCGTGTGCGCTCGCAGCGTCCGCGGCCTTCAACAGGCGCGCGCTCATCATCGGAGTGAGCGTGAACGAGACAACCAGGCTCACCAGTATCGCGACCGCGGCGGTTATGCCGAACTGATAAAGGAAGCGACCCGATATGCTCGACATGAAAGAGACGGGCACAAAGATGACCACAAGACTAAACGTCGTAGCCATGACCGCGAGCCCAATCTCGGCGGTTGCGGCTCGCGCCGCTTCGAAGGGCCTCATCTTCTTCTCTTCGACGAAGCGGTAGATGTTTTCCAGCACAACGATCGCGTCGTCGATCACGATGCCGACCATCAACACAAGGGCGAGCATCGTCACGCTGTTGAGCGTGAAGTCGAGTGCGCGCATCATCCCGAACGACGAAATCACCGAAGCCGGGATGGCCACGCCCGCGATCACCGTCGAACGCCAGCTTCTAACAAAGAGAAAGACCACCAGACAGGCGAGCACGCTTCCCAGAATCAGGTGAATGCTGATCTCGTTCAGCGCTGCGTAGATGTAGCGCGACTGATCCTGGATCACTTCCAGCTTGACGTCGGATGGAAGCTGAGGAGCCACCCGAGCAAGCCCGGCCTTCGTGGCTTCGATGACTTCTATGCTGTTAGCTCCCGACTGGCGGCGCACTTCAAGTGTGACGGTGGGCACGCCGTTCAACCGGGCCAATCTGCGCTGCTCTTTGGTGCCGTCTTCGGCGTGGCCGATATCGCGAATTCGAACCGGCGCTCCGTTGATGGTACTCACGACCAGGTCGTTGAAGATGTTCGGGTCGGCAACGCGACCCATGGTGCGAAGCATCTGCTCGCGCGACCCCGAAGTCACGTTACCACCAGGCGCGTCGGCGTTCTGGCGGACGATCGCGTTTCGAACCGAGGCGATGGGAATCTGATAAGCCGCAAGCCGGTCGGGGTCGATCCACACACTTATGGCGCGGCTGAGCCCTCCGGATATGTCTACCTCGCCGACACCCGCCGCGCGCTCCAGTTGGACTTTCACCAGCTTTTCGGCAAGCTCGGTCAGTTCGCGGATCGGGCGATCGGCGGAAAGCGCGACGGTCAGCACTGGAGATGAGTCATTGTTGAACTTGGCGACGATCGGCGGATCTACATCTCGCGGAAGATCGCGAACGACGGTGGCTACGCGGTCGCGCACATCCTGGGCGGCTACGTCGATGTCGCGATCCAGGCCGAAGGTGGCCATCACAAACGAGCTTCCCTGATTCGAAACCGAGCGGAGTTCCTGAATACCCTCGACGGTGTTGACCACCTCTTCGATCTTTTGCGAAACCTCGCTCTCGACTTCTTCGGGTGAGCCGCCCGGCAGCGAGGTGCGCACGCTGACGGTGGGGAGGTCAACGGAAGGGAAGCGATCGACGCCCAAACGGAAGTAGCTGGCCGCGCCGACGACGACCAGCGCGAGGATGATCATCGCCGCGAAGACCGGCCGCTTGATACAAATTTCTGCAAGCTTTTGCATAACGCTATCGGTTTCGGGTTTCGGGTTTCTGGTTTCTGGTTTCTGGTTCGTGGCATTGAAGTCACAGTACAACCAGAAAGATACAAACCAGAAACCCGAAACCAGAAACCCGAAACCAATACCACAAAACCCGAAACCTAATCAGTTACTGTCACCGGCTGACCGGATTGAAGGTTGCCGGGGTTGACGACTACGTTTTCCCCCACTTTTACACCGGATAGGACTTCAATCCATTCGCCTGACTGGCGGCCAGTGGTGACGGGCTTCTCCACCGCTTTGCCATCCTGGATCGTTATGACCTTATCGATGCCGGCGAAACTGACGATCGAATTAGCCGGCACTGCTGGTACGGTGGTTTTATCGTCGGCCACGATGTCGGCGCGGGCGAACGAGCCGGGCCGCAAGCTTCCGTTGTTGCGCACCTCGGCCTCGACGATCAGTATCCGGTTTTGCGCGGTAATTGTCGGGCTCAGCCGGACAATACGTCCGGTGTAGAGGTTTGGGTCACCCTCAACAGTCAGACGAACCGGCTGACCCGAGACGACGTTGCGAGCTTCGCGCTCGGGCACTTCCGCGCGCAATCGTAGCGGGTCCACCCTGACTACGTTGACAACAGGAGCGCCTGGCGCAAGGTACTCCCCGACGCTCGCTCGCTTCTCTTGCACGACTCCGCCAAACGGCGCGTAGATCGAGCAGTCGGCCAGCTGCTGGCGAGCTATCTCGAGCTCCGTTCGCCGCTGGCCGACCATCGCCTGGCGATTGCGGATCTCCTCGATCGCATCCTGATAGCGGCTCATCGCGACTTTCAAGTCGGCATCGGCGGAGTCGAGCTGTGCCTGCGCGATCACTCCCTGACCCAGCAGCGAAGCCGCGCGCTCACGTTTTTGCTTCGCATCATCCAACAACGCGCGAGCCTGACGGACCGTTCCGGTTTCCTCCGGATCGATGCGATCGTCTTTTCCGTCTGGTGACAACCCGACCCGCGCGCGTGCTTGCGCAAGTGCGGCTTCCGCTTGCTGCAACCGAAGCTTGTAGTCCTGAGGATCGAGCTGCGCGATCATCTGGCCCTGCCTCACCACCGACCCGAGGTCGACTATTATGGTTTGCACGCGGCCGGGTACTTTCGCGCTAACCGTAGCCTGGTCGTAGGCCGCCAGCGTGCCGGTCACGGTCACAACGCGCTCCATCGGAACTTCGGTGACCGGAGCGATCTTCACCTGCCGCGCTTCAGTTGAGCCGCCCGGCGCATTCTTTGCAGCCACCGGGTAGCCGCTCTTGCACGCGGACCCGGCCAGCGCGGCAGCCATCAGACATATCAACGAGATCCCGGCCGCCAAACGCCGGCGACGGGTGATTGTGACGCTATCCTTGTTATTGAACACCATCGTTAATTCAAAGAATACACCAATCGCGTTCTTCAAATGAAGCCACGCTCAAGTCTCTAGTACGAGAGGTCAAGGTTGTGAGTTACGCAGAACTTGACCGCCGGCCCGGCCGCTTTTCAGGATAGCGGTTTGGGCCTTGTGAACCAGTAAGCCCATGCGATCAACACAAGCTGAAGCGGCAGCCTGATCCACAGAAAGGTGGGGGCGGTCCAGGGGAACAACTCGGCGTGTTGGGCCATGTAGATGTTAGCGGGAAAGATCGCGATCAGAAGGAGTATCAGCCCCCAGGCGGCCATTCTCGTGAGCTTCGGGATGATCAGCATCAACCCGAAAAGGATTTCGAAACCCCCGCTCAAGTAGACAAGTGTCAGATGCCACGGCAAGTACGGAGGCATCATCGGAAGATAGAAATCCGGATTGCGGAAATGATTCACCCCGCCATAAACAAAGAAGACCGCCAGGATGTATTTCAGTACGGCCTTGACTACTCGCATACCTTAGCTCCCTGGTTGGTAGGTGGTTAGTGGTCAGGTCAGAACGGTCTCTCTTCAAACGGCCAACATTTACTCACCACCAACCGCTGCCCGCGCTCCCAGCTCACTCACGATTCAGGTCCCGCAAATCAGCCTTGTTACTGCGATACGGCTGAAATCCGCGGCCCCAATCTACGCCGATTATCTCCAGCCGTATTCGATCGCCTTCCACTTGCGCCAGCAGGAAATGATATGGATTATCGCCGAGGTCCATTCCTGGTTTTACTAGATGATCGAGGGTCACCTTCTCTGCGGCGTTGATCCTCAGATACTCACGCAGGTCTGGTTCGCCGCGATACGGGTACAGAGGCGCCCCGCCTCCACCGGTTATTATGTGATCGAGCCTGTACTTGGTCCCATCATGCTCGTAACGCTCTACCCAGTGCTCGAATAAATGCTCGTGTCCGCTGAAGAGAACCGTGACGTGGTGACGGCGAAACAAGGGCATATAGCGAGTCCGCAAGGCTGCGGAAGGCGGCTCAACTATTGCGCCGCCGTGCGGGCCGGAAGAGAAAGGTGGATGATGAAAGAACGCGACGATGTGGTGATAGCGCTTGCGATCGAGTCCTTCCAGTTGAGACTTCACCCACTCGAACTGTTTGTCGTCGGTTGTGATGTTTGAATCGAGGGCTATGAAGAACGCATTGCCATAACCAAACGCGTAAGTCGGATAGCCATTAAGCCGTCGTGGCGCGCCATCGGCCGGGATCAGGTTGGCGACCGCCGCCAGGTAGTGCCGCAGCCCCTCCTGGCGCATGGGCGCGTCCGGTGTTGGCGCCCCGGTTACGTCGTGATTGCCCGGCGCAAGGAAGTATGGAACTCCGGCTTCGGCCGTGATTCTATTTATCAGATCAACAAAGCTCTTGTTCCACTGCCGCGCGTCCCGGCCGTTCACCACGGCATCGCCGGTCTGGAGAACGAAACGCACGGGGAACTGACCGTTCTCGAGCCGCTTGATCGTCGCGATCATTGAATCAACTATCAGCGAATGCTCGTATTGCTCCTGCGTCCCGTCGCGCCGCCCCCGCGTGTCGCCGTAGATGATGAATGAAAAGCGCGTGACGGCGGCTGAAGCGGCTTCCGGCGGAAGCGGATTGCGCGCAGCGGCGATCGCCCGGACTGGTTCGACGGGTTGAGCAGGCTGTTGGGCGGGCGTGGCTTGTTGAGTCGTTTGTTGGCCGGCTCGCGCCATTGACGTCGGGTCTGGCCAGAGAGATAAAAAGAGACAAAGAGTGACTGTAAGGCGGCAAAGCATAAGACGTTTCTCCTACTAAAATTGACGACTCATTTGTCGAACAACAAATGCCCAAGAGGTTACTTTGCCGCGAGGCTGTAGGCAAGGTGATAAGGCAGACTTCTGCCGCCAGGTCATGATCGTAGGCGCAATGAACGCATCAATCTGCCAGAACCTACCTGTAACCTTGAAACATCAGCCGCATCAGCATAAGCTGGCGGCATCAATGCCGGTGTTAGGAAAGACCAGCGCCGGCGGAAGCGTTCAGCGAATCGCCGCTTCGGAACACGAATCTGCTCACCCCGCCCGGTTATTAGCTGGGGCCGACGACGTGCTTCGTGAGACGGACATGGAAGATTCAGCCTTCGAGTTTTTCAAACCATTTGTGCCAAGAGGCAGTGCATGCGGCGCTCGCCTGATCGTTAATATGGCGTGCCTGTTGGTACTCTCTCTTCCGGCGTGCTCAGCCCAGAAACCACAAGGCCCCAATTCCCCGGGTGACGAAAGCGACGCGGAAGAATTCAAGGAGCAGCGCCTCCGGATGGTGGAGCAGCAAATAAAGGCGCGAGGCATAAGGAACGAGGCCGTTCTTCGGGCGATGTCGACGGTGCCTCGGCACCGCTTCGTTCCAGCGCGCCACGCTAGTCTTGCGTACGAGGACCACCCTCTGCCAATAGGACACGGCCAGACTATCTCGCAGCCGTTGATCGTTGCTTATATGACCGAGGCGGCCGAGATATCCGCGAACGAGAAGGTGCTGGAGATAGGCACCGGTTCCGGCTATCAAGCCGCGATTCTCGGTGAGCTGGCGAAGGAGGTCTACACCATCGAGATCATTCCTGAGCTGGCCGCGAGTGCAAGCCGGATTCTAAGCGAACTCGGTTACAAGAACATTCACGTTAAGGCCGGCGATGGATATCTGGGTTGGCCAGAACACGCCCCCTTTGATGGCATCGTGGTCACCGCCGCTCCGGATCAGGTCCCTCAGGCGTTAGTGGACCAGCTTGCGCTCGACGGCAAGATGGTAATTCCGGTGGGCACTACGAACCAGCAAATGGTGATAGTCACGAAGACACGCAACGGCGTTGTCGAACAGAAAACTATCCCCGTCCGGTTCGTGCCGATGGTAAGTAAGCCAGGCGGTTCAGAATCAAAATAGAAAAGAACAGAACCCCGCGTAAATCGTGCAGGATTCCGGGTGGCCACTTTCGATTCCAGCCGCCATCCCGTCCAGCATTCTTGCTGACCGACTATTGATC
>JBASRN010000286.1:0-43032 GCA_049273855.1 Blastocatellia bacterium
ACTATCAGGCGCATTAAGATTCGTCGTAGTTCCCTGCCGTTTGTCACTCACACAGGTAATAACGCGACGCTGACGATCGGGTTTCAAAAAAGATTGACCATCTTTCCGACTTTCGCTCGAGCGCCCAAAATAAGAAAAAACGGGACGCCGTGGCACGCGTCCCGTTCTTAAAGGAGAAGGATCTACTGTTCTGAACTAGTACCCCGGCTTCGGTCTATAAGGGTCGAACTTCTCCCTCTTCCACCTCCGCCAGGATCGTCGCTCACTCTTGATAAACGCCACAGCCCTGGCTTTGTTCCAGCTTGTTAACATTGAAATCCGCGAGGTCTTCGAGCGCGGCGGCGGGCCGGGGCGGCTATCTTTTCAAGCCATTTGAGCGCTTCGTCGAATCGTTCGAATCGCCTTTCATCCTCGCGGAAGCGCCGGCTGTGATAAACCGTGCGCCCGGATACCACACGGCGGAGGTGTTTGATGTGCAGCATCTCGTGATAAAGGACGTAATCGAGCACGAAGCGTGGAATGCGCGCGCTGTCCAGAGTGCTGCTGATAACGATCGTCCTGTGAACGTGGTCGTGATGTCCCAGGACCCGCCGGGTCTTGCGCGCGCTCCACGAAAGCAGCGGCCGCTCGAGTTGTCCCGAGAAATAACAGGCGTTCAACTGGTCAAAAGACACGACCAGGTCGTACACCGCGCCGCGCGGCGACGTCGTAAGCTTGTAGCCTCGCCGCCGCCTGGTTGCATCGGAGGCGTCGAGCACCGATTGACTCGTCGTGTGCTCGCGGTAAACACGCTCGTGGTGTTTTGGGGTCTTCAGCCGAAATAGCTTGGCTACAAGTATTGAGGCCAAGGCGTAGAGCACCTCCGGAGGCGCGTGCCGAAGAATGTCCGATACCCGCGCGTGGACCCGCCCCTGGCGCATGCGGATTGTTGATGAAAGCCCGGCGTAAGGATAGAAGCGAGCCTCGACTGGCGGTGTTGGCGGCTTCTTGACGATCGCTCGAAGCGCCTCCGTAAACACGGCTTCGAGACTCTGATCCGGAAAGGCAGACCAGTCGAATTCTAGTTGCTCTCGCATGAACAGTAGGCAGTAGGCAACAGGCAGTACGAGTGGGCCGAGACACTCTGTTACTGCCTCCGGCCTACTTCTTCTTGGGATTATCGTCCGGTTCGACGTAGCGCTCGCGGAACTTCAGATCAAGCTGCTTATTGTCCGCCACGCCGTCTCCATCGACGTCGACCTCCACTTTGATCTTGCGCTCTTTGCCCTCGCGGCGTGTGTTGGTCGGGTTATAGCCGAGACTGTACTGGCCGCGGAGCATCAATTGGATGCTGTTCATGATGGTGCGTATCTCACCCTCGAAGGTCATCGGGAAATAAGCTCCGCCGGTGTACCGCGCAAAAGTCCCAAGCGCGTTCTTCGCCTGCTCGAAATCAAGCCTCGCTTCGGGCGGCCAACGGTCGCCGTACTTCTTGTACATCATGTTTCCGACCCCGACGCAGAAAATCGGCACACCCGCGCGCGAGACTATCTTAAGCGCCTTGTCGTAAGTGATTTTGCTGAAGGTGTCGATGCCAAGCGTGATAAGGATGACCGCCGTATGCCCTTCAACTTCTTGCAGACCTGTATACTCGCTCGGGCCGTTGTTCTCGTCAAAAAGCTGAACCGCCTTGCCGCCAAGCAGGACAAACGAAAGCGCGTCGTAGATATTCGCCTCGCTGAAGTTCAACGTGTCCCGAGCAGCAGCCACAACAGCCTGGTACAAGCGGCCACGGTCACCGGTGAAGTCCTGAATGACCTTGGGCTTCATACTGTAGGTCACCAGCGCGACGTGGTCTTCCGGCTTGACGAAGTCTTGTACGAACGTCGCCGCAGACCTGAAGATCTCCTGCGCCAGAGACGGCGTGAAAAAGCCCTGCCATCTCCTGTTGCTGTAGCTGTTCTCGATCAGCAACACGGCAGTTATGGGGCCCTCACCGCTGCGGAAGTTGCTTACCTCTTGCTTTACCCCGTCCTCATAGATCGTGAAGTTCTGCTGTTTTAGAGTGTTGTAAAGTCGTCCCGACTTCTTGTCTATAACTGTGACCTCCACGTTCACCACCTGAGTAGAGATTTTGATCGGCGGCTCGCTCTGGATGTTCTTCGGGACAGGCGGGACGGGCTCCTGCGGTTCCATCTGTTCGGGCTGTGCGGGCTGTCCGCTCTTTTGTTCTTCGGCCTTCTTCTCAACTTTTTTCTTAGGCGGCTGGCGGCCGCTTTGTGCTGACACGATAGACCCGGGTATCGAGCCGGCCGCCAACACGGCAAGGAGTATTGCGACGACCGCTACTCGCGCGAGCGCTAATGACTTCATAAATCCTCCGCACCAGGTTGAGCACAAGCTGTCGGGCTGGAACCTTCGAACATGGCTGGAGCCAAGTTTAACAGAGACAAACAGCGCAAGTCCAAACCGGGCTCGCCCGAGCTCAGAATCCCCGCCCCGTTGTGTTGACTGCGTGCAAACCCGAAACGTATAGTTGAGCATCAAGCCACGCACGGCGCCGGTTAACCAAGACTAAACACTACTCTTGCAAGACGAGGGAGACGACTGCGCCAGGCGAAGGGTGCGAAACTGGATAAGCGGTTCGGCTGGGTGAGCGATCGAGTTGAACGAGTCTGGAATAAGTGAGTGAGGAGAGACAATGGCAGATTTCAGTCCTGAATTGAGAAAAGACCCCATAAGCGGGCGCTGGGTTATTATTTCATCGGCCCGGGCGCAGCGCCCCGAAGCACCCGAACCCCGGCGTGAAGAAGAAAGTCCCGAGGCGCGTGCGCGTTGCCCCTTCTGTTACGGCCACGAAGACACGACCCCTCCTGAAATCTTTACCATTAGAAACAACGGGGA
Source organism: Blastocatellia bacterium (assembly GCA_049273855.1). Classification (GTDB taxonomy): domain Bacteria; phylum Acidobacteriota; class Blastocatellia; order UBA7656; family UBA7656; genus Onstottus_B. The sequence continues at coordinate 2,884 of JBASRN010000286.1, forward strand.
GGCTCCCAATACTCCCGGCTGGCTCACGCGGGTCGTGCCCAACAAGTTTCCGGCATTCGGGATCTTCCCCGAGATAAGCTTGCGGCGGGTTGGGATGTTTCAAATGGCGACCGGTTACGGCGCGCACGAGGTAGCTATCGAATCGCCGGATCACGACACGTACCTCGAACAACAGCCATTAAGACAGGTTGCCCGTATCGTCGACACCTGGTGGGAGCGGCACGTCGATCTGGAGCGAGACCCGAAGCTGAAATACGTCTTGATCTTCAAGAATCATGGTAAGGCGGCGGGCGCTTCGCTCACTCACCCGCATGCGCAAATCATTGCGACCACCGTCATACCCGACGCGCTCAAGAGCAAGCTGAGATACGCGAAAGAGCACTATGTAGGCGGCGAAGGGTGCATCTGGTGCCGTCAGGTCGATCAACTTCTCTACTACGAGAACAAGATCTACAACCGTGACGGTTCGGTGCTTGTTTCGATTCAACAGCGCGACCGCGTGGTGGCGGAGAGCGAAAAGTTCGTTGCGTATATTCCGTTCGCCGCGCGAATGCCGTACGAGGTACACATTTCGCCCAAGTCGCATCAGCACTCATTCATCCAGACTTCGCCCGAGGAGCGTGTCGAGCTGGCCAGGATCTTGAAGACCGTTCTGATGAAAATCTACACGTTGCTGGGCAATCCGCCGTATAACTTCTATATCCACTCTGCGCCGAACTTGAACGTGATGCCGCGGACCGGGGACTACAGCACAATCCGCGACGACTTTCACTGGCACATCGAGATTCTGGTTAGGACAACGATCTGGGCGGGCTTCGAGCAGGGAAGCGGAATCTATATCAACCCGCTGAACCCTACGGACGCGGCGAAGTATCTGGCGGAAACCGAGGTGGAGTTCTAGCAGGCTACTGAAGAGCTAACCCATCGCACCTAAGGCACGAAGGCGCCAAGAAATACAAAGCTAATAACATATTGCTATCAGCGAGCTGGTGCAGCTTGGTGTCGCCGTGGCTTGGTGGCGCCCTCGCTTTTCAGGAGCCTGCCAGGCGACCAGCCCTCGATTGGATCCTTATCCATTGGTGCTGAAGAATCGAGTGCGTTGAAATACGCGATCGTCGAAGTAACCTCGCAGCAATTCGATTTTGTCTTCGCCTCCTCCCGGGATTATCGTCAGGACATCATATCGGTACCGCTCTTGAACGACATCGATCAACTGCCGGTACCGTCGCGCCGCCCGCGCGATTTGCCGCTGCTTCCTTAAGCCCACCGCCCGTTCCGGCGCAACAAGATCATCTGAAGTTCGGGTCTTCACTTCGACGAAGGCGAGCGTCTCGCCGTCATAAGCTATGATGTCGATCTCGGCGGTGAGCTTCTGCCCTTTCAAGCCGCGGCCGACCGGCACCCGAAAGTTCGTGGCCGCGATGCGATAGCCCTCGGCCTTTACGAGGTACTCAAGCGCCTTCCGCTCGCCCACTTCGCCGAGTTCGAGATGCGCAGCACGCGGCGTGTCACTACGCTCCCGCAGTAGATTCTTGATCGTGCCGAACATAGGACCAGTAACTCGCGGCTGATTATATGACAACATACGGAGCGGGCCAACATCGGCCTGCTTGTAAAAGCTCCGGCCCGCAAGATAGAGTCAAAGCAGGGACACACGTGAAGCAAGACGAAACAGGACAGGCCGCTGCTAAGCCGCAAAAACACGAACTGCCGACCGTCGTGATATTAGGACGTCCGAACGTCGGCAAGTCGACGCTGTTCAACAAGCTCACCGGCACGCGCCGCTCAATAGTCGGCGACGAATCCGGGATCACCCGCGATCGCATTTATGGACGCGCCGAGTGGCGCGGGCGCGAGTTTCAACTGGTGGACACCGGCGGCATCATTCCAGACGATCGGGAACTGATTCCGAGTAATATCCTTAGCCAGGCGCGCGCCGCTCTCGACGAAGCCTCTCTGATCCTGCTCGTCGTCGATGCGCGAGTGGGCATCACTCCTCTCGACGAAGAACTCGCGGCACTCGCCCGTTTTACCAGCAAGCCAGTCTTCATCGCAGCGAACAAAGTGGACACCGCGAAGCTTGAAGCCGACGCGGCCGAGTTCGAGCGCTGGGGATTCGCGGGCGTGTTTCCGATCTCGGCCGAGCACGGCGACGGCGTAGGCGATCTGCTCGACGCTGCGCTCGACCTGCTCCCCGCTCACGAAGTCAGCGAGGAGCCGCGCAACGAGATTCGCATCGCTGTAGTTGGCCGCCCGAACGTCGGCAAATCGTCAATTGTAAATTGCCTGACGGGTGAAGAGCGCGTCATCGTCTCCCCAGTCCCCGGCACTACCCGCGACGCGATCGACACAGAGATCCAGTTTGCAGGCACGTCGTTTCGATTAATCGACACCGCTGGCATCCGCCGCAAAGGCAAACCCGAACTGATCGCCGAAAAGGTCTCGGTAGTCATGGCGCGGCAGCATCTCGAGCAGGCGGACGTGGCGATCCTCTTAATCGACGCGACCGAGGGACCAACTGCGCTCGACGCTACGATCGGAGGTTACGCGCACGAGGCCGGCGCGAGCTTGATAATCGCGGTTAACAAGTGGGACGCGGTTGAGAAGGATTCGCACACGACGAAGCTCTTTGAGACGCGCATACGGGACATGATGAAGTTCGCAGACTACGCGCCAATCGCGTTTGTCTCCGCCAAAACCGGATTGCGAGTAACAAAACTGTTGGAACTCGCGCGGCACGCCTTCGAAGAACGCGCGAAACGCATTTCTACGTCTGAGCTTAACAAGTTTTTCGAGCGGCACCTGGATCAGCCGCGCGCCACCACGCCCTCGAAGTATCCCTTCCGCGTCCTCTACATCACGCAGGGAGCGACTCGCCCCCCCACATTTGTGGTATTCACTTCGTCGCGCAGCCCGAGAGCGAAACTTCATTTCTCATACGAGCGGTATCTCATAAACAGGCTTCGCGAGCAGTTCGGTTTCTTTGCAACGCCGATTCGAATAAAGCAGCGCAGAAAGAAGGGCGGCGCGCCTGGTTGACTGGGCTTGGCAGCACCATGCCACCCCTTGCATAAACTCGAGTCTGTTTCTGAACCTTCTTCATCGATCCAGTCTTACACGAAGGCCCTCTATCCATGGTCGAGATAACACTCAGGGACATCGATCAAGCCAGAACGCGAATCGCGGGAGTCGCGCATCGTACGCCGCTCGAGTATGCGCGCCAACTCTCGCGCGAGCACGGCCGCGACGTAATGCTCAAGCTCGAGAGCTTTCAAGTCACCGGTTCGTTCAAGATACGCGGCGCGATGGCAAAGCTCTCTCTTCTGACCGCGGATGAGCGCGCGAACGGCGTGTTGACCATTTCCGCGGGCAATCACGGACTTGCAGTAGCCCATTGCGCAGAGGCGCTTGGGATCAACGCGACTATCGTGGTGCCCGAGTCTGCGTCGCGCGCGAAGGTCGAAGCGATACGCCGGTATCCGGTCACGCTCATCGAGCGCGGTGCAAGCTACGACGAAGCCGAGCGTGCGGCCCGCGCGATGCAGCGCGAAAGCGGCCGAGCGTTTGTGTCTCCTTACAACGACGAAGACGTGATTGCAGGCCAGGGTACGATCGCTCTTGAAATACTGGAAGACGCGCCCGATGTTGAGGTGATCATAGTTCCGGTCGGAGGGGGCGGGTTGATCGCTGGCGTGGCGATAGCCGCGAAAGCCGTCAAACCAAACATCAAAATCTACGGCGTGGAGCCCGAAGCTTCGCCGACTATGAGTGAAGCGCTTCGAGCTGGCCGGTTGATAGCGATCGAGGAACAAGAAATGATCGCTGACGGCCTTGCGGGAAACATCGAGCCGGGGTCGATCACTTTTCCGATCGTTCAGCGATTAGTCGATGGAATTGTCCTTGTAACTGAAGAATCCATCCGAAATGCGATTTCGCGAGTCGCGCGCGAAGATCATCTCATGATCGAAGGTTCGGCTGCCGCGAGCATCGCCGCGCTTGCCGATCCCCTCGTTGAGGGCCGCCGCGTTGCTGCGATCATCACCGGCCGCAACATCACGTTTGAGCTACTCGAGCGGGTGATATCACAGCATCAGTAATCGCTTACGGTCCGCTCTTTTTCAGCTTTGGTTTGCCGTCGATGATCGCGGGCTCCTCGATGCCCCAACTCCACGACTTCGAGGGTTTGATTCGAATATTCTCACCCGGCATCACTCGACCCTGCCCGCTTACGATGTCCGCTGTCCCATGCGCTTTCAAGCCGCGAGGCCTCCATGGGTTCGCGTTCTCGAAATCATCGAAGACGATCGACACCCTGGGGTTTTTCAGGACGTTCCTGTATTTAAAGGTCCTGGTTATGGTCAGCCCGCCGACGTAGAAGTACTCGCCGTCAAACTCGAAGTCCACTGGAGCAACATCAGGCTGACCATCCGCGGAAGCCGTTGCTATCCTTGCGAGTTTTAGGGTCTTGAGGTAGTCCTTTTCTTTCTCTGAAAACATAGAGCGATCCTTCTTAGAGTTAAGGTTGAGGCTTGGTGGCTGCACCTCCCGCTGACTATCAACGCCTAGTGTTCACGAGCCGGCACATCTATCAGGATGAAGCTGGTGTCGTCGTAGGCTTCCAGCTTCAGCGATCCGAGGTCCTTGACTCGCGCCTGGTCTTTTGTCGTGAGCCGCTCGTCATTGATGCCCAGGTCGCCCTTCGTGACGTAGACGAACACACCGCGCGAGTCCTCGATCGGAAAGTGCACGGTGTGCCCGGCGTCGAAGTCGGCCAAATAGATCGTCGAGTCGGTGTGAGCCGAAACGACATCGGGCAGTCCTCGTCCAGAGACGACCGCCAACAAGCGGTTCTTCCGCTGCTCGGCGGAGAACTGTCGTTGATCGTAGCTCGGCTTGAGTCTTCTTTCGTCAGGAAGAATCCAGATTTGATACAGGTGCACCGGGCTGTCACCGAGGTTGTATTCGGAGTGGGTGATGCCGGTGCCGGCTGACATTCGTTGGACGTCGCCCGCCTTGATAACCGTTCGGTTGCCCATGCTGTCCTCGTGAGTGACTTCGCCAGCGAGCACGGTCGTGATGATCTCCATCTCGCGATGCGGGTGAGTAGGGAAGCCGTTGTTTGCCGCTACGACGTCGTCGTTGAACACTCGGAGCGAGCCGAACTGCATGTTTGAAGGATCGTGGTAGTGGTCGAATGAGAAGAGCCAGTAGGTCTTCAGCCATCCGAAATCTGAGAAATATCTTTCGCTTGCTCGAATCGTTTTGATCATGGTTCTCTCCTGCTCAGTTGACGCATCGGTGTTGCAAGCGCGGCAAGGCAGTTAATGCAATTCGCTTCGCATTCGTCGCCACACCGCACGTTACGCCGACAAACATCGGGCGACCCTCATCCTCAGCTCTGAGGTTTCTCTTGTATTGTAGCAAGCGGGTAAAGAAGCACGCTAAGGTGGGATACACAGCCTAAGATTGCTGGGCAAGTCTAGAACGAATAGCGAGGATCCGAAAAGGTCTTTCGATCAAGCAACGGCTGAAACTATCTGCCCGGAGCCCGTGTGAAAGACATAGACCGGATCTTCCGCTTCGCCGAGCCTGACCGCGGCCCAGACACACTTTTCATCTGGGTCATGCACAATGACTTCGCCTTTGAGCGCAAAGCCGTCTGAGTCGGTGTCGCTGACCAGAATCGCAACCCACTCGTTTGGATAGATTCGCTTGATCTCTCTTATCGAAAAAGTAACCGGACCGTTCCCGAACATAGACTGACCTCCCATTGCTCGTTAATTGCGAGAAGGGCATTCCTGCTGCATTGAGCTTCGATTCGGTTTGTCTTTCGGGGCAGGCTTCAAAAGCAGCGGGCCATGCTGCTCGATTACCATCTTACACTGCGTGTCAATGATTTCTACTTAAGATCACCCGACAAGCGGGATCGTTATGATTTCAGATCCGCCAGGATCGTTTCGAACTGGAAGAGCGCCGCCTGTAAGTCCTCGGCGATTTTCTTTGAGCGATCACGTCCGGATCGGGAAGGTTAGCTAGTCTTCTAGGCCCTCGTCGCTGAGTCAAAAATATCGAGGTTGACCTTGCCGGGCATGGTTGTGTCCTCTATGGCCGCGGTTTGTACAGTCCGCCGTTAGTCCGGTGCGAGCAGCGGTGGTTTCCATCGCCACGACAGGTGAGAGCGATCCTCTGACGATTCAACAGCAAGCGCGGCGTCGTTGTAGAGCTGACTCACCTTTCGAGCATCCAGGGTTCGTCTGAGAAGAGAGATACGGTTAAGGCTTTCACGATCTGGCAATCTGGTTGATTCGTCTGGATAAACGTGCACCAACATGGAAGCAACCAGCAAAAACGCTAACGCGAGGACGACCCTTTCCCGAGATCCGTCTCAAGGTTGCGCCGGACTAATCTGGGGGGGTGGAAATTCTTCACCGACTTCCTCTACCGCTGCAAGAATGCCGCGCCCCGTTCGCCGGAGAGCTCCGAGCCGCCCGCCGACACAACGAATCTCAAACACCGCAACCCGCGAGGCCGCTTGGGCCGAACCGCGGTACTTTTTGCTGTCGCCCGCCCCCAGGGTCTCGCTTCGAGGCGACTCAACATCGACTTGCCCGCTGGCGACCTCGATTCTTGTGCGAGCGCACTCGGATTTCACATGTACCGATTCGCGCGTGAAGACCAGGGTTATAATCGTTCCCTCGCCAATCGCTATCCGGCCCAGTGGACCAAGATCCACCAGCGCGACACCGTCTGACGCCGTCACAATCTTGCTGTTGCTAAGAATAGTGTGCCCAGTCTTCGCTTGATTTCCGTTAACCTTTACTCCGCCTTTAGCTGTTAGCACTCCGGTACGTTGCAGAACGGCGACGTCTAGGTAGTACCCATCGTCGGACAAAACATCCTCAAAAGGGGACGAAGACGCAAAGGCAATGAACGTAAGTGCAGCGGAGAGCAACACCGCCGGCGGCAACAGCCTCGTGTGAGTTTTTGAGACTACCATTCTGTTGTCTCTTCGATGTATGGGACCGGGACCTGGGCCGAGCGCTATGTTTGATCCGCCTCAGAATAGGAAACGCCGGCCGACGCGTCAACCATGTAGGTCAAGAAACAATTCTGCGCCGGGCCTCGCTTCGGAGGCGGCGCAGACCGGCGAGGTTGCCGCGTACCATAGCCACCTCGGGGTGGCTTGAGCCAAACGTGTTTTCAAAAAGCGTCTCGGCCCGCTTGTACATAACCTCTGCCTTTTGGTACTTGCCTTGGCGAAGGTAAAGCAACCCCAACCCGTTGAATGTGAGCGCCGCGGCAGGGTGGTTAGGCCCCAGTTTCTTCTCTACAATCCGCCCCGCGCGCTTGAAGAGCTGCTCCGCTTCGACGTACCTGCCCTGCGCGCTGTATGCCTCCGCCAAGCCGCGAAGGCTTTCCGCTACATCAGGATGATGCTGGCCCAAGACCTTCTCGCTCAAAGCCAGGGATTGCGTGCACAACTGCTCCGCCTCCGAGTATCTGCCTTGCACCCTGCGCAATTCCGCCAGGTTGTTGATGAAGCCGGCGAGATAGGGATGCTCCGAGCCTCGCGAGGTTTCCCATACCAGACGTGAGCGCTCGTAGAGCGGTTCCGCTTCCGAATATCTGCCTTGCCGAAAATAAAGCTTGCCCAGACCATTCAGACCCGAAGCGACCCTGGAGTCCCCCGGCCCAAATTTCTTCTCCCAGATTTCAACCGCCTGGTTTATGCGCAGCTCCGCGTCAGGGTATCTGCCCTCGATGCGATCCAACGTCCCGAGGTTGAAAAGGCTGTCGGCGAGACCAGGGTGGTCGGGTGACTTTCTTATACTCCTTATCTCAAATGCCTCGCTCAGTCGCTGGCGTGCCTCGGGATATCGGCCCTGGCGGAGATAGAGCCCGCCGAGATAGGCGAGGGTAGTTGCAAGCTTGTCCTGGTCGGGGCGTAGATCTTCCTTCAGGAGTTTTTGGGTGCGCTTGTACAACGCTTCAGCCTTATCGTATTTGGCTTCGTCGGTGTAGAGCCTGCCGAGATTCAGCCAGGTGGCGACATCGGAAGCTGCAGCTTCGGGTAACTGATCAATGATCCCTAAGGATCGCTGGAAAAGGGCTTCAGCTTCCGAGTACTTGCCCAGAATGTGGTACAGCGATGCAAGATTGTTGAGGCTAATCGCAAGATCGGGATCGTTGCTTCTCAGACGCTCTTCGAAGATCTTCAGTGACTCCTCGTACAGCGGTTCGGCTTCCTTGTACTTGCCCTCCTCGAAAAAAAGAACCGCAAGATTATTCAGACTCTCAGACACATCCAGTGGGTCCACTGCCTCCGAGTTGCGCCTGATTTCCAATGCCCGCCGGTTAAGGCGTTCGGAATCGCTGTACCTTGCCTGCTTTCGATAAGCCTCGGCGAGGTTGTTGAGGCCCAGCGCAACGTCTGGATGGTCCGGTCCCAACTCGCTCTCCCTGATCTCTAATGATCGTTTGAATACCCCTTCGCATTCTGAATAGTCACCGGTGCGGTATAGGGCCAACCCAAGGCTATTGAGAATCTCAGGGTCATTCGGCCGAATCGCTATTGCCTTCCGGTACGCCCCAGCGGCCTCCGCGTACCCGGCTTGCTCGTACAATGCCTGGCCGAGAAAGAAAGCTGAATCGGTGATGCGTGCTTGCTGCTCCTGGCTACCCTGGCCGCCGAGCGCACCCGCGCTAATAAAGAACGTTGCAAGCGGGACTCTGGGACCGACAATGCTCGACCCTTGTTCCAGTTGACGGAGTAAGTCTTCCAGAATTTTCTTTGCTTCGGGATAGTCTCCTTTGAATTGGGCTGCCAGTCCTCGGTCCAACGCGTCTTTTGATTCAGCGAGCGCCAATATGGCTTTGACTAATTCATCCTGGCTGTATCCGTATTCCTGAGCTGTTCTCGACAGCGCGGCTTGCTGGCGCTCGGCGGCTGGCTTCTGGATGGGCGTCTTCGGAGCGCTTGCCGCGTTGACTTTGGATGCGAGCGCTCGGCGGACCAGGTCTGTCTGCAACGCTGTCTTATCGCCGGGCGGTGACAGCACCACTTCTTCGTAATCCACCGCCTCGTTATCCAGCCGCCTCACCTTAACCCGGCCTTGCCAGGGCGAGATTATGGCCAGAGATCCACTCGGCTTCACTACGACAAGAGAAACCTCGGTGTCTTGTTCGATACGTTGCGGAAAGGTCAGCCTGGTGTTGCCAGCGCCGTCGGTAGGCTGGCTTTTGGAACTAACGCCTTTTGTTCCCAGTTGGACCGCCTCAATTGGCCGCTCCTGCGGGTCGGAAACATGCACTACAACGAACGTCCCGGTAGCCAGGATAAAGCTGGATAGGATCGCAAGCGACGCGACTGCCGCGACGATCATAACGGCAGCGGCGAGAAGGACCTTCGACTTTGTCCGGTATTTGTGTGCGCTCTTCTCGAGCGCTTGCTGGGCTTGCGTTGTTGCGGTGGTGGCGGCGCTCGTCTCCTGCTGCTCTTCGGTGCGTCTGGTTGGTCTGGGTTGAGGCGTCCTCGCGACAGCCGTCCCTCTGCCCGCTCCAGCCGCCAAGGCCATTGGCAGGCTCGGAGGCAAGGAGGCCTCGAGAGCTTGCTTGACCATTTCGCAAATCTTAACCAACTCTTCATTCAGCTTAGCGGACCTGAGGCTATCGAGCGGTCGCGTCGGGTCGTTTGCGGCCTCGTATTTCACTATATCGGTTTCGCTGTAAGCGCACGCGCTCAATGAGACCCAGAGGATGGTGAGCCCGTCTTTTTCGGCAGCCTCAAAAAGACGCGGCAACTCTTGTTCGGCGGCGAAGTCCGACGCGAGGAAGTTAGGGCTGACCAGCAACACCGCGACTTTGGCGGAGGCGAGCGCATTCTGGATTTCCTCGAACCACTTGGCGCCGGCTTTTATCTTGCTGTCGTCCCAAAACTGAATCGTGTGAGTACGTTCAAAGGGTTTTAGGTGGGTGTGTAGCTTCTCGAGCCATTTCTGATCCTCATGGCTATAGCTTATGAAAACCTGATCACGCATGACCGCTGACCTTCCTGCAAGACTCGGTTGTTAACGGAAGCGAGGCCACTCGCGAGATCGGTATAGGCTGCAGGCCGGCCTTGATGTGCCTTCCCGCGATGGCACAAAGGCTATAACAAACTGCGAGCCGTGTCTAGCGGTTTTCTGATGATCTCGGTGGGTTCTCTCACTCCAGCAACTGTGTGCTTGGACACTCGCACTTCGCCGAGAATGGCTTCGAACTGATCAAGGGGGATTGGAGATCGTCAGTGATCCGAAGAACTCTAGAGAAAGCGAAGCTTCGTGCCATTGGGATAAGTGCGTTTCCTCGTGCGTGTGGTTTCATCGGGTTCGATCTCCCCCTTATCCTCCATTGGTACGAGCGCATTCGTCTTGAACTGACTGGTGTGATAGTCCGTCTTGTCTGACGCAACGAAGTCAGCAACTTGCTTGATGGTCACCCACCCCCTGCCCCGAAATTCCCCTCTCAAGGCGGACTTCAATGGTCCGAAATCCGAAACTCGCAAATCTAGGCCGAGCTGACCGGAAGCGAGCTCCTCTAAATGCGAAGTCTCCGAAGGGTGCCCCTCTCCAGATAGCTTGCTTCATTCGGACAATTGATCCGGGCGTACTAAAGGTTCGCATCCGGTCGAGCGGGTTGCTCGCGCCATAGCCTGCCGTCTAGCAAGGCTTCGTCACCTCCGCGCTTGCTTTTTCTGCCGCCAAGTTGCTTTAGGAAAAAAGCTACTTGCGCCTGTTCACACTGCTGTCGAATCTCGCGAACCCACGCCAAGTCCATCGAACGGGCTTGCGGCCCTGACTCGCCGCCGACTATGACCCAGTCCATCCCATCGAGGTTGATTGTGCCAGCAACGGCTGCGTCAGCTTGTCGGGCACCAGACGCAAACCGAAGCCTTGCTCGTATGGATGCCCGGGCACACCACGGAACCTCTCCACGAAGGTTTCGGCATAGCAGTGCGTGCAGCCAGGACTGATCTTTGTGCACCCTCGAACGGGATTCCAGGTAGCATCCGTCCATTCTATCTTGGATGTTTCACTCATTTATGACTCCGCACCGAATATCTGTCGAAGATGATCGAAAACAGCCGGTTCAAGTCAATATGAGAATCGAGCCGATTTGGGAAGCGCTCGCAATGCTAACCTGGGGCTTCAAGGAAGTTCTAGCAGAATGCGGCGAGTGCGGCCAAAGAAAACAAAGGGCCGAGAAGATCCAATCTCAGCCCTCCTGAGTTCGACCATGTATCTTGCTCGCGCTAGATATCCAAGTTCTTCACGTCCAGCGCGTTGTCTTCGATGAACTTCCGTCGAGGCTCGACTGCGTCCCCCATCAACACCGTGAACATCTCGTCGGTCTCAACCGCGTCGTTTACTTGAACGTTCAGGATCGTCCGAGTCTCCGGGTTCAACGTAGTCTCCCAAAGCTGCTCCGGGTTCATCTCACCCAATCCCTTGTAGCGCTGAATGCTTAGATCTTTTTTCGCGGCGCTCATCACGTGTTCCAACAGCGCTCGCCGCGAATCGATGGCTGTATGACCGCCGTTCTCGTTGATGATGAACGGCGGGCGGCTCAGGTCCTGAAGCTCGCCGTAAAGCTGCACCGCTTTCTGAAACTCGACGTGCGTCGCAAGCTCCCAGTCGATCACGATCCGGCCGTTGCCGCGCGAACGCGCAACTGCGATCTCGAACTTGCCGTGCTCTTCATCGCCCTCGATTTCCGTCTCATACTTGCCGGCTTCGAGCGCTTTGGCGACTTTCTCGAGCAGCTTCTCCTTCTCAAACACTTCGTGCAGTTTTACGCCGCCCCCCGACTTCAGCAAGCCGTCCAGTCCCGCCAGCGCGTCGATGACGATATCGATTATCTTGCGGTCGTGAACCCGGCGCTCGAGCTTGTCGAAATAGTTGTTCATCTCGGCAAGCTTCTCCAGCGACTTGCGAAGCTCAGCGCCTTTCAATTCCTTGTCCGTAGCTTTCACCGTGACGGTTATGTTCTCGGTCGCCTTGCGCATCAGGAACTTCGACAGGTCCTTCTCGTCGTGCATGTACTGTTCGGACTTACCCTTTTTGATCTTGAACAGCGGCGGCTGGGCGATGTAGATGTGGCCATGGTCGATCAGCTCGGGCATCTGCCGGTAAAAGAACGTGAGCAACAGCGTCCGAATGTGCGAACCGTCAACGTCCGCGTCGCACAGCAGGATGATCCGGTGATAGCGAAGCTTCGAAAGGTCGAAGTCCGTCGTGCCTATACCCGTCCCGAGCGCGGTGATCATCGTTCGGATTTCCGAGTGCCCGAGCATCTTGTCGTAGCGCGCCTTCTCGACGTTGATGATCTTTCCCTTGAGCGGAAGGATCGCCTGGAATTGGCGATTTCGACCCTGCTTGGCGCTGCCGCCCGCCGAGTCGCCCTCTACCAGGAAGAGTTCGCACAAAGCCGGGTCCTTCTCGGAGCAGTCGGCAAGCTTGCCCGGCAGCGCTGCCGAATCAAGCGCGCCCTTGCGACGCGTCAGGTCGCGAGCCTTGCGCGCAGCTTCGCGCGCGCGAGCCGCGTCGATCGCCTTGGCGATGATCTTCCTGCCGACCGAGGGGTTTTCCTCAAAGTGGCGTCCGAGGTTCTCGTTCACATAGGCTTCGACCTGGCCTTTGATGTCCGAGTTCAGCTTGCCTTTGGTCTGGCCTTCAAACTGAGGCTGCGGAAGCTTCACGCTGATGACGGCGACCAGTCCCTCGCGAACGTCTTCCGGCGCGAGTTTCTCGTCGTCCTTCTTAAAGAGCGAGGAGGACTTCGCATAATTGTTGATCGTCCGGGTAAGCGCAGCCCGAAAACCGGTTAAGTGCGTGCCGCCGTCAACTGTGTTTATGTTGTTGGCAAACGAGTGCACGATCTCGTTGTAGCCGTCGTTGTATTGAATGGCGACTTCGATCCCGACGGGATCCGAATCCGTCGATTCCTTCTCAAAATGAATCGGCTGAGGGTGCAAGACATTCTTGCTTTTGTTCAAATGCCTCACGAACTCGGCGATGCCGCCTTTGTAGAAGAACTCGTGAGACTTGTCCGTCCGCTCATCGTTGATGGTTATGCGAATACCGGAATTCAGAAACGCCTTCTCGCGCAGGCGCTGCGAAAGCGTGTCGAAGTTGAACTCGATGACCTCGAAGATCTCAGTGTCAGGCTTGAACGTGACCTTGGTACCGCGCCGGCGGGTCTTGCCGGTTTGCTGAAGCCGGCCCTGCGCGATTCCGCGCACGTACTCCTGCTCGTAGGTGTTACCGTCGCGCCAGATTTCAAGAGTCAGCTTCTCGGACAAGAAGTTCACTACCGAAACGCCCACGCCATGAAGCCCGCCCGAAACCTTATACGCGTTTGTGTCGAACTTGCCGCCAGCGTGGAGCTTGGTCAGGACCACTTCGGCAGCAGAGATCTTCTCCTGCTTATGAATATCGACCGGGATTCCTCGGCCGTTGTCGATCACCGTGATGGAGTTGTCCAGATGAATAAAAACCTCGACGCGGTCGCAGTGCCCGGCCAGCGCTTCGTCGATCGAGTTGTCAACGACTTCGTAAACCAGATGATGAAGACCCAACTCGCTTGTCGAACCGATATACATCGCCGGCCGCTTACGTACGGCTTCTCGCCCCTCGAGAACCGTGATCGAAGCCGCGGCGTAATCCTGTGAACTATTAGCCACACCCATCTCCTTACTCGAAACTTGCTTCAATTGTTTGCTGGAACCCTCCGCCTGACCCCACAAGCCCATCTGGCCGGAAGCCTCGCTCATCCGTTTCATCGGTGCTCCCGCCCGGCGCCTATTGCGCCTGTTCGATGTGAGAATCCGGCCCCGCAGAGCCAGCCTCAAGGATCGCCTGACCCCGCTCTACGTAGTACACAGAAGCGCGGTCGCGGTACCGATTCGCTATTGCCCTGCGCGACGTGCTGACGAATGTCTGAGTCCGCCCTTCAAGCTCCGAAAGCAGCGACTCGATCCGTCCTCGGTCCAGCTCGGCATCGATGTCATCGATGAGCAAAACGGGGCTTTCGTCGTAAATCTGATTATAGATGGAGACCTGCGCTAAATCAAGGAGTAATAAGGCACTTCGCTGTTGCCCGGCGCTCCCGAAACGAGAGACTTCGCGGCCGTCCGCCAGTATCTCCAAATCGTCGCGATGAGGCCCGATCAGCGAGTGACCCGCCTCGATTTCAGCCTTTAATCTAAGGCCCAGGCGCTCGCGAAAAAGCTCCGCGAAGCCATCCAAGTCGCCTTTACCTTCGAGCTGCGAGCGGTAGCGCACGTTTATGCGTTCGGCACCAAACAACGCTCGCCCGTGGTCGTTTGCTCCCAGCTCCCGGTTTAACCGCGCGACATAGCTCGTGCGCCCGTTGTGAATGTCCGAGCCCAGCTCGACAAGCTGATCGTTCCACGCCTCGACCTGGCTTAGAAAGCGCTGCGGCTGCTCGCTTGCGCTCGCTTCGCTCAGCAGGCGGTTCTTCTGTTTTAGGACGTGATTGTATTGGGCAAGCGTGTTCAGAAAGGATGGAGAAGCGCTGACTACCGCCCGGTCGATAAAACGGCGGCGCTGGCCAGGCTCGCCGCGAATCACATCCATCTCTTCAAGCGAAAACACGAACACATCGAGGTTGCCGATGTAGCGGACCAACGCTTCGCGCTTGCCGTTGAGGTAAAGCTCTTTTGAGCTCTCGGTGAGAAGAAGCTGCAGTTGTTTGGTGAGCGCCCCGCGAGAGGTTTCTCCTCGCAGGAGACATTGCGGCTCGTCGAAGGCGATGCACTCGCGAACCTGGATGGTGCGAAACGACTTGGTGGTGCCGAGAACGTAGATAGCTTCGAGCCAGTTGGTCTTACCCTGGGCGTTGTCGCCGTAGAAGATGTTGAGCCCCGACCCGAACTCCGCGAAGCCTTCAAGGTTGCGAAAACCTGAAGCTTCAAGCCGAGTCAGTAACATAGTTGAAGCTTAGCAGAAAGGGTCTAGAGCGTCATTCGCAGACAGTGTCTTAATTCGAATTTCTTCTCCGCGGGACTTCTGCGGCTCTGCGTCTCCGCGGTTAGTTAACGTCCGAGAACCGTTAACCGCGGAGGCGCTGAGACGCCGAGACAACGCGGAGAATTGAAGTTGTGACACGACCTACTCGCAGGAAGCGAAACTGGTCGAAAGGCCGCTCATAGGCGCGACTCCCAAGTTTGACAAGCCGATTAGCTCTGATATAGCTTTGCTGCCTGATTGAAACCGGGTGATTCGAGCCGCTTAGGCTGAGAGGATGTTCTAGCGTGGCGCGGCGGATCAGATTCGATATCAAAGCCAAAGACGAATTCTGGGGCCGCGCGTTTCACGTCGAGTGGCAAGACCAGTTCCCGCATAGAATCTTGCTCGAGGACAGCGAAGGCTACTACCTTGCGGAACGGAAATGGCGCGACGATCTCGAGCGGGTTGGATCTCAAGTTTTCTGCCGTATCGTCGAGGCGCCCGTGAGTCCCGAACGCAGACGTTGGTTTGCATCGGTGCTTAAGGGTCGTTGAAAGGCTCGCGGTTCAGCGCGTGCACGAATTGGTCAGATCACCGAAGGAGGCTCCAGGAATGGCAAGCGAAAAGGATGAGATAACTCGACGAGAAGCGATCAAGACCATCGGGGTCGGCGCGGGAGTGATCGCTGCCTTGCCGGTGCTTTCTGCAAGCTCCGGCGCCCAGGAAGCCGCGCACGATCACGCACACCGAGCCGTGCGAGCTGCGACCACCGCCCCACCGCAAGCTCTCCTCTTCTTCACCGAACAGGAGAACCGCACGGTCGTCGAGATGTCCGAACGCATCATCCCAGCCGACGACAGCTCACCCGGCGCAAAAGAAGCAAAGGTCAACGAGTACATCGACCTGATCGTTAGCGCTTCATCTGAGCCGACCAAACAGACTTGGCGTGACGGACTCGCGGCGGTCAACAAGATGAGCCGCGAAAGGTTTGGCAAGCCGTTCCCCGACGCGAACGCCGATCAGCAGATCGAGCTGCTAAACCATATCAGCAAGAACGAGAAATCACCTCAAACGGTCGAGGAGAAATTCTTCCGCACGATCAAGTATGCGACCGTCGATGGTTACTACACGTCCGAGATCGGCATAAAACAAGAACTTCGCTACAAGGGCAACTCTTACCTGAAGGAGTTCACCGGCTGCACACATCCCGAGCATCAGCAGTAGCTGGACCTTGATCTCAACTCTGGAAGGCCAGCACGGGCTTGCTCATGACCAACAACGGAAGCGCCAGGCCAGCGCCCACACTCCGTGGCAGCCTCCTCTTTGGCAACATGACCGTGCTGCAACGGGACCCACTGCGCTTTAATCCGCAAGTCACAAACCAGCTAGGCCACGTGGTTCGCGTGCGTGCCTTCCCAGGGATCTACCTCTACCTGGTCACTCATCCGAAAGACGTCGAGCACGTCCTACAAACAAATCAGCACAACTATCGCAAGCCTGACTTGTTCTTCAAACCCGTCAGTCTGCTGGCCGGCAAAGGCATACTTACAAGCGAAGGCGACTTCTGGCTTCATCAAAGGAGATTGATTCAGCCGGCGTTTCATCGCTCGAAACTGGCGACGCTCGTCGATCTGATGGCCGAATCCGCGCAGTCGGCCGCTAAAGACCTGAGCGCGCACGCTAAACAGAATCCCACGATTGACGTTTCTTACGAGATGATGCGGCTGACGCTCAAGGTCGTAAGCGTCGCGTTGTTCTCGACTGACATCAGCAGCGATGCCGACCGCCTGGGTCACGCCGTGAGAGAGACTTTCGAACACGTGAGCTATCGGATGAATCACGCGCTCAGTCTACCGGTAAGCGTGCCGACTCGACGCAACCGGCGGTTCAAAGAGGCTAAGCGACTGCTGGATGAGATGGTCTTCGGCGTGATCGACGAACGGCGGCGTACGGCTGAAGACAACGGCGATCTGCTCTCGATGCTGTTGGCCGCGCGCGACGAGGACACAGGTGAAAGGATGAGCGACCAGCAACTCCGCGACGAGGTGATGACATTGATTCTGGCCGGCCACGAGACTACCGGGGCGGCGCTTTCGTGGACGTGGTACTTGCTGAGTCAGAACCCCGAAGCCCGGACCAGGCTGCACGCCGAGCTCGATCAGGTACTGAACGGCCGTCCGCCGGGGCTCGACGATCTGGACCGGCTCCCTTACACCAGGATGGTGTTCGCTGAGTCGATGCGTCTGTATCCGCCGGCGTGGGGACTTCCGCGCGAGGCGATCGGGGACGACACCCTCGGCGGGTATCACATACCGGCGGGTTCGCTGGTTAACCTCAGCCAGTGGGTTACTCAGCGGCATCCGGATTTCTGGGAGAAACCCGAGCAGTTTGACCCCGAGCGATTCACTCCCGAACGCTCCGAAGGGCGGCCGCGCTATGCGTACTTTCCGTTTGGCGGAGGAGCGCGTCAGTGCATCGGCAACAACTTTGCTCTGATGGAAGCCCATTTGGCGGTCGCGACTCTCGCGCAAAGATTCACGCTTGATCTTGTGCCGGGCCATCCCGTGGAGCCTGATCCGACATTCACGCTTCGGCCGCGTCACGGGATGTTGATGACGATCAAGGAGCGGTGAGGCAGCACAGCGCGAGCGCACCGCCCGCATTCTTCATAAGAAGCGGGCCGAACATCTGCCTGATGAAGTCGCGCAACCCCATTGAAGACCGATCATTGAGTTGATGACGGGCGCGGCCTGGGAGTGCCGCCGTGCCGCCTTGCTGCGATTGCGAATCGCACGCACAGTATCAAGGCCAAACATTTTGACCAGGCTGACGAAACATCAGCCTCGTGTCCTGCATTTGGACACCGCCAAGACGACGGGTGGAGATTGATACTTGTGCGACCGGAATAGTCAAGCGGCGTTCTGTTCTTGCTCCACCGGCGAGATTGCTCGCGGCTCAAGCCCTGTGCTATAAGCCTTGAGCCATCGCGTTCGAGCATCACCACACGGGCGATGGTTATCCTGCGCAGCGGCGTCGGTGTACGACAACCGTCCGGTATGCGCGCCGATAACTCGACTCATCAAAATGAAACCGCGCTCCGCGCTAGAACCCTTTCCTGCATCGAGTGGAAGAAACCAATGGCCGACGAAAAAGATGACGAAGGTTTGGCGACTCCTGCGCGAGACGCCGATGCGTACGAGAAAGAGGAGACGACTGACCTGAAGGACGCGACGCCCGATCGCCCGAAAGGTTGGCTGCTTCATACCCGCATTCTTATAGGGCTGGTGGTTGGGGTTGGCGCCGGGATAGCAAGCAACGCCGTGTTTGGCGGCGACAATGCTGGCATCGCGTGGGTCGTCACGAATATCACCGAGCCCATAGGCCAGCTCTTTCTTCGCCTGTTGTTGATGACCGTGATACCGCTGGTATTTTCGTCGCTTGTGGTCGGAGTCGCCGGTATCGGCGACGTTCGCAAACTCGGCCGCGTTGGTCTCAAGACGTTTGTCTACACCTTGGTTATTTCGGCAATCTCAGTCGTCATCGGGCTGACGCTCGCCAATACCGTCCGTCCGGGCGAGCGCATTGATCCAGTGACTGCGGCCGCCCTTCAGGAGCGATACGGGTCGGACGCGACGAAGCGAGTCGAAGAAGCGAAGAAACCGGGGCCGACCGACTCGGTGCTGATGCAGGTCGTAAAGACTATTGTGCCGACAAACCCGATTGCCGCTATTGCGGGGGTCAAACAGAACCCGCAGGAAGGCGACACGCCCAACATGATTCACCTCATGTTCTTTGCTTTGATTTTGGGGATCGCTACCACATTGGTTTCGACTTCGGTGTCGGCGCCGTTTGTGCGAGCACTGGAGGCGCTCTACGAGATCTCAGCGAAGATCATAGACATCATAATGAAGCTCGCGCCGTACGCGGTCGCGTGCCTGCTGTTCAACAACACGGCGCGGTTCGGGTTGGACTTGCTGGGTGCGCTCGCCTGGTTTGTAGTGACGGTGCTGTTCGGATTGGCGCTTCACATGTTCGGCGTGTATTCGCTATCGGTATATTTTCTCTCGCGGCTGTCACCGCTCGATTTTTTCCGCCGCATCAAGACCGTTATGCTGACCGCGTTTTCGACATCGTCCTCCAATGCAACGCTGCCGACCGCGTTGCGTGTCTCGGAAGAGAATCTGGGAGTGCCTCGCGAGATAAACAGCTTCGTGTTGACCGTTGGCGCTACCGCAAATCAAAACGGAACCGCCCTGTACGAGGGCGTCACCGTCTTGTTCCTGGCGCAGCTTGCAGGAATTGATCTGACGCTGGGCCAGCAGGTAATGGTGGCATACCTGGCCATCCTCGGAGGCATAGGAACCGCGGGCGTGCCATCGGGCTCAATCCCGTTCATCGTGGTGGTGCTTGTGACCATCGGGGTCAACCCAGCGTTGATCGCGATCATTCTAGGCGTGGACCGGATACTTGACATGTGCCGCACGACCTTGAACGTGACAGGCGACATCACCGCGGCAACCTACGTCGCGCGCTCCGAAGGATATGAGCTGCTCAAGTCGGGCGGCAGCGCGTAGACCATCGCGAAGCCACGCCCATCGCGACCCTATCGTCTTTCGACATTGCGCCGGCGAGTCTCACGCATGCCGTTCCCGTAGTTCCGGCCCGCCCACGTGACTCCGGGAAGGACCTTGCCGGTAACTCCTACGTAGGTGTCCTTGCTAGGCACTCCATACTTTTCGGTGGCGACCCAAATTGTGCCGGTCCCGTCGTCGATCTCGTAGACTCCTGCGCCAACCGCACCATAGGACCGAACGACTTTTCCGCCAACGGTAACCTCTTTGTCGTAGTAGCGGCCCGGATCTCGCGATATGTCTCCGATCTTGATGCGCTCGGGACAGCCGGTCAGCGCCAATGACAGCAGAGCGATAGATGCTCCTAAGAACAAGCGGCTTCTCTTCATTTGTCTTTTTCCTCCGAACGGGTCGAAAAGGGTGGCAGGGCCTTTGTTGACGTGGCCGCACGAACCAACCAGCCGAGCGCCCGGCCCCACCATTGTCTTTGAGTCCTTGAACGGCTCAAAGGATGCCAAGGAATAGTCCGTAGTCCGTGGTCCGTAGTCCGTAGCGCGTAGTCCGTAGTCAGTAGCTTGTGGTTTGAGGCTGCTCGCGGGAGGTTTTCATTGCGAGCGAGGCGAGGCTACGGGCTACGGACTTCCCGGCTGTATAATCCGCTCGTGATAAGTGTTGAGATACTGATAATCGGCAACGAAGTATTGCTCGGGCAGGTGCAAGACACAAACTCGAACTATCTTTGCCGCGTCATTCGCGGGCGCGGCGGTCTTGTGCGTCAGATCGCCGTAGTTCGAGACGAGATCGATGCGATCGCCGATGCGGTGAAGGCGTCGCGCGGGCGCCGCGCGGGTCTCATCTTTACATGCGGAGGGCTCGGCCCAACCGATGAAGACCTGACGCTTGCAGGCATCGCAAAAGGAACCGGCAGAAAGTTGGAGTCGAACCAACCGGCGCGGGATTTCATCGAGAGTCGTTATGCGGAACTTGCTTCAGCGGGATTCGTCGAAAGCTCCGAGATGACCGAAGCTCGCTTGAAGATGGCGCTGCTCCCGGCCGGAGCGGTCGCGGTGGACAACCCGATCGGCTCGGCTCCGGCTGTGACGCTTCAAGCTGGAGACTCCCGCATCGTTGCTCTGCCAGGCGTCCCCGATGAACTGAAAGCGATTGTCGAAGGCCCGCTCCAGGCGCTGCTCCACGAGATCTTTGGCCCCGGCTGCTACCGCGAGCGAGAAATCACGGTCGCCTGCGGCGATGAATCTCAACTCGCCCCGGTGTTGCGTGAGGTCACTGCGGCCCATCCGAACGTGTACATCAAATCGCGCGCGAGCCACTTCGGCCAAGACGTGCGTTTTCGGGTGATCGTGTCGGCGTCGGCCTCGAGCGCCGAAAAGGCGAACCGGCTGATCGAAGCTGCTTCGGGAGAAGTGTGCCGCTTGTTCCAGAAAGTTGGGATCGGATGCACCGCGCAGCCGGCCGAGGACCTGTGATCACATCCTGAGTTTTCCTGGCGCCCGGCTTTAAACACTCGAACTTGAACCAGGGCCTCGCCGCGCAACAACAAGGATCCGACGAACGCCGCTCCAGGCGAGCGCGCCCGCAACGTGCAACGCCACCGCCCCGAGGATGAACAAGAAATAATGGATTGCCAGAATGTAGCGGTATTCGGTGTGAAATGCGGACTGGATGGACAAGTAGTACGCGGGGACCGCGAGAATGATCAACAACGCTCGCCATCGGCGCGCAATCGTGAGCAATGTGATTCCTATCCCGATGAGCGAGAGCATATGAGTTGTCGTGTAGAGATTTCTTTGTACGCCGCGAATCGCCGGGCGAACCAATCGTGACCACTGCTGCGGAGTCTCGCCCAGCGCAAACAACTCGGGATTGCCGATCTCGACCGCGGACCTGTCGGAGGACGCTCCGTTGTTGCTGACCACAAATCGCACTGCGCTTCGGTTGCCGGTAGCAAACGGCATCAATGCGTAGGTCATTCGCTGCTGGCCCGCCGGTGCCTGATTGGACTTTGGCTGCTGATCCGAACCAGTCGCAACACCGCCCGTTTCGTCTTCAGCCCCTTTTTTCGGTTTGCGTCTTGAACGATCTCCTTTCCGATCAAGTACTGAATAAGAAGAAAGCGTGATGCGGCGGTCTTCGCTGGTCACTTTGGCGGCCATTCGTCCCTGGATCAAGCTGATCGGAATTTTCAGAACATAGTCGGCGTCCTTTTCGACAGGGATAGCCTGGGACACGAACTGATCTCCGAAATCGGAACCGTCGCTGATCACACGTATGGTCTCGTCATTTTCGCCTGGCAAGCACGTGGCTTGCGACGGGGATGGGTCGGCGGCCGTGAGCAGCTCGCCGGCGGAGTGCGTCCACACGGGTTCTGTGCTGGCTGAAAGCGCGACCTCATGACCCAAGCTTGGCTCGGCGGCGACGATAGGAACGCGGCAGGTGTCGGCGGGCCAGCCCAGCGAAAGCGAATCGTTGGACCTGAGCATCGAGGCTGAACGGCGAATCATCACTCCGGCAAACCACACCGGGTTCCGGCGGATCACCTCAAGCCCGCGGGAGAAGCGATACCGGTCGCGATCGATCCCGTCGGGCCTCCACAACCCGTTCGCGTAATCAGGCCGCTTATGCCACTCGGCGTCCTTCCACTTGCTCTCTCGGTCGTCGGCGGGCATCCCGAATCGCTTCTCTCTGTCGTAATCCCCGATCCCTTCGATCAACGTAATCCCCGCGCCGAGAGAGAGCGGGATAAAACGATGAAAGACGATCAAGTTGCGAATGGTGATCGGTGCGAAGACAGCAATCGCCGCGCACATCAACGCCGCCGCATACTTCAACCGCGTGCCGCGCGGAAACAGAAATGGAACTGCGAGAGCCAGGAACGGCGCAAGCAGCAAGGCGTTGGATCTGAGCCAGCAAGACAGTCCAGCCATCGCGCCCGCGGCGATGACCGTGACAAGTCGAGGGCGCCCGGTGGCCAGGACGATCAAGTAGACCGCAATCAGTATGGGCAAGACCGCGAGCGAATCAGGCAATTGCAGCAGCGAGTAATGGGCTAGCTGAGGTGAACAGGCCACCAACAGACCTGCGACTATTGCTGCTCCGCGAGGCAGCAACCGCGCGGTGATCAGAAACACCAGCACTGCCGCAAGCGCACCGCAGATGATTTGAGCGAGCGCCAGGTTGTCATCCGAATTGGACGTCAGCGCGTAGACCATTGCGATGAAAATCGAATAGCCCGGGGGATGAACGAGCAACTGCACGTTGCCAGGGCGATCAAAATCGATCGGGAAGAGAATGCCTTTCCCGTTAAGCGTCATCTCCGCCTGTCTTTTGTAACGGTGCACGAGGCTGCCGAGGCCTAAGCTTACTTTTAGACGATAGTCCTGCCAGTGCAATTCCCTCACACCGAGCGCCACAAAAAAGATCAGCGCGCACCAGACAACAAGAGCGATGCGGCGCCTCGCGTTATTTGAAGCGTGCGATGAAGCCGTGTGGTGTCCGGGGGGCGCTCCCATCTGCCGGCTCAACCAGGCGCGCGCAAGATTCCATATAGCTGCGCCGCTCGACATTGGCCGCAACACTAAGCGATGCTCCGCCACATTTCAAGGTGACGGCGCTCGCGCTTCTATCGATTCGACATGAAACCCGGTTGGAAGGTAAGCGCTCGATGCGGAACGCCCGAAACGCATCGGGAGATCAGATGATCAGAGGTCGAGCCATCTCATCAGGCCAGGGTATAAAGAGCGAAATGTGTCGAAGGTAGCTGTTGTCTTCTTCGCCGTGTCGCATGTGCGCGTCTATCCAGGCGCGCACAAGCGAGAGTACCTTGAGAAGCTCGCTTCGGCGTAGGCGAGATTCAGCAGGCGTGCGCTCGCTTGCGTCGTCGAGCGCTTCCCGTATGCCGCGGCTCAGCGCATCCACTCGGGGTGGAGCGTGATGCTCGTAGATCAATCCGCTGTCTTCGGTCTCGAGGTTCTTAATGGCGTTATCGACCGCTTCGAGAATCTCGAAATCCTTGAGAGCCCGCAACGGTTCGGCCTTTGCTCCGCGAAACGCATTCAGGATCGCGCTCTGGATTACGAGCACCAGCGGCAAGGAACGCTGCGTAGCTGCGGCGATCGCTCGATCTAATGTCGGGTCTTTCATGCGCAACTCGGCGTCGCGGTGACTCGCCCGGACCAGGGCGTCTCGCAGGTACGAACACGATTCAGGGCAGGCCAATTCGATCGCGCGCTCGCGAGCGCAACACATCGAGCATATCGCCGTTCTGAGCGCCGGGCAGGACCGCTTTGCCGGGCGCTTGTTGCAACGTGGACAAACTGGCATAGGCGAGAGGGTACAGGGCGGGTTCAAGAATTGACAAGAACCATC
Source organism: Blastocatellia bacterium (assembly GCA_049273855.1). Taxonomy (GTDB): domain Bacteria; phylum Acidobacteriota; class Blastocatellia; order UBA7656; family UBA7656; genus Onstottus_B. The sequence continues at coordinate 26,849 of JBASRN010000286.1, forward strand.
TCGACCCAGTCCGACGGTTAACGACGCTCACGATCTCCCCGGACCAGACTTCAGCCGTCAGCCCGATGTCATCGATCCCTTGCAAGTTGCAAGCGGTATGTCGCGATGAGGCTCCGACTGCCTGCGCCTTTCTTTACCTTCACGGGAACGCTGACGACGGCCTCTTTGAAGTAGCACAGCGTCTCTTTTTCCGATTCGCAGTAGTACAGTACGAAGTCAGCTTTCACAATTGGCGTCGCCCTCATTCAGCTTTAGCGGCGCCATGATTGGGAACCGCGGGTTGCGAAATGTTTGATCCTCGCCGGCCGTGAAGCTAATCGTCGCGTGCGCGGCGGTGAGCTTGAGTGCGGAGGGCGCAAGCGCGTTCAGCTTGTAGCCCGGCGGCAGCTCCAGCTTCACCGTTAGCGTTGCGTCGGCCGGGTCTATCAGATGAAGGGATGGCCACCCGCGCACCGCGTACTGTTGCCAGACCACCATGTCTTTGTCGTTCACAACCGGGTGCTCGATCTCGTACCGCAGGATCGCCTGCCGGATGTTGTCGGTGTCGCGCTCGTTGGTGAACTTGGCCGAATGCACTCCGATCACTACTAACTCGTTGGGGTACTTGACAGATCGATTCCAACGAACGACTTTCTCTTCATGTTGTGTGACGGTCCTTCAAGCGTCGAGGAGAGAAACGAGTCGCGCCGCTCGATAGACTTATTATAGCTATGCTTCAAGTTTCACCAGAAAGTCGTGGACGGCTGGCGCAAGGCTCGTAGCGAGCATCCGGTTCTCGCTTGTGGAAAGATTGGACACAACAAAGCCCAGAAAGTCGCGAGTCTCAAACCCGGTCACTTCGTAGTCCCGCGAGCGAGCCCGATAAGTAGCCACGGTCGGGGCTTGCTCGATCGTCGCTGCGTCGTCGGCTGGGAACGACTCGCCGTTCTTCTTCGTGATCACAAGCGAGCACACGCGGTCCTGGTTCCTCAAGATCAAGTGGATGAACTCACGCTCCTCAACGTGACATCGGTGAGCCATCACGATTTCGAAACCTCGCGTCCTCTGCTTGACGATCGGCACAAGCCCCGCGTAGTCGGAGCCAAGCCGTTCAGCCATCTGTTCGGGAGTCAGCTGCTGGTCTTGCTGTCTGTGCACCACGGCGCAGTTGATGTGATCGGACAGCCCTATGTTCAGGATCGCCGCGTTGGGAGTGTCGGCTCGCAAAAGTGTTGCTTCCGCCGGCCGGGGCTGCGGACCGCGCGAACTGGAAGAACGGAGAACGCTCCAACCTCCAACAAGCAGCACTACGGCAGCAGCAGCGGCGACCGCCCACTGCATCACGTGAGTGCGCGGAGCCCACCACGCGTCAGCGTCCCGACGAATGTCACGCTGAATTCGCTCGCGCAGCGCGGCGGGCGCGCCGGCGCGCCGAACAGCCTTCCGCAAGACATTGATTATCTGTGTTTTTGCTGAAAGCTCGGCCGTGCAGTACTTGCAACTTTCGAGATGTCTGATCACTTCGTGGGTCGTCTCAACCGTCAACTCGTTGTTCACGTATGAGTCCAGATAGACCCTTATTCTCTTGCAGTGCCCCTGCTCAAATTCCAGGACGTTCATTTTCCTCCTCCGTTCGCTTGCATCTTGTTAATGCCATAGCCCTCGGCAAACCGGGCAAGCTCCGATCTCAACAGTTTTCTTCCGCGGCTCAGCCGCGACATCACCGTGCCCACCGGGACGCTCAGGGCCTCGGCAACCTCTTTGTACGAGAACGACTCGACGTCGGCCAGCAGCACCACGTCGCGGTAATGCTGAGGAATCTTCTCGAAGGCCGCCAGCACGTCTTCGTCTTTCAGGTGCTGAGAGACGGGCGGATCGTAGGCAACGGTCTGTTCCAGTAGTTCGTCGGTCTCGTTGCCTCGCGAACTGTACCACTTGCGGCGATGGTGCTGGATGACGTGAAACAGTATCTTGAACAGCCAGGCGCGGCAGTTGGTGCCGGGCTCAAAACGATGAAACGATTTCCACGCCTGCAGATACGATTCCTGGACGAGGTCTTCGGCTTCTGTGCGATCGCCAACGACTCGCGCGGCGGTGCGATACAGCGCGTCTATATGCGGCATCGCGGCTGATTCAAAGTCGTCGGTCTTCACGCTCCGGTCAAGCTTCACGGCAGCCCCCTTGTCTGGAACCCGGACCCCCGGTGCTCCAAAGGTAAGATGCGCATTCCAGGCCAGTTTATTCCCGAGAAGGCTCCGAGCTGAGGTTTTCTGGCAGCCTCCGGCACTCACCCTACCGCCACCAAGGCGCGAAGGCACAAAGGAGCACAAAGGCAACAACCTGACCTGGTTCCCTTGGTGAGTCTTCGGGTCTTTCTGCCTTTGTGGCGGATTTCTTTCTTCGCCAGTGAGACTCCCACTGCGCGCCTACACTAAAGACTGGGCGGGGTTCCCCAATCCCACCAACGCAGTTGGTGGGATTATCGGCTGAGTCCGCTTTTGGCTTTTTCGGCAGCCTGCCAAAGGGCGAGAGGAAATGCCTTCTTATTTCGCTGGTGCGTCGTGCCAGTGTCCGTGTTCGGCAGACCAGACTTTGCCTGCGGGGGCCGGGCCTGGTGGTTGGGGAGCCGGCGTAGTCGCCGGCTGAGCCGCACCCGGCTGGGCCGCCGTTCCCGCCGCTGTCGGAGCGCCGGGAGCGTCATGCCAATGCCCGTGCTCGGCAGACCAGACCTTCCCTGCGGGGGCTGGGCCCGGCGGCTGGGCCGAACCCGGGACGCCTGCCGGCTGAGAACCGGCAGCCCCTGGATCGGCCGGAGTGCCCGCAGTGGCCGGCTGTTGGTTGCTATCTTTGGAGACAAACATTGCCCCCACGATCAGAACACCCACGATCAGCACACCTACAATGACCACCATCCGCGATCTTTTATCTTTCTTTAATCCGCAACACTGCTTGTACTTCATCCCGCTGCCACAGGCGCAGGGGCTATTTCGACCTGTCTTCATGCTAAATTCCTTTTCCTTCAAAGTGTCGAGCGAGGTGTCTCTCAGTGAGCGACCTACGCGGATTGCAGAATCGGTTCGAAGGTCCTACCGTACATCTCCACAATCTTGTAAAGCGTCGTTCGTTCCGCGGGAATCCTTCCAAGCTCATGTATTCGTTCTTGAAACTCCTTAGGCGAGAGGTACTCGCCCGACGTAGCTCCAGCAAGCCGCGAGATGTTCTCGTTCATCAATGTCCCGCCGTAGTCGTTCGCTCCCGCCCGCAAACAAGCCTGCGTTACTTCGCGCGACATCTTCACCCACGAGACTTGTATATTGTCGATCCACCCTTGCAGCATCAGCCGCGATAGCGCGTGGACCTTTAGATGCTCTTCAACAGTCGGTCCCGGCCGCGCGTCACCCGAGCGATACAACTGCGTGAACTCGTGAACAAAGCCCAGCGGCACAAACTCGGTGAAACCGCCCGTCTCCTTTTGAACGTCGCGCAACAACATCAAGTGACGGACCCAGTGCTCTTCGTTTTCGAGGTGTCCGTACATCATCGTCGACGTAGTACGAATCCCCAGGCGGTGCGCAGTCTTTATGACATCGAGCCACTCGGACACTTTCAGCTTGATGCGCTCGATCTGATGGCGGACGCCGTCGTCCAGGATTTCGGCTGCCGTGCCGGGCAAGGTTCCAAGTCCCGATTCCTTTAGCATCGCCAGATAATCAGGGAGCGCCATCCGGGTCAACTCGACGCCGTAGACGACTTCCATCGGCGAGAACGCGTGAATGTGCATTTCGGGAGTCGCCTGCTTGATGGCCCGAAGCAGGTCGCGGTAGTAGAACGGATCTAGATCGCGCGGCAGACCGCCCTGGACGCAAACTTCGCGCGCGCCGACTTCCCAGGCCTCGGCGGCGCGGCGCTGAATCTCTTCGAATGAATGAAAGTAGGCGTCCTTCTCGCGCGGCGCGCGGCTGAAGGCGCAGAAGCGGCAGCCGACAAAGCAAACGTTTGTGAAGTTGATATTGCGATTGACGACGTAGGTGATCACATCTCCGACTCGCTCGCGGCGGACTTGATCGGCGGCAAGCACGAGCGCTTCCAGTTCGTGACCACCGGTTCGCGCCAGGCGCAGTCCGTCGTCGAAGTCGAGCTCATCCCCCTTAAGCGCACGGTCGAGAACGCGGGCGACAGATGGATCGATCTTCGGCATCAGGGCTTCCAGCCCGGCCGGTTCGTCCCATCGAATGTCGTTCAGCGCACTCATCTCAGTATTCCCACCAGAAGCCGTCTTCCTGGTTCAGCCGCAAGTATACCGACCTCGGGTCATCGATCTCGCCCCAAACCTCGATGTGTTTAGGATGATCGTCCGAGCCGAAATACTTAGTATTGCGCTGGTTCTTTCCTGGGCAGATGCCACGCGGAGCAATATCTCGTTTATCTGCACCTCGAATTGAGCGTGACGTACAACAAACTCAGCCTGGCGCGCATCGAACCGGGCCTGCTGCTCAAGTAGAAATTGCATCGTCTTCTCGATGTCCATTTCTGTACTCCTGTTCGGGTGCCCGCATTGGCGATAGATTAGCACGAGGCGCGAATTCTAAGAAGCTGAGTTGAGGGTCGAAGTTTCGAACGCTCCCGCTCATATACCACCTTCGTAAACCGCCGAGTGCGATTGCAGGCAATCAAGCCTTGGCAGGGCGGAGCCGGTTTACCCAATAGGCCCACGCCACTACCAATGAGAAGAAAATCAAGCTCGAGATTCCGGCAGCTAGAACGCTGGTACGCTTTGCAAGAAGGCCTACCGCGAAGTGCCCGACGAGCATACGTTCCCCAACTGTTGGTTAGAAATGTTGTCCGGCGCTTTCGGAGCTTATATCAACGCGAGCCACATTTGTCACGAGCGGCCCCGGACCGTAGTGGGGTAATAATGTGTCGATGCCTGTGGCGGCCTCTCCTGCCAGAAGGAGAGCCCGATACATGTTTTGAGGCATCACTTTTGCGCGACCTGAGTGCCTTGCGAAGCGACTGCCTGCCAGCGATCATCCCGTTTGGCGAAGACATCGGTGAATCGTTGAACAACACTCGCCCGCTCTCCCTGGTAGCTGCCCGTCAGTACCGAGCGACCTGTGACGACTGCGATCTCGCCAAACACGCGTACCTTGAGATCATCAATCGATCCGGATTCGATTCGCCGATCTCCCGAGCCGAACTCCTTCATCACTTGTGCCTTTGTAAGCACGCGACCAGTCAGGTCAATCACCGACCAGTCGTGAGCCAGAATAGCGTCAATCGCGTCTCGATTTCCGTCAACCCACAACTTCACAAGCTGATGTTCGATTTGAGTCAGCTCAGAAGCGGCATCAGCAACTTCTCCCTTAGCATCTTCTTCTGAGCGAGGCATCCTGGTAGCTTGCCAGCTTACCGCCTGCCATTTGCCGTTGCGCTTGAGGAAGGTGCCGGTGTTCAAGTAGTTCGTCGTTTTAGCCGGTTTCCCGGTGGCTCCGGCCAGGCGAAAGGCAACGATCGCCGTGTTCCCATACTGCTGAATGCGAATGTCTTCGGCTGAATAAGTGGTGGTAGGATCTCCGGGCTTGGGGGCCGGCGCCGAGCGCTGGTCGCGCATGATATCGGCCTTGCCGATCCGCCGCCCGGACGAGCCGGTGTAGATCAGGTCCTCGGCCCAGAAGCGATTGTGCATTGCGGCGTCGTTACGCGAGGCGCCGTCGAGCTTCAACAGCCTGGTCAGTTCGCCGGCATCCGACGCCGTCTGCGCGTGCAGCACGGGCGCCAGCATTACCACCATGATCGCAGATGAAAGGATTCGCTTCATGCGTCTTTTCTCCTTAAACCACTCTTTGATAGGGCGCTCTCACCGTTTCTTGTGTCCACCGAACCACCCCGACCGGGTTATTCTGCCTACCCGCTGATCCCCTCTGAGGATCAACTCACACGCCTTGAAGGCGTATTCCTCGAACTCCTCAAGCGCGGAAGCCAAGATGACCCAGCCGTTCTTCCCGGACCTCCAGAAGCTGCGCCTCGGTAGCAGTGGGAACTCCTTGCGTAAGCCGTCGATGTGTTCGGCCTGAGTGTAAAGCCAGACGCCATTGAATCGAGGCTGCTTAACGCTATTCCGAATTGACAGAAGGAGCTTCCCATCGAGATAGACATAGGTGAAACCGAACATCCGTCTGACGGCGGGACGAATCGGGAGGAGCTCATCAAGAACAAACTGAAAAGGAGATTGTCTCCTTCCGCCAACGCCGGTCTTCATCGTTTACCTCACTAAGCGGCGCAATTCTGTCCGATCCGTCTCCATCCTCATCGCTTCCGGAACAGAAAAATGTACTCGTGCTTGAAGATGTAAAAGCCGCCCACCAGCGCGCGGTATCGCCACAATTGCTTTTGATCACGCTTTGCTCGCGTTTCGTCGAAGTTCTTCACGACAATGCTCTTCAACGAGTAGTCTCGCTTCAGGACTTCGTTCATGCAGTAGAAGCCCAGCGGCACCCATTCGCCCTTCTCATACTTGTCGCCGATCACCAGGGCAAAGTACCTTCCCTTCTCGAGGTGCGGCGTTGTCTTGTCAACGACTTCACCAAACATCTTCAAGAACAGTTCGGTGGTGGCCGCCTTGGAAAGGTCGTCGCCGTCTTCCGAAAAGCTGATGATATCGTGATACGGCGGATGCATTATCAAGAGCTGGACTTGCCGCGCGCCGAGCTCGACAAGGGTCGGGCCCAAATCGAGAGTTCGCGAGTCTCCGGTCACCACGCGGGTTTCGACCGAGTGACGATTCGATTGTGCGCCTATGAGCCTGGCCGCCTCGCGCGCGACTTCACTGTTCAACTCGACGCCTACGCCGTTCCTGCCGAGGCTCCGGCATTCGATCAACGTCGTTCCGCTGCCGAGAAACGGGTCCAGCACCCAGTCGCCCTGCTTTGTGTATCTGCGCATCAGTTGATGCGGAATCTGCGGGATGAAATTGCCCCAGTACCATGCGAGGTGCGCGCCGGCGGTGTCGCGTTTGGGCAAGACCCAAAGGCTGTCGGTGATTATCTCCGGGTACTCTTTCCAGCGGTGGAGATTGATATCGTTGAGCTTGCTCGTTTTGACATTCTTGACGCCGCGTTCAAGGCGCTTCAGGTAGTAGATCGCTCGCTCGATCGTTTGGGCTTCCAGTATCTGGTCAAGCTCAGAAACGAGCACATCTCTGCGAAGGTGGATGGCGCTCCCTTTGGGTTTGCCGTCGGGCTTCGAGCCGCTTATCAGTCTCTTTATTCCACCAACCCGGGCCTTCAGCAATGCGATGTCGGTTGTGTCATCAGCTTCTCTCAGAAGGTGGACTAACTGGTCGCGATCTAGCTCCACCGAAGAGTAGCTCTCGGGTTCGGCTTCTATTTCCTTTGCAGCGGGTGATGACATATGAGTTTGACGTTAAGTATCCAGCCTGGATGTCAATCGAGCAACCATAGCGAGCCTGTTCACGACGGCTCGTTCACCTCGCGGCACGGCGCATCCTCTGGTCTGAGGCCGGAAGTTGGAGAGGTGATTGAATCGTCCGCTCATCGGTTTGAATTCTCAAGCGAGTCGGTGGTTTAGTATTGCGGTGTCTTTGCCCTTACCGACTGCTTCGAGCCGGCGTTTCGACTTTGGCAGCCTGTTTGTCTGGACGGCAGCCGCAGCTTTGATCGCAGCCGGCTGCTACCGTTTCTTTCAACAGCCGACCTTCTGGCTTGACGAAGCCTTCATTGCAGTTTCGCTTCGCAGCCCTTCGCCTCGAGTGATCTTCGCGCAGCTCGAGTACGGTCAGCTTTTCCCTCGAATCTACCTTGGCGTAATTGCGATAGTTCGGGAAGTCTTCGGCTATCGCATATGGTCGTTGAGGCTGCTCCCGTTTCTGACCTTTATTGCCGCGACTCTATTGTGGGCGCGGATACTGGCCGGGAGATCCCGAACCAATACCGTGTTGGGGTTTCTCGCCGGCGCGTTGCTGATCGGAGCGACGTTTTGGCTCGATCAAGCGATTCAACTGAAGCAGTATACCTTTGACGTGCTGCTGGCGCTTGCTCCGTTCTTTATCGGCGGCTCGTTTTTCAAGGATACTCTTGTTGATGGCAACCGCCGCGTGAAACTGATCGCATACGGGTTGCCGTGCCTGTTCTCATACACATATCCCTTTGCGATGGGCGCTCGCGTACTGGGCTGGTATTTGCAGCATGGACGGCGCAGCGGATGGCGTCTCAACAAAACTGCCGTGCTTGTTTTCGCTCTTGCGGTGTTTGCCGGGCTCGCCGGTGTGTGGTTCACGGATCATCGTTTCAACATCAGGGACAACCAGGCGTATCTCGCTTACTGGAACGACTGCCTGCTCGCCGAGAGCTCTCGACAGAACGCGGCGGCCGCGCCGCGACTGATGGCGAAGTTCCTGTGGGGATGGCACGGGCGCCAACCGCTCGTAACCGCTGTGCTTGTGCCGCTGCAAGTGGTGGGAGTCTACGCGGTGATCAGGCGACTGAAACGCCGCGAGCCCGACGACGACAATACAGGTTGGGGCTCGCTTACTACTGGATCTTTGATTCTGCTTGCGGGTGTGATCCTTGGGAGTGCGGTTGTGAATTATCCGATTTGCGGCGGACGAATCGTGTTGTTCACTCAGATTCACACACAGTTGCTGGCGCTCGAGGGAGCATCAGTGCTTCTTGCGTCTAAGAGAAGAAAACGAGCCGGGCTGATCTTCGTCTGGCTGTGCGTTGGCATAGTCGGCTTCCATTCCGTTCGGGCTTACGGGCGGCTGGTCACAACTGAGCCTGCTGAGAATCTGCGGCCGGTGCTATCTTTGATCAACCCTGAGGAAGCTGACGAGGCGCTTGTGCTTGGCTGTTCCGTCGCGCAGGTGCGCAGCTTGCCGGACCCGTTGCCAGTCAGCCGGGTCGTGCTTGCAAACAAACAAACACACCCGCGGCTGGGAGAAAAGACCTGGGTGCTGTGGACCCATCTCGGCAACGACGATTGCGTGAAGCAGCTCGAGGAGATTCGCGGTCGCGCGCGAAGCTGGCAAGTTGTTAACGAAGGACGGGGCCGCGGCCTGGCGCTTGCGGAGTTTTAGCAGGTTGCCAGTTGAAAGTTGGCAGTTGCCACTCGTTAGTTGCAAGAATGTAGAGATCGTGAGATAGACTCATCAAGGCAGTTGCCGGATGTCAGTTGTCAGTTGCTCAGACGAGACTTTGCTGAGGCTCGGACTGAGAACCGACAACTGACAGCTGGCAACTGAAAACTGGCAACCAGCAACCGATAAACTGGCAACTGAGCAGCAGCAACTGGCAACTCGAATGAAGATTTCAGTCGTAATCCCCGTCTACAACGAAGCTGCAACCATCGCCGAGCTTATCAAGCGAGTCAACAGCGTGGACATCCATAAAGAAATAATCGTGGTTGATGACGGCTCGAGTGACGGCACGCTCCAGCAGCTCCAAACTCTCGAGAAGCAGTATGACAACCTGCGCGTTTTTGGACAGCCGCGCAACCAGGGCAAGGGCGCGGCGCTTCGACTCGGATTTCAGCAGGCGACCGGTGACTACGTGTTGGTGCAAGACGCGGATCTCGAATACGACCCGGCGGACTACCCGGTTTTGCTCAAGCCGTTGATTGACGGCAAAGCCGACGTGGTGTACGGCTCGCGCTTTCTGACCACCAAAGAGCATCGCGTTTTGTTTTTCTGGCACTCGGTGGGGAACCAGTTTCTGACGCTGATCTCAAACATGTTCACCAACCTGAATCTGACCGATATGGAAACCGGCTACAAGGTTTTCAAGCGCGACGTTATCCAGTCGATCAAGCTGGAGCAGAATCGGTTCGGGTTCGAGCCGGAGGTGACGGTCAAGATTTCGCGGATGAAGCTGCGAATTTACGAGGTGGGCATCTCGTACTCGGGCCGCACCTACGAAGAAGGCAAGAAGATCGGATGGAAGGACGGCATGCAAGCTCTTTGGTGCATATTCAAGTATTCGATCAAAACCGCCCGCATCTCGTATGATCCGGTCGGGCAGTCCTCAACTCAAGCATCAACCACCGAGGTGCCAGTCTCGCGGGCGCGCGAGTAGATGGTTCGGACTCTGATTGCTTCGCTGGACGAATCTCGGAATCGGCAAGCTGATAAGTTGGCCGCATCAGCGGGCAGCGCCACGCCCCGTTTCTCGAATCCAATGTGGACCATAATGAAGTTACTATTCGTAGGGTTAGGGGCCGCGCTAATGTTGTCGGGGATTGGCCGCGGGCAGACACTCTTGCAACCGCGGGAGGCCGACGGCACTCAGGCTGCAAGCCAACTTCCAACTCATAAAGCGCCGACTCTCGGCACCGATATGTCGTTCGCCGACGGGCCACATGTATTGATCGAAGCGTGGCAGGACGGGGAAAAAGGCGAGGCCCTAGCCACGGGGTTTCGGGCAGCAGGCGTCCGGAGCTTGCGCTTGTTGTTTGGCGGGCTCTACTCGCCGCTTGGCCTTGAGGCGACCGCCGCCATCAAAGCGCAGAACAAACTCACGAATCAGTATCCCTGGTTTTCGCTTGGCACTTACGTAGACTTTCTCGCGGCGCACGATTTTACAACCATCGTCGGCGTCAACGTCGAGGAAGGCCCCGAAGTGGCGCGCGACGCAATTCAACTTTTCCTCGATCGCGGATTGAAGTCCCGGATCGTCGCGGTCGAGCTGTCGAACGAACCCTGGCTGAATCATCGCCCTTGGCTCCCGGAGGAATTCGGCGCGCGTGCAGCCGCCGTCATCGAAGGGCTGACGCCGCTCGGAGTTCGATTCGCTTTGCCGTTAACCGCCGGAAGCGACAACAACACCCCCACCAAGCTCAGCGACAACGAGTGGGTCACTCGCATGCTTCGCGCGCTGTCGGCCCGAATCGATCTAAAGAACCGCTCGGACATCTACGGCGTGTTGCATCTTTATTCACGAGGCGTGCGAGGCAAGACCGTTGAGTCCTTCAACAAAGTCGTAAAGCCGTTTACCTCAAGCATGCGATATCTGGTCACTGAGTTCAACATCAGGTTGAGCCTCAAAGGCAATCCCCACCTGACGAACGAATACGCGATGGAATTTGCACTCAAGCTCGCCGACGTGATGAGCCGCCCGGAAATCGAAGCGATGTACACGCACTCGGTCCCGTATCACTCGATCATGTACTGGTCGAACGGCCGGAGGCTTGCGACGGTTATAGGACACCGCGACGCAAGGCTCACCGGAGAGGCAATGTCGCGCGGCTGGCATTTGACGCCAACTGGAAAAGTGTACGAGCTGTATTCGCGGCTCGCGTGGAATGGAGACGCGCTCGCTTATCGCGGCGCCGGCAAACAAAGCTACTGGGCGGTGAGAGCTAGCGATGGCCGAATAGTTGTGACCCTGATAAACGACAGCGACGGGGCTACGCAAAAGAAGGTGAAGATAGCAGGCCGGGAGCTGAGCTTGAGCGCGCCTGCACATTCAATCGTTTGCTTCGACGAAGCCGGGCAGCGACTAGAGCGTCTGCTTCTGACGCACTGAGCGACGCCTGGATAGGAAGGGCATCGGTCCAGGTCGCAACCGCGCTGAAGTCCGTGTCGGAGTATTGCACAACCACATCGTCCCGGTTCCATCGTCGCTCGTCGGGGATCGCTCAGGGATGCGCTGCCGAAATTCTCAACGCTGAGTTCTCCTCGCACCACCTTTTGCCAGCTCGCTCTGTCGCTCGACCGGCACTGGACGACGCCTAACACGTCAAACTATTATTGCCCACCGCCACTTCAAAGCTGACTGGCGACGTTGACCGGGAGAGAATCCTTATGAAAAGACGCATCAAGATCGAGGTGGGTGTGCTGCTTCTCTGTTGCTCTGTTTTCTCGCAACCACTCGAAGCTCAAAAGAAGAGTCAGGGCGCGAAGGCCATCGATGACGCTGCGCTGCGCAATGCCGACGCGCGGGCGGGTGACTGGATCACTCACGGGCGCACTTACTCCGAAGCTCGATTCAGCCCGCTCACTCAAATCAACGCCGCTAACGTTAAGAGCCTCGGAGTTGCGTGGGCGTTCGACACCGATACAACACGAGGCCTCGAAGCTACGCCGATCATCGTCGACGGCAAGCTGTTTACGACCGGAAGCTGGAGCGTCGTGTTTGCCATCGACGCGCGCACCGGCAAGCAGCTTTGGAGGTGGGACCCGAAGGTGCCGCGCAGCTATGGCCAGCGCGCGTGCTGCGACGTCGTAAATCGCGGAGTCGCGGTCTACAAGGGCAAGGTCTATGTTGGGACGCTCGATGGACGACTCGCCGCGCTTGATGCTGAAACCGGGAAGCTTCTATGGCAGGTTGTGACCGTCGATCAGAAGAAGCCTTACACGATCACCGCCGCCCCTCGAGTGGTGAAAGGGAAAGTGATCATTGGCAACGGAGGCGCGGAGTTCGGCGTGCGCGGGTACGTCTCGGCTTACAATGCGGATTCAGGCAAGCTTGCGTGGCGCATGTACACTGTGCCCGGTGATCCTTCAAAGCCGTTTGAATCGCCTGCTCTCGAGCGCGCGGCGAAGACCTGGACCGGCGAGTGGTGGAAGATCGGCGGCGGCGGAACGGTTTGGGACTCGCTCGCTTACGATCCCGAGCTCGATCTGCTGTATGTCGGGACCGGCAACGGTTCGCCATGGAATCGCGAGATTCGAAGCCCCGGCGGCGGCGACAATCTTTATCTCTCTTCGGTTCTTGCGCTGCGTCCAGACACGGGTGAACTGGTGTGGCACTACCAGACGACGCCGGGTGACTCATGGGACTTCACCGCTACTCAGCACATGATTCTTGCCGATCTGGAGATCGGTGGCCGGCGTCGCAAGGTGCTGATGCAGGCACCGAAGAACGGATTCTTTTACGTGCTCGATCGTCAGACTGGCGAGCTGCTTTCTGCCGAGGCTTACACGCGGATCTCGTGGGCGAAGGGAGTGGACAAGACGACCGGCCGTCCAATCGAAGACCCGGCAGCCCGTTACAAAGACGCGGTGAACTTCCTGCAGCCGGGTCCGCTTGGCGGACACAACTGGCAGCCGATGTCGTTCAACCCCCAAACCGGCCTCGTATACATCCCGGCGCAGGAGCCTTTCTTTGCTTACGCGCAAGACAAGAAGTTTCAGTACAAGCCAGGAGCCTGGAACACTGGAATTGACTTCACGATCTTGAAAGACCCGCCGCCGCTTATTCCGCGAGGGCACTTGCTGGCGTGGGACCCGGTCGCACAGAAGGAGCGATGGCGAGTTCAATACAACTTGATGTGGAACGGCGGCACGCTGACAACGGCAGGCAATCTGGTTTTTCAGGGGACCTCCGACGGGAGGTTCGTGGCCTACAGCGCGGACAACGGCGAGAAGCTCTGGGAGATCGGAGTGGGCACAGGAGTCATAGCGGCCCCGGTCACCTACGAGCTTGACGGTGTGCAGTACGTTGCGGTGATGGCCGGGTGGGGCGGCGCGTTTCCGCTCACCGGCGGGGCGGCGATCCCCGGGATGGCTTTGCCGGGGAGGCTTCTTGTTTTTGCTTTGAACGCAAAGCAGCCATTCCCTGAGGCGATTGCTCAAAAGCCCAAGCAAGTTGCCGCGATCATTTTCGACGCCGCACCTGAACGCATTTCTCGAGGGGCAGGTTTGTTTGCGCAATGGTGCGCGGTGTGTCACGGAATCGGGGCCCTCGGCGGAGGCGGCGTGCTTCCCGATCTAAGACAATCCCAGCCGGCGACCTTTGGCAGGTACGAGCAAATCGTTTTGGGCGGCGTTTATCAGAGTCAGGGCATGCCTTCGTTCAAGGAGTGGCTAACAGTGGATGACGTCAAAGCGATTCAGGCTTACATCCTGAAGCGGCGCGCTGACCTTGCTGTAGGAAGATGATTGAAGGGGATCGTTCTCAGAAGAAGGAGGCCAGCGCCCTCTCGAGGCTGGCCTTACCAATCCATCGCCACTAAACCACAAGGCCACCAAAGGAACACAAAGCCCAAAAAACATTGTCCATGAAGTGCCCCTGGTGCGGCTTAGTGTCTTTGTCTTAGCGGTCCGCTCCCTCTCTTGCGCAGCTTGCTAGTAAGCTACGAACTCCTCGCTATAGACGCGCTTGACCTTCACGCCGTTGATCGTCTTCGGCAATCTGGTTGAGACCTTCGCATTCGCGTCGATGTAGACGATGATTGAAGCCTCGTTCACGCCATCGGCGGCGCCAACTCCCACTCCGATGACGCCCGGACGCGACATCAGATTCCTCTCGCGGGTCTTCATTGCGGTGATAGCTTTCTGGACGGCTTCATCAGAAGGTGAACTCATCTGCGAATCATCCGAAATCAACTCGTTGGAAGCAGTACACGTGCTTCCTACAAAGCTGACCGGGCTGCCCAGCGACGTACTGAGCCGCGTGAGCACCAGCGATATCGGGTTGCCGATTGTCGAGGTGCTGCTGCCTGCGAACAGCAACGCGACCGGCTGACGACAGCTTTGGCTGTTATTTGAGACAATAAGCGACCCCGAATCGCCGCCCGCGCTGAAAGTGCTGCTGTTGATTACGACCTGATTCGCAAAGGTGAAAAGCGTGCCCCCGCCCGAGCCGCAAGACTTCGGATAGCGGACGCTTACCGTCGTTGAGATCGACGAGATCGAGCCGATGGTGTTGCCTGTCGTTCGGCCGCTCTTTGTGACAGCAAGTCCGACCGCGGGCGCTTTCACCACGCTGCTGATGGTTCCTATGTCTTCGATCGCACCCGTGTTGTTCATTAGACCGGGGCGAAGTTGAGCGATAGCGGCGTCAACACCCGAGCTTAACGCCGGTGCCACCGTAAAGTCGGCTACGACTGTGGCGACTGCACAATTGTTATCTATGAGCCCAGGTTGCGAAACGTCATCGCCAACCGTCGCCTTGCCTGCAAGTCCGAGCACGTGATTGTTGCTCAGAATGTACTGGGTTCCGTTTGCCTGGACCAGTGACCCAAGCGTCCCGCTGCAGCAGAAGCGGCGGGAGATGTCGTTGACGTTCCCGCCCGACACACCGAAGTTAAGGTTGCGCACGCGATGGTTCGCACCGCCGTCCGCGAACAGCGATTGACCAGTAGGAAAAGCCAGGAGACCCAGCGCTAGTGCCAGAGCGCTTAAATACAGAGTGACCCGTTTCATTTCTTAATCCTCCTCGTTGTTTGGGACAAACCATGCATCTGAAAGCTCGCAGATGCGCTTCGCCAGTCTATAACTTCCAGGTTATCTGAAGGCCGACAATCTAACAACACAGCGCGCCTGTGTCAAACGGTTCCAGCATTCGGTTCCCGCATTCGATTGTCGTCTCCCGCTTTGGTCGGCTAGGTCACACGGTGCGGACTCGACTAATCGCACCAGGCAGGCTCGGGAGACGAATGGTCTACCCACCGGCAGGTTGCTGAAAAAGGCCAATGACATACAAGTATTCGGTTGTAATCCCACCAACACAAAGAGTGTGTGAAAACTCGATTCTCAGGAAGTACTCCCAACGCAGTTGGGGGATTTTTCAAACTCGAGCACTTCACTGAACCGTTATTGTTTTCTCAGAGTCGCTTTCACCTTCACGGTGACGCTTTCTTTCACCACAACGTCCTTCTGGAAAAACCTGTAGCCGGGTTTTTCAAGGTCAACCGTGTACTTTCCAGGATACACGCCGGTAATGGTGGTGGGAGTGACACCTCGCGGTTGAGGCTCGCCGGCCCCGCCTTCATCGATAGACACGAGGAGCACGCGCGCGCCCGCCGGAGTCGAGGTGACTTCAATACTGCCAGTTCCCGTCTGAGCCATCTTTGAAGCTGGCGGTTCATTTGAGTTTCTCGATGGCGAAACGGCTGAACCAGCGCTCGACTGAGCGTTGGTGTTTGCCGCCGCAGCATTGCTGGTCCGAGCGGCGCCGCTTTCAGGCTGGCTCGCGGTGCAAGCGGCCAAGAGGCTCAAACCGAGCACTGACAAGACCAATGAGATAGGTAGTGGTTTCATGATTTCTCCGGGAGTTGTTGAGCACTCAGCACACAGGACTTATTTTACAAATTCTCAACATCTTTGACAGATTTTTGCCCCCGCTTGATCACATTTACATCAAAAGCGGGTACAGTCCAGTCGCTACCAGAGCATGAAGCAGACTCGTTAATCGGATGGAGAGATTCTGAGGATGAGTAACAACAAGCTGCGTTCATTGCTTCTGGGT
>JBASRN010000288.1:0-42762 GCA_049273855.1 Blastocatellia bacterium
GATCCGTGCGAATCCGTCCGACCCGCGTCATCAGTGTTCTATCAGAGTTGAGCGAACATGAAGACGATCAGAATCGCAAACGGGCAGGGGTTCTGGGGTGACTCGCTCCAGGCGCCAATCGAACAAGTCAGGCGGGGACCTATCGACTACCTTACCCTTGACTACCTTGCCGAGGTCACGATGTCGATCATGCAGAAGCAGCGCGCGCGCGATCCGCGTTCGGGCTACGCGCGCGACTTCGTCTCGATGATCGAAGAAGTCTTGCCTGATCTCGTCAAACGCAACATCAAAGTCGTGGCCAACGCCGGCGGAGTGAACCCGGAGGCTTGCCGGGATGCGGTGATCGAAGTAGCCAGGCGCGCCGGGTTCGCCGGGAAGATCAAGATCGGGATCGTTGCCGGCGACGACATAATGCACCGGCTCGATGACTACATCAGCCGCGGCGTCGAACTCAAGAACATGGAAACCGGCGAGCCGCTTTCCTCAATTCGCCCACAGGTGCAAAGCGCGAATGTTTACTTTGGCGGAGGAGCGGTCGCCCAATGTCTGGCAAAAGGAGCGCAGATCGTGATCGCCGGCCGCGTTACTGACACCGGGCTCGCGCTCGGGCCGATGATGCACGAGTTCGGTTGGAAGGCGGACGATTTCCACAGCCTTGCGGCTGGGACGATCGCCGGTCACACCGTGGAGTGCGGCGCTCAGTGCACCGGAGGCAACTGCTTGATCGACTGGGAGACGATTCCAAACGCCGCGGACATCGGCTATCCGATCATCGAAGCTCAACCGGACGGCACGTTTGTCATAACCAAACACGAAGGCACGGGAGGCCGCATCACCGTCGCTTCGGTGAAGGAGCAATTGCTTTACGAGATGGGCGACCCGCGCGAGTACATCACCCCGGATTGCATCGCCGACTTCACTACTATTCAACTCGAGCAGGCGGGCAAAGACCGCGTGCGGTTCTCGGGGATCAAGGGCCGGCCCGCTACCGACCTCTACAAAGTGTCGATAAGCTACGCGGCGGGTTGGAAGGCTGTAGGCTCTCTGGTGTACGCGTGGCCCGAGGCGATGAAGAAAGCCCAGGCTGCCGATCGAATCGTCAGAGAGCGGCTGGACCGGCTAGGCTTGAAGTTTGATCACATGGTTACCGAGTTCGTTGGTGCGAATGCCTGCCACGGACCCCTCTCGGGAGATCCGTCGCGTGACATCGCCGAGGTTCAGTGGCGAATCGGTGTGAGGTCAAACGACAAAAGAGCCGTCGAGCGGTTCACTCGTGAGATCGCCCCGCTGGTGTTAAACGGTCCGCCGACGGTGACCGGCTTTGGCGGCGGGCGTCCGAAGGTCGAAGAGATCGTTGCTTATTGGCCGGCGCTCCTGCCCAAGGGCGAAGTGGCGCCGGTCTTCTCCGTGGTCGAGGCTTAGACAATGGCAAAGGTAAAACTTGTAAAGCTTGCGCACGCGCGCTCGGGTGACAAGGGCGACACGGCTAACGTCGGTCTGATCGCGCTCAAGCCTGAGTACTATCCGATACTGGTCGAGCAGGTGACCGCCGCACGGGTGAAAGAGCACTTTCGCGGAATCTGTTATGGCAAGGTCGAACGGTTCGAGTTGCCGAACCTCGGCGCGCTGAACTTCTTGTTGCACGAGAGCCTCGACGGCGGCGGCACGATCTCATTGAAGACTGATGCTCAGGGCAAGACGTACAGTTCTGCGTTGCTTCGGATGGAGATCGATGTGCCCGACGAAGTGGCGGGGTAGTTAAAACACAAAGACAAAAAGACCCAACGACTCTGTGTTCAAGAGTTCGACCTTGAGACTGTCCTTTACTGGTAGGCAAGCTCAGGGTTGGACTCCGTACGTAGTTATTTGTGCAGCTGTGCCTTTGTGTTTCAAGGAGGGGCCATGGACTGGCGAGTGTTCGTGACGACGTTCGGAGTTATCTTCCTGGCTGAGATGGGAGACAAGACTCAACTTGCTGCGATGACGATGGCAGCCGAGAGCAAGAAGCCCTGGGCAGTCTTTATAGCCGCGTCGCTTGCACTGGCCGTCGTTTCGGCAATCGGAGTCGCCGCAGGAGGAATCGTCAGCAACTATCTCCCTCTGATCTGGATCAAACGCGCCGCCGCCGTGGCTTTTATAGTTATTGGGGTCTTGATACTGGCTGGCAAGTTTTAAGCGCTGAGGCACATCGCCGCGGATCAGAAGTGTAGGAGTAAATCGCAGATTGAATCAATGTGAATATCCGGATCAGCCGCGCGGAGATGCTTGCTCGTAGGATAAGCGCTCGGGACCGCGACGGTCAGTACGCAGGCGTTCTTGCCCATTTGAATGTCTTCCGGGGCATCCCCGATGTAACCGCAACCCTCTGGTGAGCTCTTCAAGCCGGCCATCGCTTTCTCCAAGCCCTCCGGGTGCGGCTTTTTGTTGACGATGCTTTCGTTGCAAATCAGCACCTGGAAAGTGGACGCAAGACCTAACTGGTTGATCTCTCTGGTTACTCGCTTCTGGCTGCCGCTGGTGACTATACCGAGGCGGTACCCGCGGCGATCGAGCTCGATGATCGTCTCATAGGCGGCCTCAACCATCCGCGCTGGCTGCTCGCCGTAATGCTGAAGCCACAACTCGTCCGCGCGCTTCCAATCTTCGCGAGGAAGCCCTAGAGCTTCGTACATCCTGTACCAGTTTGGCGAGTAGTTCGTTTCGTAAAACTCGTGAGTGAATTCGACCCCCAGGTCAAGAAACGTTCGCTGGAAGGCAGCGAGTCCGGTGGTTGCCGAATCGAACAGCGTGCCATCCCAATCGAAGAGAAGAGTGTTGATCGATTTCGCCCGCGCGCTCATTGTTCCCTCGATCGAGCCGACTGTAGCGAACGCGGGGCGGCCGGCGCAAGCGGTCCACGCTGCGTGAGGCCTACGGGTTTCCGGGAAGGTTCTCAAAACGCAAAGGAGCCTAACCGCAGAGACGGAGAGACGCGGAGGTCACGCGGAGACGTGCGAGTCTCTGCGTAATCTCTGCGCCTCAGCGTCTCTGCGGCTAAAGAGACTTTGCGGATCAACGACGGAGCAAACTCAATCCCGGCCTCCGTCTTGAAAGCCGCAGCGAGCGTTTGTTAAGCTGCCGCGGTCATGCCTGATTATCAAAAGATCCTCTATTCAGTTGAGCAAGCCGTCGCGCGAATAACACTCAACCGCCCCGACAAACGCAACGCTCTCGACGATCAGATCATAAACGAGATGAAACACGCGCTCGACGAAGCCGCGCGCGATGCAAGCGTGCGAGTCGTTGTCGTTTCAGGCGCCGGCAAGGACTTCAGCTCGGGGGCCGACCTGGCGGCGCTTCGCAGGATAAGCGAGGCTTCGGTGACCGAGAACGTCGCCGACGCGCGCAACTTCGCCGAAATGTTCGTAGCCATGCGCCGTCATCCGCGTCCGATCATTGCGGCGGTTCGCGGACGAGCGCTTGCAGGCGGATGTGGAGTCGCAACCGCATGCGATCTGATACTCGCCTCTGAGTCGGCGCAATTCGGCTATCCTGAAGTAAACATCGGGTTCATCCCGGCGATGGTGATGGTGATTCTGCGGCGGAACCTCTCTGAGAAACGAGCGTTCGAGTTGATCACGCGGGGCGAGCTGATCGGGGCGCGGTCGGCGCTCGAGATGGGGCTGATCAATCGCGTCTTTGCTGATGACGAGTTCGACGCGCAGGTTGGGGCCTTCGTGAATCAGATGGCGGCGAAGTCAGCGTCGGCGGTGAGTCTTGCAAAGAATCTGCTCTATCACATGGACGCGATGAGCTTTGAGAGCGCGCTCGAAGCGGGTGTTCAGTTGAATGCGATCACGCGAATGACCGAAGACTGCAAGCGCGGGGTGGAACGGTTCTTGAAGAAATGAGTGCATTGTAGAGATTTGAGATTTGAAAATTGAGATTTGAAACTTGAGATTTGAAAAGTTGAGATTTGAAAATTTGAGATTTGAAATTTGAGAAACGAGCGGCCGAGTTTGAAATCTGAATTGGGAGGCCGAAATGAAGTACGAACGTTTTGAAGATCTACCCGTCTGGAAAGCGGCTATCGAGCTGGCGGTCGGAGTGTTTGAGTTGACAAGCCGAGAGAATTTCAAAGGTCACGGAGGACTTCGCGATCAAATCGAGCGCGCAGCCGTGTCGGTGTCAAACAACATAGCCGAGGGATTCGAGCGCGGCACAACTCAAGAGCTCCTGACCTTCATTTACATCGCACGTGGATCGGCAGCAGAGACTCGCTCGATGTTGCTCCTCCTCGATCGTCTTGCGGCTTTCAGCTCTCTCAAAGCTGAAATTGCAACGCTCAGGCCATTGGCTGAAAGCGTATCAAGACAACTGCGTGGCTGGGCCGGGTTGTTGCAGAATTCAGAAATCAAGGGGCAACGCTACTTGACGGACAAGACGCGTGTCTCGACCAGGGCGGCGCGAGAGCGTGAAGAATTTATCGAGCAGCTAAGGCAGGCCCAGGATGAGAACCTTGCGCGAATTCAACGCGGGAATGCGAGTCCACATTCGACAGCCGATTGCGATGACTAACGAGGATGATGTTTTGCTGCAAGTTAACGCGCCGGTTTAATCTCGCATTTCACTTCTTGAATCTCGGATCTCAAATCTCAAATTTCAAGTGTTTCAAATCTCAAATTTCAAATGTTTCAAATCTCAAATTTCAAATCTCAAATCCCGGGTTTATGATCGCTAGTTTACCCCTGACAACAAGCGCTATACGAAATGGCATCCTCGGCATAACCCTGCTCGCCTGCTTGTCTGCGATCTTTGGCTCCGCTTTGCCCGTCGAGTCGATCCCGTTGACGTCGTCGCGAGTAATCGTCGGCGCGAGAGTCATTGATGGCACCGGGCGGCCCGGCTTCTACGCCAACGTGCGAATCGAAGGCGATCGAATCGCCGCGATCGGGCGCCTTCAGCCGAAGCCAGGCGAGGACGTAATCGATGCCGCCGGGATGGTGCTCGCGCCCGGCTTCATCGATATCCACAACCACTCGACCGATGGGCTCCTGACCACACCCTCCGCACCCACTCAGGTCTCGCAAGGCATCACCACGCTTGCCGTGGGCGCAGACGGAGACTCGCCGTGGCCGCTCGCAGATTATTTCGCGGGGCTCACCCAGAGGCGAATCGCGCTCAACGTGCTGGCGTTTGTCGGGCACGCTACCGTACGCGAGCGCGTAATGGGCAAGGACTGGGACCGGGCGGCTGCTAAACAGGAAATCGACGAGATGGCAAAGCTGGTCGAGCAGGCAATGGCCGAAGGCGCGTTTGGGCTTTCGAGCGGGCTCGAATACGATGTTGGCCGATCGGCTACCACCGAAGAACTGATCTCACTCGCTCGCGTCGCGTCACGTTATGGCGGCGTCTATATGACGCACATGCGTGACGAGGAAGATGGAATGCTGGACGCGCTCCGCGAAGCAGTGAGAATCGGCACCGAAGCGCGGCTGCCGGTTCAGATTTCACACATCAAGATGGGGAATCGCAACGTATGGGGCCAGGCGTCGAAGGCGATTGCAGTGATCAACCGCGCTCGCAAAGCGCGCGCCGATATTACGGCGGATTGCTATCCGTACACCGCATGGGCTTCGACTATCACGATCCTGGTTCGCAGTCGGCGTCATGAAGACAATCGCGAGGTCGAGACCGGCCTGCGAAACATCGGCGGCGCGGGCAAAGTCTTGATCACCAATTGCAAAGATCATCCCGAATTCGAAGGGAAGACCCTCGAAGAGATCGCGCGCTCGACAAACATAACTGACGTCGCAGCCTATCAACAGATAGTCCGGGACGGCGGCGCCAGCATCGTATGCAGCTCGATGAACGACGCCGACGTGCGCGCGTTCTACAAGCAACAGTGGGTGATGGTTTCGAGTGACGGCGGAATCGGATCGCGTCATCCGCGCGGCGCGGGTACGTTCACCAGGGTACTTGGAAGATTCGTGAGGGAGCAGCGGTGGTTTTCGCTTGAAGAGGCGGTGCGGAAGATGACCTCCATGCCCGCGGCGAGGCTGGGGCTTAAGGATCGCGGTTTGATTCGAGTAGGTATGAAGGCTGATCTGGTTCTCTTTGACCCGAAGCGCGTGATCGATCGGTCAACTTTTGAAGAGCCTGAACTGATTTCGGAAGGCGTCTTGCGAGTGTTCGTGAATGGCGAGCCGGTGTGGATCAACGGCAAGACAACGGGTCGACTACCTGGTGCGGTGATTCGCAGGGAGTAGAAACCGGGCCGGTTTCCCGGCCCGATTTGAAGGTCCTTCTTGCGACGACGGAGAGTCTTACAATTCTTTGGATTCAGTGTCGCGGACGCGATTCTCAATGTCGCGTTGAATCGTATCGTACCGTAGCGTTTTTCCGTGGAGGGCATCGAGGCTATTGCTGACGTGGCGCAGTTCTCGGGTCAGCTCTGTCCGTAGCTTGTCCATCTCAGCCTTGGATTCGCCGCGCAGTTCCTGAAAGCTTTGTACCACTTCAGCGCGGAACTCGCGAAACCCTTGCTTCATGTCAAAGCGCAGCTCGTTTATCTGGCCTTGAACGCTTTCCCAGAGCGGCCGCGTGTCGTACAATCGCTCATCAACTTTCACTTGCAGCGACGAGAGTTGCGCGCCCATACCTTGTACTAGAGAGACAAGGTGTTTCAGCGCTTCATTGTTCGGCAAGTCTTGGGTCGGATCGTCACTCATAAACGGTGTCTCCACTTATAAGGAAGTGTCCGCTACGTCGAATCTTACGCCCTGATTCGCCGCGTTTCAACGTGTCAAGAGGAGAAACATGAGCAAGGTGCGGTTTCTTTTTTGCCAGCTTGTTTTTCTATTGATCGCAGGCCTTTGGTTTCAAAGCTCGGCCTCGCAAGACGAGCCTTCGCCGATGCCTTCGCAGCGTCTTGACCCGAAGATTCAAAAGATCGTCTCGGAAGTATCGGTCGATCGGATTGCTTCGATACTGAGGAAGCTCGAGAGCTTCGAGACTCGCAATACCTTCTCGGATCCCAGTCAGCGGAATCGAGGAATCGGCGCAGCGCGACAGTGGATATTCGATCAGCTCAAGAGCTACAGCCCGCGCCTCGACGTCAGCTTCGATACGCACATGATTCCGAAAGGCGGGCGTGTTTGGAAAGATGTCGAGTTGCGAAACGTTGTTGCAGTCTTGCCCGGCAAGATGCAGCAGGCCGCCGATCGCTGGATCGTCATCAGCGGTCACTATGACTCGTTGAACTTGCGAGTGCCGCCCGAATTGCGAAACGATCCGGCGAAAGCGGCCGAACTCCTCGCGCCCGGCGTGACGGATGATGGCAGCGGAACGGCTTGTCTGATGGAGTGCGCGCGAGTTCTCAGCCAATACGAGTTCGACGCCACGCTCGTGTTTGTAGCTTTCGCCGGCGAAGAGCAGGGCTTGATAGGATCGCGGGCGATGGCCAGGCGACTAAGAGAGAGGTCTCAAACCATTCAAGCTGTTTTGAACAACGACATTATCGGCAGCGAAGTCAGCGGCAACGGAGTGATCGACAATCGCCGGGTGCTTGTCTTTTCAGAAGAACCGAACGATTCACCGTCGAGACAGATCGCGCGCTTCGTTAAGCGAATCGGCGAGCGCTATATCCCCGAGATGACCGTTGACATGATTTTTCGGTACGATCGCTTCGGGCGAGGCGGTGATCATACGTCTTTCAACGAGGAAGACTACGCGGCAGTGCGCGTGACCACCCCGAACGAGCACTTCGCGAATCAGCACACTGCAACCGATACTTTTGCAAACACCTCGCCGGCCTACACGGCAAAAGTGACGCGGATCAACATCGCTGCCTTGGCAGCAATGGCGCTTGCGCCAAGGTCTCCGCTCACGAGGCGATCAGCACCGGCTGAGAGTCCCACGACTCAGCCGGCGCCCGCTGCCACTGGAAGCGCGCCGGCCCCTCGTTTCCGGCCGACGGGTCCTGGACTCAGCAGAGGCGGGGGCTACGATGCCGTGTTGCGGTGGGAGCATCCCGACCCCGAGCCCGATCTTGCAGGCTTTATCGTGTTGGTTCGTTCTACGACCTCGCCGGATTGGGAACGCGAGGTTTGGGCGGGCAACGTGCGCGAGTTCACGCTGAAGAACACTTCAATCGATCAGCTTGTGTTCGGCGTGAAATCAGTTGATCGGGAAGGCCACGAGAGCCCGGTGTCGGCTTACGTGCTTGCGGCGCGCGCGCGCTGAAGTGGCCGGCACGCTCCTGAAAAATCGTTAGCACAGAAGTGGGGATCATTCACTCCAGCCTATAAGCAGAGACCGGACGCCTCTCTCGATGCCCTTTTTGGCGTTTCAACAACCTGCCAGGCACCCGAGAATTCAGCTTGCCCCTTGAAAAACTTCCGAGCCCCCGGGCTACGCGCGGGCAACGTCGCGTCATCAAACTTCGTGGGTTGAAGCGTCGATGCCGCCCGGTTTGTCGCTTTGGCCGCCGCGCAAGGGCACCTGCTTAAGATTTCGACATCGGAGTTAAAGGTATGAGCAGCAAGTCGATCCGCTCGCTCCTCGCAGTCGCTCTGATTGCGATTTCCGTTGTCTCCCTCCTGCCTCCTGCATATGCTTTGGGCGGGTTACAGTCCGGCACGGAGGCGAGGCCACGACGCGGGAAGAACGACTCTGCGAGCAGTCCAAGTAAGGACCGGGCTCAGACGGACGCATCTCAACAGGACGACTCCGGGCAATCTCAGATGGAGGGACAGAAGCCGGGTAAGCCAGCCGGCACCAAGCAGGGAAGCTACGCGGATGAGTCGCAGTCGCGCGACGCGGACCGTTTGTCCCAGACAGATGTCTCCGAGTCGAAGGAGCGGCGAGTGGTGCCGGCCTTCGATCGTCCGCCGCTCAGAAGCGACTCTCATACTCAAGGCTCTCAACAACCCGCGCGCCGGGCGCCGCAGATTTCAACTCCCGACGATCGGACGAGCGCCGGGACCTCGCGTGACAACCGCAGTCAACCGAGCGCATCCCGAACTCCCGGGGCGAACTCACCCGACGGATCAGGCGGAGCGATCGACGACGCCGACGCCGAGCGGAGCCGGCGACAACGTCCAGTGCTTCGCCGATCTTCAGATCCGGCAGACGAAGCGGGGCGCCGGCCTCCCCAGAGCGCCCCGTCGCAACCACGCGCGGGCTCAAACCAAAGCGACCAGAGCCAGCGCCAACCAGCGGAAGATGAAGCGATCAGGCTTGAATCGACTCTGGTCAATTTGCCTCTGTTGGTGAGCGATCGTTCGGGTCGATTCATTCCTCAATTGACCAAAAACGATTTTCTGCTCTACGAAGACGGGGTACAGCAGCAGGTCGCTTCGTTCGGCAACGAAGAGGTGCCGTTTAGCGTCGCGCTTCTTCTGGACGTGAGTCCCAGCGTCCAGGGCAACATCCCGGACATTCAGGAGGCAGCGCTCGCATTCGTGCGCCAGCTACGCGCTCACGATCGCGTGATGGTTGTGTCGTTTGATAGACGCGCGCAGTACCTGACCGACTTCACCAGTGATCGGCGAAGACTCGAATCGGCGATTCGCAGCATCTCGACGGGCTCAGGCACCAGCGTTTATGACGCCGTGTACGAGACTGTCGCGCAGAGGCTTCGCGGAGTCGAAGGCCGCAAGGCTCTGATACTGTTTTCTGATGGAGAGGATACGACCAGCAGCCACGCCAGCTACGACGAGGCAGTCAATGTAGTCACTGAGGCGGATGTTTTAGTTTACGGCCTCCGCTATCCAGGCAACGGCGGCGGGAACATAAGAATAAATCCATGGCCGCGCTTCCCGAACCCGCAGACTCAGATTCCGTTTCCGTTTCCATTCCCGTGGCCGTTCCCTCAACCTCGGAGGCGGCGCGGCCCATTCACCGCGGACCCTAACGCTGATCCGTCCGGCTCCAACGCCGGCCCTCAATCGCGTCGAGGTCGAAGGGGTTCCGACTTCATGGCTGACATCGCGGCAGCCGGTGGCGGTCCTGTGTACGATGCCGAGCACATCGGCGACATGACCCGTCTCGCAACCCGGATAGCGGACGAGCTGCGTCACGTCTATGTGATCAGCTATTATCCGACCAACCCGCTCTCGAACGGGGGCTACCGCGCCATTCGCGTTTCGGTTAAAGGACGCGACGAAATCGCCGTGCGTCATCGCAAAGGCTACAACGCTCGCGATGCCCGATCGGGCAGACCCACGATTTGAGCGCATCCCCGAATGGGTGAGCGCGTCCTAGTTTGACTCTCATACCCGGCTGACCGAGAATCGAACCATTCGCACTTTGATCTGGTGGAGAGACAAAAGTCTTTTCCGCGTTTGGTTCTCCTTTCAAGCTTCGTTTGCCGGAGGTAGCCATGAAAACGTCAGCCCCCACCCCGCGACGCGATCAAACCCATCGCGTCGCGTCAGCTCTGCTGTTGGCAATCGCATTTCTCGTTTCAACAAACACGCTCGGCGCGCAAGGCTCATCCACTCGAGTTGAAAGTTTCGCACTCCAGCCGGGAGGCGAAGTGCGGGTCGAGAACTCGCGTGGCTCCACGCGCGTTGACGCCTGGGAAGGGCAGACTGTTCGCGTGACTGCGGAGAAGAAGGCGCCCACGGCAAGCGCCCTCGAAGCGGGAGAGCTTTTGTTGATGGGCATGGGCAACACCGTGTTCATCGGGTGCAAGCAAGGCTCGGGTTCGGCGCGCATCGATTTGACCGTGTATGTCCCGCGCGGGTCGAGGCTTGAAGTGACTGGCGGCGCGTGGCCCGTGGATGTGACCGGCTCGCTGGCGGGCGCGATTGTTGAGACGACGAGCGGCAGCATTGGCTACCGGCTTCCAAGCCTCGATGACGCACGCATAGCGATGCAGTCGACGCAAGGAGTCGTGAAGTCAACGCTCGCACTCGCCGACTCCGAACGAGATGGAACACACCGGCTGCGGGGAAGGATCGGGGAGGGCCTCGCAGAAATCGCGCTCAACTCCCAAAGTGGCAACATCACGCTCGCGCCGGGAGCCAACTCTGCGGCGCTTGCGCGGAATGCGAACAAGCCAGCCGGCGCTAACACTTCGGCAGCACAGCTATCGAATAACTCGAGGCAGTCCCGCGCGTCAGACTTCGACAGGCCGCCGCTTGCTTCACGACAGGCCAACGATGCGGGCGATCCGCGCAACGATCCGCGAGGCGATCAGGGTTCGGGGGACGATGCAGATTTCACCGGCGCGGTAGCCACTCAGTCGAGTCGGCGAATGCCTAGCGTGAACAATAACGCGGCTTCCGGCAGCAGCTCTGCCGTGTTTGCCGGCTCGGATGTCTCAGATCAATCCACTTCACGTTCGGAGACGGGGGTATTCGACCGGGACCGCCAGTCGAAAGAGTCGAGCAGCGGAAACTCGGGCATGCGCGTAACGATCACTCCCGGGGCAATCCCTTCATCAGGAAACGCGAGCGGCTCAGTCTACGACCAGCCGGACAATCAAGACGCGGACTCTGATTTGAACACGAGCAGCCAACCCTCCCGGAATCAAACGCAGCCATCGAATCGCTCTTCTTCTGGAGGGGGCACGGCGGTGTTTGCCGGATCGGGCGTCTCCGACGACGACGGCTTCACCGCAAAGCGCGGTCCGTTAGAACGTGAACGCAAGAACAAGGTCATGAGAGGCGGAGACGCTGGGCTACGAGTCAGGATCATCCCTGCCGATCAACCGCTGGGCGCCTCCCCAAGCTCGGACAGTTCGATCTTTCCTCAACCGGATCCCGACGACTCAGAGATGAGCGACGAGCCCCCGGCGAAGACGAATGGCTCGCGCAACAAGCGCAGCTCACAGTCGCCTCGAACTGACGACTATGACCATACTGATGGTACCAGGAATTCGCGATCCACATACGACCACCAGAACGGGCGGCGAGAGACAGCCGGCGGGAGCGAGCCGGACTACTCCGACGAGATCGCTTCTGCGAACCCGCGCAGCTCTGCTCGGCCGGTTTTGCGGCGAGAGTCGCCCGAGCTTTCAAGCGACGAAACGACCGACCCGCGAGCCACAACGAGCGGCGACGCGATTGTGCTCAAGTCCGCGCTGGTCAATTTGAACGTCTCGGTAACCAATCGATCGGGCGCGGCGTTCGGCAACTTGAAGAAGGAAGACTTCCACGTAGCTGAGAACGGCCAATCTCAAAAGGTCGAGTTCTTCGCGCCTACCACCGCTCCTTTCAATCTCGTTCTGCTGCTCGATCTCTCCGGCTCGATTCAGGACAAGCTCGAAGTAGTAAAGGCTGCGGCGGTGCGTTTTCTCGATGTCATAGAGCCGCAAGACCGAGTTGCGGTCGTGACCTTTACCGATCAGGTGCGTGTCGTCTCTCCACTCACGGCGAATCGCAACGAGCTGAAGGAGCGGATTCTGGCGATTCGGAGACCGCAGGGCGGCACGGCTTTTTACGAAGCGCTCTGGTTTTCTTTGGTGGACACGCTTCGCAACTCGCGCGGTCAGCGAAACGCGATTGTGGTGATGACCGACGGCGTAGACAGCTCGCTTGATCGTTACAACCCGGCTCCGACTCGCGTGACGTTCAACCAGCTTGCTCGCCGGCTCGAGGAGTCGGACACGATGGTGTTCCCGATCTATCTCGACACCGAGTACGAAGAAGTGTTCGAGAGAGGGAACAGCACGTCGGAAGCGTACGCGGTTGGGCGGGACCAGCTTGACCGCATCGCCGAGGTCAGCGGCGCGCGGCTGTTCAAAGCCGAAAAGGCCAGCGATCTCGCGGGAGTTTACAAACAAGTGGCGGCCGCGATTCGAACGATGTACAGCGTGGGCTATTACCCGACGAATCCGGAGAAAGATGGGACATATCGGCGAGTGCGTGTGACCGTTGATAAGCCGGATGCGGCGGTTAGAACGAGAAAGGGCTACTACGCGAAATGAGTGTCCAGTCTAGTGTACGGATCATCTTGCTTGAGGCCAATTGCAGCCGACCGACCTGTGCACCCACATTGTCGCAGTCGGCGGGACTGCGGATGTTATGACACGGCCCTAAGTACTTTCACCGTGTCAGCTAAAGAGCCTTCGAGCGATTACCCACCTGGATGGGGCTGACCCAACCATGCGATCACTAAGTTTCTAAAGTCGATAAACGTAAGTTCTTCTGGAATCTTCTTTGAAAGATTGGCTGAATACGGGCAGTTCAGTGTCAAAACAAATGATACCGCTTGGCGATATTTGAGCCGCTAGGGATCATTACATCGGCATCGGCCACAGAGTCATTCAGCCAGTCTCTAACCAACCGTATCGCTGTTTCAGGAGCGCCATTGTGCGCGTACTTTGAATAAGAAGGGCAGGGCGTGTCAAGTAGATTCAAAATGTATCGTCTTCAAGTGGATTTCCGGAAGGCGTGCAAAAAAGAAAGAGACTATGAGGTCGGCCCATTCGACCCGGGGGGATGCGACCTTGGCTCGCCCACCTCGAGTGCAAGGCCATAAGGCACCGCGGTCCGCCTTCATCGAGTTCTTCAACTCGCCATGCTATGCTTCTTTAGGCAACGTCGACGCGAAGAGAATAGTAAAGCCAACCGGGAGGTCCTATGAGCGACTTTGATCGTCAGAGACACAGCTACTCACAGTCCGAACCATTGTCCGCTCACGGCGGCACTGGCACGCGACCGCTGACCGCCGCCGAAGTAAGCGTCGGCGAACGGATCGCTTTTATCCGCAAAGTCTACGCGCTGTTCTTTGTGGCTACGCTGTTTGCGATCGGCGGGGCTTTGCTGGGGCTCGCGTTTCCGCCGCTGATGTTGCTTGCAGCTCAGCACCCCATAGTCACCTTCATACTGCTTATCGCCGGGGTGATGGGGGCGCAGGCCGTGCGTCACGTGCCCGGTGTCAACCTCGCTGCCCTGTTCGCCTTCACGACATTGACCGGCGTAATGATCTCGCCGGTGCTGTACGTGATAGGCCAGACCAACCCCGGTTCGATCCTGCAAGCTGGCGTTATGACTGTGGTGATTTTTGGCGGGCTGACGGCGTACGTGTTCGTCTCGGGGCGCGATTTCAGTTTTCTTCGCGGAATGGTGACCGTAGGCCTGCTGGTTGTGATCGGAGCAGGGTTGACCAACATCTTTGTGGGTTCGCTCGGCCTGGGCTTTGCGATCGCGGCAGCCGCGCTTCTGCTGTTCGCGGGCTTTATACTGTACGACACGTCGAATATTATTCGGCGGTATCCGACGAACGAATACGTTGCTGGAGCGCTGTCGCTCTATCTGGATGCGTTCAACATTTTTCTCGCGCTGCTTCGGCTCTTAAACAGAAGGTGAATCCGCGCGTATTTAAACAG
This sequence comes from Blastocatellia bacterium, assembly GCA_049273855.1. Taxonomy (GTDB): domain Bacteria; phylum Acidobacteriota; class Blastocatellia; order UBA7656; family UBA7656; genus Onstottus_B. Next base: position 14,321 of record JBASRN010000288.1, read on the forward strand.
AGAACTCCACTATACGAGTAGGCTGAGAACTAATTGGCGCCACTAAGCAAGGCTCAAAGACACAAGGCCGCACCAGGCAATGCTCAAGAAATCGCTCCTCGCCACTAAGGCCCTAAGAACGGCACGAAGTTCTTAGGCTTGACCTGTTAGATTTGCCGGTTTGATCCTGATCGCGAACGCGTCTAAGATAGTCTCTCAACAAGCATGGACAAGCTAAGAGAAGAATGCGGCGTGTTTGGCATCTTCAACCACGATGATGCCGCGCGGCTCACCTACCTCGGACTATACGCCTTGCAGCACCGGGGGCAGGAGTCCGCCGGCATGGTTTCCTCCGATGGCGAGAAGCTTCACGCGGCGCGAGGCATGGGCTATGTCAGCGAGATATTCAACCAGGATCAACTCGCGCAGGTGCCCGGCCGCTCGGCAATAGGCCACGTCCGGTACTCGACCGCAGGCAGCGTTTCCTTGCGCGAAGCTCAACCGTTCCTGGTGGACGGCTATCGAGGACAGATAGCGCTCTGTCACAACGGCAACCTGCCTTATGCAACGGACGTCCGATCTGAGCTGGAGCTTCAAGGCGCGATCTTTTCCTCGACGTCCGACACCGAGGTCGTCCTGCACAAGATTGCTCGGTCCCGGTCGGTGGACTTGATCGACGCGATCGTAGATACATTTACTGAAGTACAGGGCGCTTACTCGATGCTGTTCCTGACCAGGGACAGCTTGATTGCGGTGCGCGATCCGAGAGGCTTTCGCCCTCTGTGCCTGGGCCAACTCGGGGACTCGTACATTGTAGCTTCGGAGACTTGCGCGTTCGATTTGATCGACGCGACCTATCTGCGAGACGTTCAGCCGGGCGAGATCCTGGTGATCGACGGCTTCGGGCTGCACTCGTCGTTTCCGCTTGCGAAGGAAAAGCCTGCGCATTGCATCTTCGAGCACGTCTACTTCTCGCGACCGGACTCAATCGTCTTTGGGCGTTCGGTAAACAAGAGCCGTCACAAGATGGGTCAGCAGCTTGCGCGCGAGCACCCGGCTGACGCTGACATCGTGGTGCCGGTCCCGGATTCGGGAGTGGCGGCGGCCATCGGTTACGCCTCGGAGTCGGGTTTGAAGTTCCGGTTCGGACTTGTGCGCAACCATTACGTTGGGCGCACTTTTATCGAGCCCAAACAATCGATTCGGCACTTTGGAGTGAAGGTAAAGTTGAACCCGGTGCGTGACTTGATCGAAGGCCTGCGAGTCGTGCTGATCGACGATTCGATCGTGCGCGGGACAACTTCCAAGAAGATCGTGCAGATGGTCAGGCAGGCCGGCGCGCGCGAGGTTCACGTCCGCATAAGCTGTCCGCCTACGATTGCGCCGTGCTTCTACGGCGTCGACACGCCGACGCGGGACGAGTTGATCGGCGCAAACTTGAAAGTCGAAGAGATCGCCAGGTTCATCAACGCGGACAGCCTGGGCTACTTGAGCCTTGAAGGATTGCTGCGGTCTTGTGGAGATCCGAACGGCAACCGTCACTGCACGGCTTGTTACACGAACGACTACCCGATCCCCGTCACCTCGGCCGCCCGAACCAAGACTGAACGAGAAGAGGGGTCGCTACAGCGTGATGCTGTTTGGCCGCGGAATTGAACGACGGCTCGCGCTCAGTCCTTCAGGATGAACGTGATCTTCATCCTCACTTTGTATCCCACGATCTTCCCGTTCTCGATGTCTACCTCCTGGTCCTGTATCCAGGCACTCGTCACGTTCTGCAGCGTCTTGTTGGCCCGCGCGATACCGGTGTGAACGGCATCCTCAAAGCTCTTGGCTGACGACGCGGTTATCTCCGACACTTTTGCGACACTCATATTGACCCCTTTCGGGCCGCGGCTTCATCGCCACTTTGACAATCAGGGGATGAGCCGCGACCGATCCACGCTAACAAGTTGAAACTTTGATCATCGGCCGAAGAACTTGCCTGCGATACGGCCGACGTCATCCAGGACACTGCCATCTTTGTTTGAATCGAGGAGGTTGCCCAGCATACCCATCATATCCGGTGCTGAGGCCTGCGCCTCCTGCTGCTGGTTACCGAGGAAGTCGGACAAACTGCCCGCGTCGAATCCTCGCCGTTGTTGAGTCCTGCCAAGCGCCCCCATTACCAGCGGTGCGACAGTCTCGAGCAACTGACCGGCTCCGCCGGGATCAAGTCCGGTACTTTGAGCCAGGCCGTTCTGGACATCCGTCCTCCGGTCGCCAAGAACATGCCCAAGTATCCCCGCCCCGTTTGCGGATTCGCTGTTGCCGAGGAACCCACTCAGATTATCGAGAATCGAGCCGTCGTGGTCCCTGGCGACCGCCTGATTAAGAGCTTCGGCGCCGGCTGGCGTCGATGAGTTGCGGGCAAGGGCCGAAATGAGGAGGGGGACTGCAATGGCGATTGCCGCGCGCGTCGTGCCCTCGTCAGCGCCGATCTTATTGCTTATTTGTGAAATCGCGCCCCCAGCCAGTTGCCGCGTCAGCATCTCGGTTAGAGCGTTCATAGGTATTCTCCTTTCGCTTGTAACTAACAAAGCCGCAACTGGTCTAAACAACCAGAGCTCAAGAACCAGTCGCTCGTGGTCAGAAGTTCGGAATCACGAGCTTCTGGCCTGGCTTAATCTGATCAGGGTTGGCTAGCTGAGACTTATTGGCTTCGAAGATTTGCTGGTAGCTGAGCGCTCCATTGGTTACTTTCTTGGCGATCCCGGAAAGAGTGTCGCCGGCCTGGACTTCGTACTCGCCGTAGATGTCATTCCGAGCCGGAGTCAGATTGAGCGTGAGATCACGCGCGTTGAGAGCAGGATCAATCTTCTTGACCTCGCTCCATATCTGATTCACCGCGTACTTCGTTGGAAGTGTTCCAGAAAAGGTCAAGTGTCCATTTTCTTCCTGGGCGTTCAGATTCGTGCCGCCCAGGTTGGTTGCTATACCATGAATACTGCCGTACTTGTCGGTTAACTGTGACATTACTCTTTCCCTCCATTTGCTTTGGTTGTGATGGGAAGTCGTAACTGCGTGCGATCTCCCTGATTCCGGCGCGTGTTGTGCCGCCAGCGTTAGCTGCCTCGATCCTTGTTCGTGATGAAGCGCTAACGAGAATGGTCGTCCCCATCGACTTCGTACGCTGACCGAGTGCGATCATTCCTCACACGTCTCTTGTTCGGACGTGTACTCGCAGGCACCTAGGCAGGTCGTTCAAGAAGACAGGGCGATTTACCAAATGCCGCGCTCATGACGATGTCAATACAAACACAATGTCACAACCCCGGGTGATGTGCAAGGAGGCTCGGAACACTTCGAGGGTTTCAGGGTCGTTGCTTTTCCGTCACTCGTTACTTATGATTTCGGCGCTGTTGAATCGCCGATTATGAACGCACAATTAATGGCGAGGGACTGCCGAGGCGATAGCACGTTGACTTTGAAGAGCCCTCGAACGGTCTTGCCCGGAAAAGAAGAGCAGACGCTATGGAAGACTACGAAAAGATGGGAGCGTTCTATCTCGGGCGCGCCTACGATCAGAAAAACAAGAAGCTGAGTGAATCGCTGGTGCTATACGACTCGAAGGACCTGGTGACACACGCCGTCTGTGTCGGGATGACCGGTAGCGGCAAGACAGGGTTGTGCATAGGCCTCTTAGAGGAAGCGGCCATCGACGGCGTTCCTTCACTGATCATCGACCCGAAAGGCGATCTTGCAAACCTGCTGCTCACCTTCCCGCAGTTGCGGGGCGAGGACTTCGAGCACTGGATAAACGAAGACGACGCACAGAAGAAGAACCTCTCCGGCAGCGAATACGCCGCCGAGCAAGCTGAACTGTGGAGAAAAGGACTTGCCGATTGGGGACAGAGCGGCGATCGAATCCAGAGGCTTAAAGACTCGGCGGACTTTGCGCTCTACACGCCCGGCTCGACCGCGGGCCTTCCTGTTTCGATTCTAAAGTCGTTTGCGGCGCCCGATCAGGCAGTGCTGGATGATGCCGAGTTGCTTCGAGATCGCATCAGCACCACAACGACCAGCCTGCTCGGGCTGCTGGGTATCCAAGCCGATCCGCTTCAAAGCCGCGAGCACATTTTGATCTCGACAATACTAAACACGGCTTGGAGCCAGGGCCAGAACCTGGACCTTGCCGGACTCATCCAGCAGATTCAGAATCCTTCGATGACCAGGATCGGCGTGCTCGATCTGGAATCGTTCTATCCTTCGAAGGAGCGGTTCGGGCTGGTGATGGCGCTCAACAATCTGATTGCGTCTCCCGGGTTTGGCGCGTGGATGGAAGGCGAAGCGCTCGACATCGGACAGATGCTATACGGCTCAACGGGCAAGCCGCGGGTGTCGATCTTCTCGATCGCTCACCTGGGAGACGCCGAACGAATGTTCTTTGTCTCATTGCTGCTCAATCAGGTTCTTGGTTGGATGCGCACTCAATCGGGGACGACGAGCTTGCGCGCCATTCTGTATATGGACGAGATATTCGGTTACTTCCCGCCGGTGGCGAATCCGCCCTCGAAGCTGCCGCTGCTTACGCTGCTCAAGCAAGCGCGTGCGTATGGGGTCGGAGTGGTGCTTGCAACGCAGAACCCGGTCGATCTGGATTATAAGGGGCTGGCCAACACCGGCACGTGGTTCATCGGACGCTTGCAGACTGAGCGAGACAAACAGCGAGTGATCGAAGGACTCGAGGGCGCCGCCGCAAGTCAAGCCTCGGGGTTCGATAGACAGGCGATGGATGAGACGCTTGCCGGACTGGGGAGCCGAATCTTTTTGATGAACAACACTCACGAAGATGCGCCGGAGGTTTTTCAGACTCGATGGACGCTGTCCTATCTGCGCGGGCCGCTGACTCGCAGCCAGATCAAGGTTCTGATGGCAGATCGGAAGACTGGTTCCACTGAGCAATCGACAGCCGCCGCGCCTACGGCGGCCCGGGCGACGGCTGCGAGGCCCGCGGAGGCGTCGTCGCGAGCCGCCGTTGTTGGTTCGCCGGCGCAGCTTGCTCGTCCATCTTTTGCCGCGGAAGTCCCGCAGTTCTTTATTCCGGCTCGCGGAAGCGCACCCGGCGGAAGCGTGCTTCTATATCGCCCCATGATTCTCGGCGCGGCGACGGTCAACTTCATCGATACCAAGCTGGGAGTCGAGGACTCGAAGGAGGTGATCCGGTTGACCGCAATCACCGATGAAGCCGTTCCCGTGCGCTGGGACAACTCGCAGGAAGCCGGAGTCGCCAGCTCTGATTTGGAGAAGGACCCTGCGAGCGACGCGGAGTTCGAAGATGTCCCCGCTGTCGCTGGAAAGCCGAAGAGCTATCAGACCTGGAGCAGAGACTACGTGGCTTTTCTTTACGGGAGTCAGAAGTTGGATTTGCTCAAGAGCCCGCGTACCGGCGAATGTTCGAAGCCCGGCGAAGCGGAACGCGACTTCCGCGTGCGCTTGCAGCAAACGGCTCGCGAACAGCGCGACGCCCGGGTCGAACAGTTGCGCCAGAAGTACGCGCCAAAGATGGCAGCTCTGCAGGAGAAAATACGCCGTGCGCAGCAGGCGGTCGAACGAGAGTCGGCGCAAGCGGGCCAGGCGAAACTTCAAACGGCAATCTCATTCGGAACGACCGTGCTCGGCGCTTTTTTCGGGCGCAAAACGATCAGCGTCTCGAGTTTAGGACGAGCCACCACCGCGGCTCGAGGCGTCGGCCGATCTATGAAGGAACACCAGGACGTGGGGCGCGCCACGGAATCACTAGAGGTGTTGCAAGGCCGCCTGGCCGAGCTCGAAGCTGAGCTCCAGGCGGAAACACAGGCACTTGAGGCTATGATCGATACTCAGAGCGAAGCGCTCGAGACGGTCAGCATCAAGCCAAAAAAGACAAACATCTCGGTTCAGCTTATAGCGCTGGCGTGGGCCCCCTTCTGGCGCGACGAATCGGGCGAGGCGACTTCGGCATGGGAGTGAGCTGCGCCATCGCTCAAGTAGAGGCGGCCCTCCGAGCCCACCCCTCACTCCGGCCGCGAACGTTGGTGAGCCGTTTGAGACCCGGCCACCGAACGCCGCCGATACAAGAACCATGAAAATACAATTCAGCTATCGTGATGCCGGCGTTGACATCGATAAGGCGAATGAGGCTAAAGAACGCATCAAGCAACTGGCGCGCTCGACTTTTACGCCAAACGTCATGACCGAGATAGGCTCGTTTGGCGGAATGTTTCGCGCCGACTTTGGCCGGATGAAAGAGCCGGTGCTCGTCTCGTCGGCTGATGGAGTTGGGACCAAGCTTCGTGTCGCGTTCATGACCGGAATTCACAACACGGTCGGCTGCGATCTGGTTTGTCATTGTGTGAACGACATTCTGGTTCAGGGCGCGCGGCCGCTTTTTTTCATGGACTACATCGCAGCCGGCAAGCTCGTGCCCGACACGATTGCCTCGGTCATCGAAGGTCTCGCGCGCGGATGCAAAGAGGCGAGTTGCGCGCTGATCGGTGGTGAGACCGCCGAGATGCCCGGCTTCTATGCCGCCGGCGAGTACGACGTTGCGGGTTTCATCGTTGGGGTTGTCGATCGAGAAAAGATAATCGATGGCTCGCAAATCGAAGCGGGCGACACGCTGATCGGGTTGCCCTCAGTCGGACTTCACACGAATGGTTACAGCCTTGCGCGCAAGCTGCTGTTTGAGGTTGCCGGTTACCGACCAGATACGAAGATCGCTGAACTCGGTTGCTCGGCGGCTCAAGAACTTTTGAAGCCGCACCGAAGCTATCTCGGCGCGCTTGATGGTTTGCTTGGATCAAACGTGATCAAGGGGCTGGCGCACATTACTGGAGGAGGCTTGCTCGAGAACTTGCCGCGGATTTTGCCGGGGGGCACGGCGGCCGAGGTCACGGCGGGCTCGTGGCCGGTGCTGCCTGTTTTCAATCTGCTCGCCAGTGTTGGCGCGGTCGCAGAGCAGGAAATGTATAGGACGTTCAATATGGGGATCGGGATGGTCATTGTCGCAAGCCCTCAGTCTGCGGGCCTCGTTCGCGAACACCTTGATACGCGGGGCGAGCCGCATTACGATATCGGACGAATCATCAAGGGCCCCAAGTCCGTTTCCATAAACAGTGCTTCATAGCCTTCTGCGCTTAATTCGACGGAGCGTGATCGATGGCAAGCTGGTGTCCAAGGTGCGGAAAAAACATTGAAGAGGGCGAGACGTTTTGCCGCCAATGCGGCATGCCTCAGGACCTCAGCGGCGAAGAAGCCACAACGTGGATCCTGTCCAATGAGCCCGAGCCGCGTCCCGAGCAATCTCGCCCGACCCATCCCGTGATGCCTAATCCGACGGGGACAACGAGCCCGCCTACCGGACCCGCGTTCGTTCCGCCCACTCCATACTATCCGGTACAGCCTCCGGCTCCGTATCAGCCGCCGCAGCCCGCCGCGGCGCACATATCGCTTGGAGACTGGTTGTCGGGTGGCTGGCAAGTCTACAAGGAGAACTGGGCGCTGATGTCGGTGGCTTCGTTGCTCGCGATGGTTCTAGGGGCGTCTACGCTTGGAGTGCTGGCCGGTCCGCTGCTGATGGGACTGTTCCGAATGGCCTTCTCGACGATGCGCGGAGAACGACCGGTCATGGGAGACCTGTTCAACTGGCACGGCCGGTTTCTACAGGCGTTCCTGACGGCGCTGATCTTCGGCCTGATTCATCTGGCACTGGGCGGGGTAGGAAACAACAACGCGTTTTTCGGTCTCTTGAGCCTGGCTGCCACGCCACTCCTTACGGTAATGCTTGGCTTCACTGTGTCACTCATTCTGGAGCGGGGGTTGGACGCAGTAAACGCGATCAACCAGGTTGCGAAACTTGTGTTCTCGCGCGATGCGTTCATGTGGTGGGTCGTCGGGTTGGTGTTTGCGGCAATAACGGCGGGCGGGTTCGCCGCTTGCGGGATTGGAGCGCTGGTGACGCTGCCGTGGATGATTTCGTCATCGGCTGTCGCCTTCCGCGACGTGTTTGGTTTTGACGATCCGAACCGCACGCTTCATTGATAGTTTATAACAGCAGCTCAGGAGGCACATGGAGAACATAGCGGCAAAGCCGGTTAGATTCGGCGAGTGGATCAGCGAAGGGTGGAAGATGTTCACGACTCAGTGGAAGGGTTGGGTGACGCTTTCGCTTGGGATGTTCGCCGCTGTCATGGTTCCGACGATGATCTATATCATCTTCGTATACGTTACGCTGATTGCGACGGCCGCCACGCAGGCGGGATCAGGGACCTCGACCGAAGCTTCGCCGATTGGGGTCTTTTTGATCTTTGCCAGCTTTTTCCTGCTCATGCTTGTGATCCTGCCGTTGTCCGCCCTGCTGACGGGCGGCATGTACAAAGCGGCGCTCAAGCAGCTTCGAGGGGGGCAGGTCGAGTTCAAGGATCTGTTTTCCGCGCGAGACCGGCTCCTCCACGTGCTGGGCGCCGTTCTGCTTCAGGGCTTGCTTGTCTTCCTCGGATCGCTCCTTTGTATAGTCCCCGGATTCATCGTTGCGGGACTCTTGTTCTTCACGCTTCCGCTGATGATCGACCGAAATCTTGGAGTCATCGAAGCGATGAAGGCGAGCTACGAGATGGCCAAGCCGAATCTGCTGATGTTCACGCTGTTCGCGTTCGTGGTTCAGTTGATAGGAAGCGTTGGAACCTACGCCTGTTACATCGGACTGCTGGCCACGTTGCCGCTGATATTCACAATGACCGCGGTAGCCTATCGCGATTGCTTCGGCATGGAAGGCGCGGCGCTGTTGCCGCCGGCCGAGCCGTGGGCGGGCGCCAGCTACTCTCCACCCGCGCCGGGCACGATCGCGCTGGGAACCGCGCCGGAGGCGACTCCCGCCCCAACACCAAGACCAGCAGTCTGCCCGAAGTGCCAGTCTTCGCTTCCAGCGACCGCCCGGTTCTGTTTCCGGTGTGGAACGCCGGCCCCCGGACAGTAGGAGTTCAGACCTGGATGACTAACGAACACTATTTCGCGCATGAATCAAGCTACATCGACGAGCCGTGTGAGATCGGCGAAGGCACAAAGATCTGGCACTTCTCGCACGTTATGGCAGGCTCGAGAATCGGACGTCGGTGCAATATCGGTCAGAACGTCGTGATCTCGCCCGGCGTGCGGATTGGCGACAACGTTAAGCTCCAGAACAACGTTTCGGTTTACACCGGGGTTGAGCTTGAAGACGACGTCTTCTGCGGGCCGTCGATGGTGTTCACCAATGTGACCAACCCGCGCAGCCACGTCTCGCGCAAGGACGAGTATCGCAAAACGCTTGTGAAGCGTGGCGCGTCGATCGGAGCTAACGCGACAGTTGTGTGCGGTAACACTATCGGGCGGTACGCATTCATTGGCGCGGGTTCCGTGGTGACCCGTGATGTTCCAGACTACGCGATGGTGGTTGGCAATCCGGGTAGAGTTGTGGGCTGGATGTGCCAGTGCGGGACAAAGCTCGGCTTGACGCGGGACTCGCAACCGGATCAGGAAGCTGTTTGCTCGGCTTGCGGAGCGAGCTACTCAAAAAGAAACGGCCTCGTCATCGAGGCCGTGAATTGAAAGGGCTAAACCAGCGGTATTGCCTGTACTGCTGTCGGTAGCGCGGGTTCGCCAAGCGCATACACTCACGCAGCCAGGTTGCCGCCGTGCATCGGCGCGAGTACTTCGTCAACCGGCGACGGGCGCAGCTCGATCTTTATTTCGCGTTCGGCTCCGCACTCGTAGCAGGTTTGAACCAACCGGTCGTCCGTTGTTCGAGGATGGGGGATGCCCCAGTAATGTTGATGGTTTCGGAGAAATGCCAGAATGCTCATTGTTTTGACCTCTTCTGCTGAAGCCCAACTGCTTTGAATTTTATTCCCACACTTCATTAGACGTAATCCGAAACCATTTTGCTTCAAAATTCTTGCGATTTTCACAGAAGCTCTTCCACGCTCTCGGGTGGACGCCCCAGGACCGCTTTATTTCCCCGGACGACGATCGGGCGTTGAATGAGGTCGGGGTTCGCCGCCATCAAGTCAATCAGCTCGTCGTCCGAGACCTCGCGTCGTGCGAGGTTCAAGTCGCGGTAAACCTGCTCGTCCTTGCGGAGCAACTCGCGCGGCGGGATTCCAAGCTTCGTTATTAGCCCGCGAAGCTGAAGCGCAGTTAGCGGCGTCTTGTAATAATTCACCGAATCGAAGTCGGCGCCTCGCTAGCGGAGAATCTTGAGCGTGCTTCTGCATTTGGTGCAGGTAGGCTTTTGATAGACGGTTATTTTCTCGCTCATTGATAACCTCCGGCTGCGATTCTAGCACACCAGAATCCGCTCGGAAGCTTGTTGCCAGCCCGGATAATTTAAGAGCTGTCCTAATAGAAAGTTGGTCGAGCCCTTGGGGTCGAAGCCACCGTAACCTGTCGGTCGAACGGCGGTCCGCATTCCTGCGTTGCTGACTCTAGACGCCGTTTGCTAGTATGCCGCGCATGGCCGCCCAGGATCCCTTCGCCAGTCACGCGTTTGAGTTCAGGATAGACCGGGCGATCACTGACCAGGTGATTGAGAAGATCGAGTCCACGCCAGAGCTTGCGCTCTCGGAGACCGTCGCACCGAAAAAGAAGGGAGCGTATCTGCTATTTCACAAGGGCAAACTCGTCTACGCTGGCAAAGCGATGAAGACAACGCTCAAGACGCGCTTGGCCCAACATGCGAAGAAGATAAGCTGGCGACGGAACATTAGCCTCGGCGAAATGACGTGCAGGTTCATTACGATTGATAGCGATTGGTTTTGCAGGGCAGCGGAAGACGCGCTGATAACTTCGTATAAGCCCTTGTGGAATATGAGCGGGTTTGGAAGTAAGGTTCCGGGCATAGGCCGGCCGGGAATTAAAGTAAGTCGATGGGATACGCTGTACCCGCCCAAATAGAGGTTAGTCTGCCAGTGCCGCGCGGATGCTAGATGCCAGGATACGTCCTAGGGCCACGGGAACTGCATTCCCTAGCTGTCGCATGATCTCGCCCCAAGAACCCTTGAACAAGTAATTGTCTGGGAAGGTCTGCAAGCGCGCGCTCTCTCGCACAGTGAAGTAACGGACCCTTCCGTCTGGGAACGCAACCATGTTCTCTCCGCCGGGGACGCCGTGATCTCCCGCTTTCAATGTCTTGGCGGGTTCGTCAAGCGGACTTCCGGTGTGCCCCGTATAGGTTCGCGCGCCAGGGATGAATTGGTGGTTCAGTACGGAATTGCTCTCCCGCCCGGGATCGGGCAAATCAGAGATAGCGTCCCGAACGGTCATCCAGGGTTGCTCGAACGCGAAGGACTCAAGCCTCGCCACCCTGGCTTTCAGTCTCTCCGACATCGGCGGGCGGGCACCCTTTGCGATTCTGTGGCGTTCCCAATACTCCCCGGTAGTAAACTGGCTATAGAGAAGGCCATCCTGTGAATGCGTTGCTTCGGGGAACGACCAAGCTTGGCGTATGTCACTCCTGAATCCGACTATGATGACCCTCTCACGCTTTTGCGGAACACCAAAGTTAGCTGCGTTAAGGATGCCAACCAAAACCCGGTAATAGAGACCATTTTCCCGTCCGCAGGTGTGATGGCGCTCCAACCTAGAAAGGTGATCCGTCCAATCGTCCGAGTTCCTTCGGCTAATCTCGGGGTACGTTAGTTGGAGCTTGATGTACTCGAAATATCGGGCGAACGAAGCGCGTTTCAAGCCTTTCACGTTCTCGAATAAGAACGCGCGTGGTTTCATCTGGCGCACCACTCGAACAGTCGCCGGGAACATGTCACGCTCATCTTCATGTCCGCGATGCTTACCGCCCAACGAGAACGGTTGGCACGGCGGTCCGCCAGCAAGCAAGTCAAGGTCTTTCGGTAGGCAGCCGAAATTAAACTCCCTTATATCACACTCGAATAGAGGCCACCGGAAGACCGGCGCTACTTTACGCTTTTGATTTTCGCGAATGGTATCGCAGGCGTTTTTATCCCATTCAACGACCGCTTGATGGCGGAATCCGGCCTGCGAGACGCCCATCGCCAACCCGCCAGCACCAACAAAGAGTTCGACAGACTTCATTCAGTGCCCTCCAAGAAACTTCTAATGCGACGTGAAACACGGTCGGGGTCTTTCAGTTCGCATTCCCACAACGTCAATACTTCCCATCCGGTTTTTGTAAGCGTGGTTTTATTGATGCGATCCCGTTTCTTGTTGCTCTCGAGCTTAGGCAGCCAAAAATCGAGCCTGGACCTTGGCATTCGATATTGTTTGCATCCCTTATGCTGATGCCAAAAACACCCATGAACGAATATCACTTTTTTGCGAGCGGGGAAAACTAGATCGGGGCAGCCCGCAAGCTTGCGACCATGCAGGCGATACCTATAGCCCAAGGCCCATGCAAGATGGCGAACAGTAAGTTCAGGCTTAGTATCCTTAGCGCGCACGCGGCTCATCCTCTCGCTTCTCTGTTCAGGCGAGAGGGTGTCAAGGCGGTATTCCACGGCGTTGAGGGTCATTTTAGCGATCGTCCTGAAATGAGGATTCCGTTGGATTCTAGCAGTCATGAACTCCTAGTCAAGGCCGCAGTGATCAGTTCGTCGACCGCTGCGCCGGCTACAATCAGTTCTACGCTTTCCTGGAGGACCGGCCAACCTTCTCTTAGGACACCACCGTAATTTGCCGTGCTAGACAAGGACGTGGCGCAGACTTTAGTCTGTGAGATCGCGCGGGTCAGAAGTGAAATTCGGTGTAAAGGTTTGAGCCGCTGCTTCGAGGGTTACGTCCTTGCCATTTCGGATCACGATGGAAGACGCTCACGAAATCGATCTTTCGAATGTCACAAAGCGCTTTGGCGCTGTGACCGCCGTCGATTCGGTCTCGCTGTCTGTTCGCCAGGGCGAATTCCTTACGCTGTTGGGGCCCTCCGGCTGTGGAAAGACGACGCTGCTTAGGATCATTGCCGGCTTCGAGTCGCCCGATCACGGGCGAGTCATTCTCGGTGGAAAGGACGTAACAGCGCTTCCGCCTTATCGCCGTGACGTCACGACGGTCTTTCAGCACTATTCGTTGTTCCCTCATCTCGATGTGTTTGACAACGTAGCCTTTGGGCTCGAACGACGGCGATTGCCGCGCGAACAGATCCGCAAGCGAGTCCGTGACGCGCTCGAGTTGGTGAGGCTGGAGGGACTTGACCATCGTCAGTCGAGCGAGCTCTCAGGCGGACAGAGGCAGCGAGTCGCGCTCGCCCGAGCGCTGGTGCTGGAGCCCCGCGGGCTGTTGCTGGACGAACCGCTCGCCGCGCTCGATTTCAAACTGAGAAGGCAAATGCAGATCGAACTGAAGGGCTTGCAGCAACGCGTGGGAATAAGCTTCGTGTATGTGACTCACGACCAGGAAGAAGCTTTGACCATGAGCGACCGTATCGTAGTGATGAACGCCGGCCGCGTCGAACAAACAGGGCGCGCGCAAGAGATCTACGAGACACCGGCAACTGAATTCGTGGCGGACTTCATCGGCGTTTCGAACATAGTCGAAGGCACTGTGGAATCGGTCCGCGATCACATTACAATCGTCAACCTCGGCGCGGTGAAGATCAGCGCTCGAAGCAACCAGGTGCGGCCCGGTGATCGTGTGCGAGTGATGCTCAGGCCCGAGAAGCTTTGTCTCGAAACAGAAGCATCGGATGGGGCAATAAGAGGAACGATCGAATCGGCAGTCTATCTTGGCGAGAGCACGCAGTGGAAGATCGCGATTGAAGGAGAACGCATCTTCACGGTGCTGGAACAGAATCGCCAACGGCATCAGTCTACACATGCGCGAATCGGTGAGACCGTCTTCTTGACCTGGCAGCCCGAGAGCGCCGTGATTCTGCAAGGCTAGCGAGAGAAGGACGGCTTGCTTCACGCTTCGATTGAACAATGACTAACGACTTATCGGCGTCAACTTCGATGAGAGCAGAGCCTGTTGTAAAGCCACTCGCCGGCCGCGATCCGAAACCGCCAGACCTCTCGTTCGTTCAAAGCGGCGCTCCGCGGACGGTCCGTCTTTCAGTTGACGATCTAGATACACGCCGGTTTACGAGAGTCAGTGCGGCTTTTTTCCTGTTGGCTGTTGCCGTCTATGTCGTTGCGCGACTCTGGCGTCTCACTGCCTACGGTCTGTTCGGAGATGAAGTGTTCACGTTCTGGACGGCCGATCAGGATCTTGCAGGCGTTATTGTCTCTGTCCGGAGCGACGTCGTTCACCCGCCGCTGTTTTACCTCGCGCTCAAGCTTTGGATTGCGCTCGGTGGAAGTTCGATACTCTGGCTCAAGCTGCTCCCGGTGCTGTTCTCGCTCGGCGTCATTCTTCCTCTCCTGCTTTTGTGCCGCGAGCTTAATATGCGCGCGGCGGCGATCAATCTGACGCTCGGACTGATCGCGTTCAACGCTTTCCTGGTGAGCTACGCGCAGGAGCTTCGGATGTACAGCCTGCTGATGACGCTGACGATAACTTCTTTATGGTTGTTCGTCAGGCTGATCAACCGCGAGCGCGGTGTCGCGCGGACGCAAGTCTGGTTGATCGGAACGAATCTGGGTTTGGTATTCACTCATTATTACGGGTGGGTGATAGTCGGTCTGGAGCTGTTGGTTTTGCTGGTTTGGAAGCGCGAGCGGGCGCGCGGGTTCGCGATCGGCGTGGCCGCGATTGTCTGCGCGTTCAGCCCCTGGGTCTACGCCGTAGCGGGCGAGGCCAAAACCAAACCCGAACGCGTGAACTTCGTGTGGAACGCGCCGCCTGGTGCATCCGACTTCGTCGGGTACTACGCGAATCTGAACGGAGCGTTGAGCTATCGCTGGAGGGTGGCCGGCACGCTGCTGGTGATGATCCTGTTCGCGACGCCGATCGTTCTCTGGGGAAGACGCGCGCTGCGATCACTGGGTAAACAGGTCGGGCAAGTCGGGCAAGGCGGACAGGCAAACGGTCAATCGATCACGTTCTGGTGGTTTGCCTCGTTTGCGTTCGCGCCGGCGGTGATCAGCTTCTGCGCAAGCCATGTTCTCGCTCAACCGGTCTGGGCGCCGAGGTATTTGATCATCGCCGCGCCGGCTTACTTGATGATGGTGGCCGCAGCCGTGTTCAAGCTACCTTCGAAAAGGCTAAGCGTCGCAACCGGGATAGTCGTGATGGCGTGGGCGGCTCTGAGCGGAACGGTGGATCTGACAAGCAGGGACAGGATTGCGTGGGAGCCTCTTGTCGCAAAGATGCTTCTTGCCGAATCGGGTCCTTCAAGAGCTGTCAACGTCTACAGCACCGATCCGAATCTCGGAAACACGATTCAGTTTTATCTCGATCGGCTGTCAGAACAGCGATGCGAAGCTGTCTACGTCCAGAGCTTCGAAGATCTGCCCGACGGTCATTTCTGGGTGGCGCATATAAGCTACCAACACGAAACGGGGCCGGGGCCTCATCAGTTTGTGATTCAGCACGGCTATGAAGTCGGCGCGGGCTTTGAAGTCGAGGCGCCGAGCCAGAAAGGCTTCTTGTTTCCGGTGTCGAAGCGCTGACGGGTAGGGTCCTGCGAATGTCTTCTTTGGGTAATCTCTGCGGCTCGGCGTCTCCGCGGTGAGCAAGAATTTCGGCGCTATCCAACCGCGGAGACGCAGAGGCCGCGCAGAGAGACTTGAAGGGAGGACGCCCCCCACGTGGTGAGATCGCGACGGTGAAAAGATCTAAACTGATGACGCTGCTGCTCTCGCCGGCTGTCGTTTGGCTGGTGCTGTTTCTCGTCGGGCCGCTGCTGATTGCCGTCGTCGTAAGTCTGGCGGCCCGCGGACCGTACGGCAAGATCGTATACGAAGCGTCGCTCGACAACTATCGCAAGGCTGTTGACCCGGTCTACCTGCACGCATATTGGCGCACGGTCTGGATCGCATCGGCGACGACCCTTCTCTGCGCGGCGGTGAGCTTTCCGGTTGCTTACTACCTGGCGTTGCGCGCGCCGGAGCGGTGGAAGCGACCCCTTCTTGTGCTCACAGTCATTCCGTTCTGGACCAGCTTTCTTATTCGAACTTATGCCTGGATGCTGCTGCTTCGCAGCGAGGGCGTGATCAACTCGGTGTTGATGCATGCGGGTTTTGTTGACCAGCCGCTCAAGCTGCTCTACTCGGATTTCGCGGTGCTCGTTGGTCAGGTTTATGGTGAATTGCCGTTTATGATTCTGCCGATCTATGTTGCGCTCGATCGGCTGGACTTGAGCCTGCTTGAAGCGGCACAGGATCTTGGCGCGAACCGGCTATGGACTTTCTTAAAGGTGACGCTGCCGCTTGCGCGACCCGGTCTGATGGCCGGCACGGTGCTGGTGTTCATCCCGTCGCTCGGCGCGTTCATCACGCCCGACTTGCTTGGCGGGGCGAAGTCGGTGATGGTTGGGAATCTGATCCAGAATCAGTTCTCGCAGCTCAACCCGCCGTTCGGTTCAGCGCTGTCGTTGATCTTGACCGCAGCGGTGTTGATGCTGCTGTGGATTGCGCTGAGGGCCGGGTTTAAGCCGAATGAGCTTGTGTGACGAATCATTGATCACTCGAGCGGCAGCCTGCAGGTCTCCGATTGTGTGCCTCTTTCAACACTTGATTGAAGTTGATTTTGAATTCTGAGAGAATTGCCTCAAAAGTCCGAAGGGAGGTGCGAAGATGAACAAGATGATGCTCTGGAAGGTCGGCGGCTTGGCCTGTCTGTTCCTCATTTGGTTGACTCTCTTAGCCGGCATGACGACGCACAGGCCTTTCGAAGAAGCCTACGCGAATGTCGGGCAGGACCAATGCTCGGATCCGATTGAAAACTGCAAGCCACCGGTCCGTTTTGTCGGCGATAAGGATGGATGCGCCTGCTTTGCCTGCGAGCACGGAAAGAGAACTCAGCGTTTAGTCTGCACCAGGGACGAATCCAACAAGAAGATACTGTTTCAGAAAGTCCGTGATAGTGGGGGCCCATAAACCTAAACGCCACAAGGATCGTGAAGTGGTTGAGTTCCCTACCTGGAGCGCTTCTCGTTAGCGGAAGCAAGAGCAAGAGCCTTATTCATCTCTTCGGTATGGAGGTCTTCCCTCATATACTTTTCAACAGAGTCAATCTTACTCTGAATGGCGCTCAAGTCTGTACTGCCTGATCCTCCCGGAGCTGACCTTAACACTGGGAGTGCAATCCCGTCGCCCCACAACTCGTCAAGACCTTTGTAGAGGTTGTCGCTCATATATAGCTTGTTCTTCTTATACGACCTTTGTAAGAGAACGAGGCCATCCATCGCGTTGTTTTTGCTCTCGACGTCAAAGTCCGCTCGGCCTAACGCATCGGTTAGCAACGCGACGTTGTGGTAGGTTTCTTCGTATGCCTCCAACCTCTTCTTATAGAAGTCCTGCGTCAAAGACAATTGCGTTGAGAGGTATTTGCTGTTGACGTCCACGCTCCGCTGAACGTTCGTCTGGGCGGTCCAACTCATATAACTCAGCAGGGCTGAGAGTATGCTCGGAGCAGCAACTGAGAGAATGCTCGAAGCAGAAAACCGAAACAGACCCGGCGCCTCGACCGCTGGCGTCTTCTCGTCCCTTGGGGCATCAAGGATCGCGGTTGACTCAGTTCGCATCATGGCCGTCGGGCCGTCTTTAGTACTTGCCAGCGTTCCATTCTGCCCGGTTGCGACTGCGGCGTCGCGCGCATGCGCGGTTAACTGCTCTTCGCCGCTCACCAGTGTTTCGACGATAGTCTCAATGTTCATCGCTGTCTCCTTCTATCTGTTGAGGGACGGCTAGAGTCAAACAACTGCATGCCCAGTGTAGTCCGCCGCGGTGGCCTGGTGTAGGTGATATTCCGCATTTCCTCTGCTCGAATGCTGCAGAACAGAACTGTGGGATTCCACATATGCGCCGCTTAACGGCGTTGGGTACTGGCGCGAGTCGCTTTGAGACAAGAGCGAAATAGGCACAACCCGAACTCGTGGTTCACGCTGGGCTAAACGCTCGTCGCCTCCCCAGAACGACGGATACTACCTCCCGCCCGGCGAGATCGCTTACGTCGCAGAATGCGTCGTCACCTTGAAAAAGCCTCTCCCCGGATGCTAATGGTATTGATCGAAGACAACAATCTCAGAACGGATCCGCTCGATGACTATTCTTGGCATTTCCGGGCAGGAGCGCGATGCAGCTGCGGCCCTCATACAGGACGGGCGAGTTGTCGCTGCGATCGAAGAAGAGAAGCTGGCCCGCATTCGGCACGTCGGCATGAACTACCTGGGCGGCCTGCCCGAGCGCGCGATCGGGTTCTGTCTCGACCGCGCTGGACTCACTTTCGACGATCTGGACTACGTCGCTTATTACCTCGAACCGCATAAGCTCTTTCATCGCGAAATCGCCTTCAACTCGTCTCGCGCAACTCAAGCCGCCGAGCAAGCATCGATTGAAGAGTTCCCACCCTACTTTGTCGAAAGCCTCAACGGGTTAAAGCAGAGATTGAAGACAAAGCGAATGGTTGAATCTCGACTTTCAAACCGCGGCCGATTCGTCCAGGTTCCTCACCACCTGGCACACGGGGCAAGCTCGTTTTATTGCTCTGGCTTCAAGCGCAGCGCGATCATCAGCGTGGACAACAAGGGCGACATGACCTCGACTGCCTTGATGACCGGCGACGGTGGGAAGATGACGGTCAACGCCGAAGCTCAGTTTCCAAACTCGATCGGTCTGGTGTTCAGCGCGGTGACTGCAGCGCTTGGATTCGGCTACGACGACGACTGGCACAAGACGATGTGGCTGGCGGCAACGGGCGAGCCCGAGTTTGAAGAGACGCTGAGCGACCTGCTGGCCGTCGACTCGAATGGCTTGCCGCTGGTGAATCAGGATTACTTCGAGCCTTCGTTTCGCGGCACGATGTCGCTTTCGACGCGCTTCTTTGACGCTCTGGGATTCGGCGCGCGGGAGAAGGATGGGCCCATAGCGCGCCGTCATCGCAATCTGGCGGCGAGCTTGCAAGCCTGCGTCGAGCGAGCGTTGTGCGAGATTGCGTCGCGCTTTCGCGGACGGACAGGAGAACAGAACCTGTGTCTCGCGGGAGGTGTCGTCCTAAACAGCCTCATCAACGCAGCGATCGAGCGCCGCGCGGGGTTCACGCGTTTGTTTATCCAACCAGCCGCGGGCAACGCGGGCTGCTCAATCGGCGCGGCGCTTTACGTCTGGCATCAGTTGCTGAACAACGAGCAGCGCGGCTACACGATGGAGCATGCGTTTCTTGGCCCGACGTACGACGACGACACGATCAAGGGCGTGTTGGACAACTGCAAGCTCGTCTACGAGTATGCGCTCACAGAAGATAAACTGATCGCGGAAGTGGCGCGGGTGCTCGGCCAGGGTCGCATCGTCGGCTGGTTTCGCGGTGCGATGGAATTTGGCCCGCGCACGCTCGGCGGGCGGAGCATCCTCGCTTCGCCGACGAGCGAGATGATGCGCGACAATCTGAATTCCTTCATCAAGCACCGCGAGGACTACCGGCCGTTCTCGGCGGCGATTCCCGAAGAGCGTGCCGCGGAGTTCTTCGAACCAAGCGCCCTGACCAACTTTCTTCAAGGCGTCAGCCGCGTGAAAGAAAGCACCCAACGCCTGATTCCAGCTGCGGTCTTTGGCGATGGATTGGTTCGAGTGCAGACCGTTAGCCGCAAGACTAATCCTTCATTTTGGAAGCTGCTCGTCAAGTTCGGCGAGGCATCGGGCGTGCCCGTGCTGTTGAACACTTCGTTTAACCTGTTCGGCGAGCCTGTCGTCTCGACGCCACGCGAGGCGGTGCGGGGATTTTACTGCTCGGGGATCGATTGTCTGGCTATTGGTAATTTCTTGATCAAGAAGTGATGCCGTACAGGAGAAGATGTCGAAGCGAACATATCTGGTAACCGGAGGCGCCGGTTTTATTGGCAGCCACATTGTCGAGCGGCTCGCCCGGGCGGGACATCGTGTTCGCGTCCTGGATAATCTCTTCTCAGGCAAGGAAGCCAACCTCGAAACGATTGAAGGCGACGTCGAGTTGATCCGCGCCGACATTCGCGACGTTCAGGCGGTAGCCGATGCGACACGCGGCGTCGAGGTGATCTTTCACCAGGCAGCGCTTGGATCAGTCCCGCGCTCGGTGGCCGACCCTGTGACCACTCATGCGGTGAACCTGACGGGGACGGTCAATTTGTTGGTCGCGGCTCGTGACGCGAACGTGCGCCGCGTTGTCTATGCTTCAAGCTCATCGGTGTATGGTGAGACTGCGGCGCTCCCAAAGCACGAGGAGTTGACGCCTCAGCCGCTTTCCCCCTATGCGCTTTCGAAACTGGCCGCCGAGCATTACATAAGTGTTTTCCATCGCGTTTATGGGCTTGAGGCTGTGTCGCTTCGCTACTTCAACATCTTTGGGCCGCGTCAGGATCCCGAGTCGGAGTACGCGGCCGTAGTTCCTCGCTTCGTCACCGCGCTGCTTGAAGGCAAGAGGCCGGTGATCTATGGCGACGGGCTTCAGTCGCGGGACTTCACCTATGTCGAGAACGTGGTGGATGCAAACTTGTTGGCCGCCGAAGCGGAGGGCGCTGCAGGCGAGGCTTTCAATGTGGCTTGCGGAGGACGCTATTCACTGCTCGATCTGTTGGGAAGGTTGAAAGGGATAATCGGACGTGGAATCGAACCGTTACACGAAGCCGCTCGCACGGGAGACGTGCGAAATTCGCAGGCTTCGCTTGAGAAGGCGCAGAAGGGGCTTGGCTATCAAGCGTCAATAGATTTCGAGGAAGGGCTTCGGAGGACCGTTGAGTGGTACCGCGAGCGGATCGGGAAATAGAGAAGGCATGGCGGAATTGCCTGTTGCGAAGGGGCTCGCCACTAAGCCACCAGGACACGAAGGTCCACAAAGGCCGTCTTTGTGAAAGTGCGTGACTTAGTGACTGTGGCGAGGCAGCGTCAAGCAACGTGAGGCGCCTTCAAGTCTGCACGCACACCGAGTATCCACACGAGCAATAAAGACACCCGCCGTTGTGGCGCAACGTCTCGCCGCAATCCGGACAGATGTTCATCGCCAGAAGTTGACTCTCCGGGCGCTCCATTTCCGCGTGAGCCGCCGCAGCCAGGCTCATCGGCTCGCTCATATCTTCAAGCTCCGTGCTGAGCACTTGCTTCTCGCGCGACCCGTCTCGGTAGACGGTTATGCCTTTGCACCCCAACTCGTGAGCTAGCAGGTAGGCCTTCTTCACATCTTCGACCGTCGCGTCCGCCGCGAAGTTGATCGTCTTCGAAACGGCGGCGTCGATGTGTTTCTGAAAAGCCGCTTGCATGCGAACGTGCCACTCGGGCGCTATGTCGTGAGTCGTGACAAACAGCCGTCTTACTTCTTCTGGAATCTCCGAAAGTCCGCGCAGCGACCCCGACTCGGCGATTCGCTGCATCAAAGCTTCACTGTAGAAGCCCCGCTCGCGCGCGTAGCTCTCGAACAACGGATGAGCAAACATCATCCTCTCAGATTCGAATGACAGTCTGCGATAGACGATTGAGTAGATTGGCTCGATGCCGCTCGAACAGTTGGCCAGCAAGCTTATTGTTCCCGTCGGCGCGACTGTCGTGACCGTAGCGTTGCGGCGTGGCTCCCGTGAGCGCCCGCGTCGGGTCGCCAGAGCGTCGCTTTTCTTGTAGATGCTCTCTTGAAACCAGCGCGGAAACGGTCCTCTTTCCTTTGCCAGCTCGATCGAAGCTTCGAGCGCTTCGCTCGAGATGAATCCCATGACCTCTTCGCCCAGCTTGATTGCTTCTTCGGAGTCGTACGGAATGCCCATCAAGATCAGCAAGTCGGCCCAACCCATGACTCCGAGCCCGATCTTGCGATTCAGCTTTGTCAGCTCGGCGATTTGTGGGACGGGGTACTCGCTCGCGTCGATAATGTTGTCGAGGAAGTGAACTCCGATCCGCACCACTTCCCGCAGCCGTGGGTGATCAATTTGTCCATCGCGATAGAACTTCGACAGGTTGATCGAGCCGAGCACGCAAGACTCGTAAGGCAACAGCGGCTGTTCTCCGCAGGGGTTGGTGCTCTCGATTTCGCCAAGCTCGGGTGTCGGATTATCGCGGTTGATTCGATCGATGAAGATCACCCCCGGTTCGCCGTTGCGCCACGCCGACTCGACGATCTTGTCGAAAACGCCTCGCGCATCAATCTCTCGCTGGATTTCGTGGGTTCGCGGGTTGATTAGCTTGTAGCTTTCTCCGGCGCGAACTTGTTGCATGAATTCATCGGTGACCGCGACCGAGATGTTGAAAGTGTTCAGCTCGAGCGGGTTTGTTTTAGCCGCTATAAACTCCTCGATGTCGGGATGATCGTCCCGCAAGATGGCCATGTTGGCGCCGGCCCGCTTGCCGCCGAGCTTGGTCACTTCGGTGGCGAAATTGTACAGGCGCATGAACGAGACCGGTCCGCTCGACACTCCGTGAGTCGATTTGATGGTGTCTTCGCGCGGCCTCAACCGGGAGAAGGAGAAGCCGGTGCCGCCTCCGCTCTTTTGAATCAACGCAGTGTCGCGAAGCGTGCCGAAGATTCCGTCCATCGAGTCTTGAATCGGGAGCACGAAGCAAGCCGAGAGCTGGGCCATGTTTCGCCCGGCGTTCATCAGGGTCGGAGAATTGGGCAGGAACTCAAGCGAGGTCATCACGGCGAAGAAAGCAGCTTCAGAAGCCGCGGCTTCCTCGGGTGTGCCGTGCTGCAGATCGGCGCCGGCGACGCAGCGGGCTACGCGCCGAAACATCTCCTCGGGCGTCTCGGCAATGCGCCCTGTTTTGTCGCGTGCAAGAATGCGCTTCTCCAGGACTCGCAACGCGTTGTCTGTAAGGTCGGGTTTCATCGCAGCGGGTTGGCGCTCAGATCCCTCATCTCTCCCGTACGGGCGTGGCCTCCGTGCCCGCCCCTCACAGCGGGTTTGTTTGGCGCATCCGCAACGAGGGGCGGGCACGGAGGCCACGCCCTTACAAGTTCTATTTCACAATGCAAGCGCCGCAACATGAGTCCTCACCGTCTCACCAAGCGTGTCCAGGTTGTAGCCGCCTTCAAGTACCGACACGACACGCGCGGAACAGTGACGCTCCGCCAGGTCCATGACTTCCCTGGTCATCTCTTGAAAGTCGGAGTCTTCCAGAAGCAGTCCGCCGAGGGGGTCGCCCCGTCTTGAGTCAAACCCCGCGGAGATGATCACCAGGTCGGGCGGAAACTTTCGCTGGATTGCTTCAAGAGCCTCGACGAACGCTTGATGGTGTGCGCGGCCCGATGTTCCCGCGCTGAGCGGAATGTTGAGCGTAGTCCCCTCGCCCTTGCCTTCGCCCGTCTCACTCGCCGCGCCTGTTCCTGGATAGAAAGGATGCTGATGCGTCGAAAAATAGAAGACCGACGGATCGCTGTAGAAGATGTCCTGAGTGCCGTTGCCGTGATGCACATCCCAGTCGATGATCAGCACGCGCTCCGCGGCGTACCGAGCTTGAGAGTAGCGGGCGGCAATCGCGGCGTTGTTGAATAAGCAAAACCCCATCGCGCGGTTAGGCGTCGCGTGGTGCCCGGGTGGCCGCACAAGTGCAAATGCATTTCGCCCTTCGCCATTATCCGCGAAAACATGATCTACAGCAGCAATCGCCGCGCCCGCAGCCAGTCGCGCGACGTCGTAGGACGCGCGGCAAATAACGGTGTCGAGATCGACAAACGGCACGCCCCGCTCGCAAAGAGTTCGCAGTTGATCGATAAGCTGGTTGCCGTGGCAGCGAGCGATATCTTCGTGGGATGCGGCTTGCGGCGTTAGGTGGCGAAGCCCTGTCCAAAGCGGCGCATCCGCCTGAAGCGCGCCGAGGATAACTTTTAATCGCTGTGAGTTTTCTGGATGATGACCGGTGTCGTGACCGAGAAAGGAGGGATCGTAGATCAAGGCGGTGGTCATGCCGCGATTATAGTTGAACGACGAGTCAGGACGCCAAGACGCTGGCAGGAACCGGCGCGAGCGAGCGGTCCAGTGGTTCCCGCCGGCCACGCCAATGCTTACAAGTTGTTTGTGCCGAAGGTATCTCCCTGGCGAATATCGCCCGTCTCAAATCCTCTGCGAAACCAGCGGCTCCGTTGCTCCGACGTACCGTGGGTGAAAGAGTCAGGGACCACGCGTCCCTGAGACTCGCGTTGGAGCCGGTCATCCCCGATGGCGCTCGCGGCTCCAAGAGCTTCATCGATGTCGCCGGCTTCGAGGATGCCTCTCCTGTGGGCGTGGTGCGCCCAGACTCCGGCCAGGAAATCGGCCTGAAGTTCAAGCCGCACTGAAAGCTGGTTAGCCTCAGCTTTCCCTACCCGTCCTTGCGCCGCGTGCATTCTGTCCATCGAGCCCAGGAGGTTTTGAACGTGATGGCCGACTTCGTGCGCGAGGACATATGCTTGAGCAAAGTCTCCTGGAGCGCGGAACCGCGTCTTTAACTCCCGATAGAACGACAGGTCGATGTAGAGCTTTTGATCAGTCGGGCAGTAGAACGGGCCAACGGCGGAACCGGCGATGCCGCAAGCTGAACTGACCTGGTCAGTGAACAGGACCAGGGTGGGTTTTCTGTACTGCCGCCCCGACTGGCGAAAGACTTCAGTCCAGACGTCCTCTGTTTCCGCCAGTGCAACCGAGACGAACTGCTTCAACTCCTCTTCCTCCGCACTAGATGGGCGGGCGGTTTCGGAGCCCGGGGCCGAGCTGTTGCTCGGCATCTGTTGCAGCATCTCACCCGGATCAGCACCAAGGAGAACTGCGATAAGCACGATGACGATAGTACCGAGGCCGCCGCCGACGGCTAATCCGCCGCGTGAGATGCCGCGCCGATCCTCCACGTTCTCGCTTTGACGACGATTCCTCCAGAGCATGAGCTTAACCTCCAGAACGATCTTGCGATATTCAAGCCAACTGCCAGGAGATAGCAGAGTATTGTAGCAGCACGCGATTAGTGGAGGTAGGACAGGGCGCAGCTGATGGGGTTTACTAATTTCAATTCTCGGCGGGTTCTTTGCGGCTCGAGCAGCTCCGCGGTGAGCGGAGCTTCGATACTAACTAACCCGCGGAGACGCAGTGCCGCAGAGGTTACACAGAGAAAACATTCGAATCAGGACACTAGGGCGCAGCTTGCTCAGTCGTTCACGCTGGAACAGACCGAACGACGCTGCGGAGCCCGGACATTCGGTGACGTCACCATGAAGCCCATCGCAACACTCGCGATGAACAAACCTGGTGGCTGGATTCGCCGGCTGTTTACTCCGTACTGGTTACGGCTTTGTCTCTCGTCGCCGTTTCTCCTCGGCTGCGTTTGCCTTATCTTCGTTGCCCGCGAGCGCTTTCGTGTTTCGGATCCTGATTGAGGCACTGCCGCCTTGTGTCGAGGCCTCAATCTCAATACCGTCGCACTTCAGCACTTTGTTCGGGTTCTCGCTCGGTCCCACGGTCCAGGCTGAAAGAGCGGGCAGACCGAATGACTCCGAGAGCTTTGCGACCCACTCGTCAGTCGTCCACATCGCCCCGACATATCCGACACCAAAATCCGTTACCCGGCCCTTGAGCAGACCGACCGAAACTGAATCAACACCGGCGAACTGTTCCTTCCCGGAGTCAACGGCGGGGTTGAAGGATAGATACACAGGCTCACTGGCGGTGGCTGCCTTTGCTTTCTCGAGAGCGTCCTTGATCTCTTTCCTTTTGACGCCGCCCGGAAACAAGGCTTGCAACTGGTCGATGGTCATCCCCAGTCGAAGACCACGAACGCTCGGGGAATTGGCCTCTGTCAAACTGCACCCGTATTGACTTGGTGCTTGCGAATATGCCGATAGCGTTACAAACACCAGAGTGAAGAAGGCTCTAACGATCTTGCTCATGTTACCTCCTGTTTTCTGAGCGGTCTGTTACGCCGTCCACCCGACTCACCACCGAGTAACACGGCTTGAATCAGACGGCGCGGCCTTCAAAGGATATGCGTGCAGATGCGTGCAGTACCCAAAGGCCCCTATGAATGGACGTGAAGGCTTTGGGAATGCGCACCTGAATGCGGCCATCACTCAATCGCGTTCTCTGCGACGCTGTTGTTGAGGCGGAGCCGCAACGGGCCAGAGAACGCTGCAGGGCGAATCTTACGAGGGAATCTCGTTGGGATCAAGTTGACTGGAGTATTTGACACAGAAACGGAAGGCAGAGTCAATGGGATTTAAGACACCTGTTGCTTGACATTCAAGGCCGGGAGGCGTATACGTGCGGCGTCCTTACCCGAAAATCTTGTTCACCAGTGGAAATTTGCAACGTTCCTTCAAAGGTGGGTCGGGGTGGCGTGTAGACTTGCCACTCTACTGGGTCCGGCTGCGTTGCCGTAGCCGACAAGCTCCGTCTCGACGCCACCACGCTTCGGTCACTTAACTGTGGGACTCGATCTCTAAAAGAGCGAGTAAATAACAACCAATCCATCGTGTACCCAGACAATTGCCGACGTAAGGCAAGTGTCTTTTTGCCAATGAAAGGAGAACCTTAAGATGGCGAACATCTCGAAAAGAAACAGGCGAAAGGAAAAGGAAATCATGGACGCGGCCAAGAACAGGCGCGAACTGATATCAGCCCAATTGAGCAGGCGCGATTTGATGAAGATGGGGCTGTTGACAAGCGCCGGGTTCCTTATCCCAAAGAAAGGCCTGAGCGCGCGTCAGTTTGGTGGGGGAGGGAGTTTTGGCGGTAACTGCTTCGGTTTCTACGGTGAGGGAGGCACACCCGTTAGCCCGCCGACGACGCCATACCTCGAGGCGCTGCCGATCCCGCCTATCGCGCAGCCCGTTGCGGATGCAGATGCTTTGACCGGGCCGCTGCCCCAGCAAGCTCCAAACACTGCTGCCGGTGAAGGCCGCACCCGCTCTCATCAGGCGTTCACAACGCTTCCACCGCAAAAGTACTATGAGGTTCACCAACGAGAAGCGGACATTAGCGTGCACCCGCAGCTTCCGGTGCAAAAACTGTGGACGTTCAACGGAACCGTTCCGGGGCAGACTTACGTCGCCAATTATGGGCAGCCAATACTGGTGCGCAACTTCAATGACCTGCCCGCCAATAATGGCGGCTTTGGACTTCAGTCGGTCTCGACTCACTTGCACAACGGCCATACCCCGTCCGAGAGTGACGGCTTCCCCTGCGACTTTTTTGGGCAAACGAAGTGGTATGACCAGCACTATCCAAACGTCCTGGCCGGTTTCGCCTCGACGCACCCGCCCAATGGCGACATCAACGAGTCGATGAGCACGCTGTGGTATCACGACCATCGCGTCGACTTCACCGCCCAGAACGTCTACAAGGGACTGGCGGGTTTCTACCTGCTGTTCAATCAGTTCGACACGGGCAACGAGACGACGGGCTTTCGTCTGCCCACCTTCCCTGACTTCGACATACCCATGATGTTCAACGACAAGCTTTTCGATCCGGATGATGGATTTCTGGCCTTCGACCTGGCGAACCGGGACGGTATCCTGGGCGATAAGTTTCTTGTCAACGGGAAGATTCAGCCGTTCTTCAACGTCAAGCGCCGCAGGTATCGCTTCCGCTGGCTCAACGGCGGACCTTCGCGTTTCTACCAGTTCTACATCACCAAGCAGGACAACACGAACCATCCTTTCTGGGTGATTGCCAATGACGGCAATCTTTTGCCCAACCCTGTGCTGACGAGTAACGGCGTCCGGATCGCTGTGGCCGAGCGCATGGATGTAATCGTTGACTTCTCGTCGTTCGCGGCGGGGACCAAGTTGTACATCAACAACCGCCTGGAGCAATGCGACGGGGCTGGACCGACGGATAATATCGTATCCGCAAGCCAGGGGAACAAGGTGCTCGAGTTCCGGGTGACTTCCGACGCGGTGAGCGATGGCAGCGTAAACCCGGCAACCAATCCCAGCTTCTACGCTGTTCCGGCAAGGGAACCGGAGGACATTGAGCGGTGCTTCAAATTCGACAGGGAGAATGGCCAGTGGGTCATCAATGACGAAGTCTTCGCCTGCGACGATGTCCGATTCAAAGTGAAGCGCAACAACACAGAGATCTGGAACCTCGAGGGCGGCTTCAATTGGCAGCATCCGATCCACATTCACTTTGAAGAGCACCAGATTATCAGCCGGAACAGAAACACCCCAACGTTAATCGAGAGGGGACGCAAGGACGTCGTCAGACTTGGGGAAAACGACGATGTCGAGCTCTTCTTCCGCTTTCGAGACTTTGTCGGGCGCTACCCGATGCATTGCCACAACACGATTCACGAGGACCACGCGATGATGCTGAGGTTTGACATAGATCCGGATGTTGCAAACACCAACGAGAGTTGTGATGGTGATTTTCGTCGCGACTAAGGCTTCACGCCTCATCGGCATGGCTCAGGAGTCGTGTACGA
>JBASRN010000293.1:0-4804 GCA_049273855.1 Blastocatellia bacterium
CTTACCATCTATAGCTCTTTTGAAGAAGGGCCAATGTTTGGCGGGCGCCTTTTCATTCATACCGATGCAGATCCTTATTCGCTGGTCACGCCGGTCACGCGGATCATTCGTGACATGTCCGTCGACCAGCCCATTGAGCGTGCTGCCACGCTCGAAGACGTCCGCGCGGAAGTGCTTACGCCGGACCGTTTGAACACGCTGGTGTTTGGTGTGTTCGCGGTCGTCGCGTTATCGATTGCCTTGATTGGCGTCGCAGGCGTGCTCGCGTTTTCGGTCAGCTCGCGGACGCGCGAGTTCGGCATCCGGCTGGCGCTGGGATCGCAACCGCGGGATCTCCTGCGCGGCGTTATCGCAGAAGGTGTCGTGATGGCTGTGGCCGGCGTCGTCGCAGGCGCGACATTCGGGTTCGTGATGGCGCGTTTGGCGGGCAGCTATTTCCTCGATGTGAAGATGCCGGGCGCCTTGCCCGTGGTCCTTTCTGCGTTAGTGCTGCTGACGGCCGCGGTCGTCGCGTCCTCAGTACCGGCCGTGCGCGCTGCGCGCACCGACGTCATGAAGGCTCTTCGCGCCGAGTGAAATCATCGGCAAGCAGGGCTGGAAAAATGGAAAACTGGGGACAGACGGAACGTTCCCCAGTTTCCCGTCCCCAGTTTCCCGAAATAAAATAGTTCGCCTCTGCTGTCGATTTTCTCCGTGCGCGACGACTATAGGATGAACGATCCAGCGTGCAAGGTTGTGCTGCTGGCTCCCATCAAGAGGAGAAGAACAATGAAATACATCTGTTTGGGATACATGGAGCCAGGAAAATTCGAAGGGATGACCGAGGACGAGCGACACGCGACGCTCGACGAATGCTTTGAGTACAACGACCATCTGCGCGCCAACGGACATCTTGTCGCCGAAGTACCTCTTCAGCCTCCGGAGACCGCGTTGACCCTGTACTGGAAAAATGGCAAAGTCGCGACGACTGATGGCCCCTATGCGGAAACCAAGGAACAGCTTGGCGGCATTCAAATCCTTGAGGCGCGAGACCTCAATCATGCCGTTCAGCTTGTCTCACAGCAACCGGGCTTTAAGCATGGACTTGGGCCGATTGAGATACGGCCGGTTGTGGATTTGAGCGAAATCATAAAGGAGAGCGAGCAGCGGCGACGGCGAAAGGATACCTAGCGATGAGGGCGGCCACGAGGGAAAGTTCGTTTAATTAGAATGACGCAAAACGGGTGTAAATCTAGGGAATGACTGTATCGCTTGGGAGACTGACTTTCGGAAAGGAAGAACAAAATTATGTCATTCGTTAACGATCTGAGAGTTGCATTCCGCTCGCTGGCTCGAACCAAAGGGCTTGCGCTGACGGTGGTGCTGACGCTAGCGCTTGGCATCGGCGCTAACTCCGCCCTCTTCACGCTGGTGCGCGGCGTGCTCCTCAAACCTCTCGTTAACCGCGACGAGGACCGGCTGACCTATATCCGTGACTGTTGTGGAGAATGGGCCTGCGCTTCAGGAAGAACGTGAGAGATCTTCTTGTGGGGCTCGATCAAACGTCGCGTGTCGTTCGCCAAGAACCGCTCTGCTATGAGGATCTTGTGGTCATCGCTCAGCGTTAGTAATCCTCGGTCGAACATCCAGTGCACAGTCCTTGAGAGTGCGATACCGTTTCGCACAGAGTCCGGGCCATGATGGTCTTCGCCCACTGGCCGGATGTGCGCCGCTTCAACCTCACACCTTCCACCGCCGTTAATGAGTCGAAGTCCTGTAACGGCACACGTGGATCCATAGGCCATTACAACGCTCTTGGCAAAGGCTGCGTCCCTGAATGGTCGTCTTACGAGTCGCTCCAAGATAGGCCGGTCGTACTCCGCCGCCGCCTCCCCGATTATCGTCGATCCATCGCTTCTCCTGTCCGATATTGTGTTGAAGCCGAGTCTCACGATCGTTTCGTATTCATCATTAGACATCGTGCGGACGGCTCGCCCAAATGCCCCCTTGTTTGTCGTGCCATCTTGTTTTACTAGCTGCCGCTCCAAGTACGTTGAACCGATTTTGAATGGAACTGGATTGTCAAACTCTAGGTAGTCAGCCAAGAACGCGTAATAATATCCTTGCCGACGGTTATCCGTCTCGATTCTTTCAACTCTCGCAGTGGCGAAGTACGCTTGTCTGCCGGCGTGACCGGCAGGGCTGGCATCTTCGCGTCGAGGCTCGTAGTATACGATCCACTCGCCTGTGATCTCGCGCGCCTGGTTCAGGTACGTCTTGGGGAAGTGATAGCGAATTTCTGGCAAGTCGTCATACACCGGATAGACCTTCGTGGTAAACACTCCCTTTGCCATACTATCTTTCTAAGCGATCCTTGGGGCTCGCATAGGTTTCGCTCGCCACGCGACGTTTACTAGACGGGATATTAGAAAGGTTGCTTACCCGAATCAAGCCGTTGAGTAAACCTCGCGTTTGGATTTGAACACAGGTGGCGCGCGCGTTTTATTTCTGTTCAATTGGGCAGCCGACAGCCTGCGGCAAGTCCTTCACGAGGTCGATGTCTGTGGAAAGCGATGAGATTCTGAGTACTGAGCTCGAAAAGCTCCAGGCTGACTGCGAGCGTCTCCGAAAAGAGAATGCCGATCTGAGGCTTCGACTGGGTGAACCTCCCGCGGACTGCGCTCCAATTGTCGGGACGGACTTCTCACTCGATCAAAAGAAGGCGCAACTGTCAGCTACTGTAACGGCCGACTCTCGGCCTGAACTGAAAGTGTCGTTGTTCAGAAGTCTGTTTCGTGGCCGCGATGATGTCTATGCAGTCAGGTGGGAGGGAAGGAACGGCCGAACAGGATACTCGCCGGCGGGTATTCGCGAGTGGAGCCGAGCTAGCTTAGTTGGACAGGGCAAGAAAAGGTCAGCCAGCCACAGCAAGCTATTCCCTCTGACGGAAGACGTGATCAGAGATCATCTTCTAGGAAGGCAAACCATAGGCGTCTATCCATTGCTGCAAGATGATACCTGCTGGTTTGTGGCGGCCGACTTCGACAAGAAAACCTGGGAAACGGACGCAAGTGCATTCTTAGAAACCTGTTGTGGATTGGGCGTTCCGGCGGCGTTCGAGCGCTCACGCTCGGGAAATGGGTCTCACGTCTGGATTTTCCTTGGTGAACCGATTCCGGCTGCATTCGCGCGAAGACTCGCGAGCGCACTGTTGACCCGCACAATGGAGCGGCGCTATGCGATGGGCCTTGATTCCTATGACCGCTTGTTCCCAAGTCAGGACACGATGCCCAAGGGTGGTTTCGGGAACCTGATTGCCTTGCCCTTGCAGCGCGGTCCTCGGGAGCATGGCAACAGCGTCTTCATCGACAATCAGCTTCGACCTTACGAGGATCAATGGGCGTTCCTCTCTTCGATCAGACGATTAACGGAGGACGAAGTTCAAGCGCTCATCCGCGTCGCGAACCCAACCGGCGACATTATGGGTTTGCGTCGGAGCACATTCGTGGACGACGACGCGAGTGATCCGTGGACGCTGCCGCCATCCGGTCGGTTACCCCCTCGCGTTATCGACGAACCGTTGCCCCGCAATGTATCAATCCAACGCGGCAATATGGTCTACATAGAAAAGAAGGGTTTACCGGCGGCGTTTCTGGATCGCCTGATCCGGCTGGCAGCATTTCAAAACCCGGAATTCTACAGTGCTCAAGCGATGCGGTTCTCGACTTTTGCCAAACCACGCGTTATCGCTTGCGCAGAAGACTCAGATCATCACATCGCGCTGCCCCGAGGCTTACTACAAGAGCTGCTCGAACTGTTCGAAAGCCACGGAATCGTTGCCGAAGTATCAGACCATCGCTATGCCGGCAAACCCATCGAGGTCGAGTTTCACGGCGAGCTACGACCGGGTCAGAAGGAGGCTACGAAGGCGCTTGCTCGTTTTGATGACGGAATCCTTTGCGCTCCAACAGCCTTCGGCAAGACGGCGGTAGCGGCGCGGCTGATAGCAATACGAAAAGTGAACACGCTGGTCCTGGTTCATCGACGCCATTTGATGGATCAGTGGCGGGAGCGGCTGGCGCTGTTCTTAGGGCTCAGCACCAAGGACATCGGTCAGATTGGAGGAGGTAAGACCTCGCGAACTGAGCGCGTAGACGTGGCGGTCATTCAGAGCTTAATCCGAAAGGGCGAGGTGAAAGACCTCGTAGCGGAGTACGGCCAGGTGATCGTGGATGAGTGCCACCACGTGTCCGCTTTCACGTTCGAGCGGGTTTTGAGAAAGGTAAAAGCAAAGTACGTAGTTGGGCTAACGGCAACACCGGTGCGCAAAGACGGCCACCACCCTATCATCCTTATGCAGTGTGGCCCGATTCGCTTCAACGTGAGCAGCAAGAAGGAGGCCGCCAATTCGGGCGTTCAACACGAGGTCATACCGAGATTGACTGAGTTCACGGTGCCACCTGAATGGAGCGGCATCGGAATACAGGACATCTACGCTGCTCTGGTCAACGATGACGAGCGAACCGAACTCATCGTCACCGATGTTATGCACGCCATCGAAAACGGCCGCGTTCCACTTCTGCTTACAGAGCGCACGGACCACGTACAGCTTTTCGTCGAGAGGCTCTCGCGCCGTGTGCCGAACGTCTTTGTTATGAAGGGCGGAATGGGTAAGAAGCAACGGGATGCGCTTGCTTCGCAGATCAAGGCGGTGCCCGAAGATCAGCAACGTGTGATCATCGCGACTGGGCGCTACATTGGCGAAGGCTTTGACGACGCTCGGCTGGACACGCTCTTCCTGGGAATGCCGATCTCATGGCGAGGC
>JBASRN010000296.1:0-13334 GCA_049273855.1 Blastocatellia bacterium
CGCGGCGCCCTGCCAAGAAAGCGGTCCCAGTCGATCGTCTGCGGCGACGCGTCGGGCGGAATGGAATACTGCCAGGCGGCGATGGGCGAGCGGCGATGGATCCACGCTTCTATCAGGTTCAACTCGCCGATCGCACCCGAAGCGAGCAGCTCTTTCGCCTTCCCGTAAATGATCGAACTGACACGCTGGCTGCCGACTTGAAGTATCTTGCCGGTCTTCCGTTGAGCCTCAATCAGCAAATGACCCTCCTCGACTTTCTGAACCACAGGCTTTTCGCAGTAGACGTCCTTACCGGAATTCAGAGCGTCGATGGCGATCTGCGCGTGCCAATGATCGGGCGTTGCTACGATGACCGCGTCCACATCCGGCCGCGCGAGCACTTCGCGATAGTCACGCGAAGTGAACAGGTGATTGCCCCAGACTTCTTTGGCGCGAATGAGCCGCCCGTCGTAGACATCCGCTGCGGCGACCATCTCGACGCCGGGCACCTTGAGTGCGGTGTTTGTGTCGGCGCTTCCTTGTCCGCCTACCCCGATGGTTGCAAGACGAATCTTGTCGTTGGCCGAGACCTGGACCGGTTGCGGCGCGTCAAGAAAGGTTTCGGCGGCAAGCACACGCGTTGAGGCGCTTGTCACGAGCGCTCCGGTTGCACCCAGCTTGATGAAATCCCTTCGCGATGTCTTTGAGTTACTCATGTTGGCTCCTCCCGACTTTCAGCGAGCAGTTATCCCACAGTCGATTTCAAACTTCAACTCCGCTCAAGCGCCTTTAGTGGCGGAAGAGCGTGTTGAGGTGGCGGATGCTGTCTTGCCACAAAGGCACTAGGTCACGAAGCCCCGCAAGAACAGGCTTTGTGGACCTTCGAGTCCTGGCGTCTTAGTGGCGAGCTTCTCAACACGCAATTCCACCACGACCCCCGGCGACGAGGCCCGGCGGTGCCCGAAGCCCAGACTCACAACCCGTCCGCATCTTTCAAGATAACCGGGCAACCCGGCAGTCGCGACTCACATCGCACCCAAGCCAGGAAGTCGTTTCGCACATCGCACCCGAGCCAGGACGTCATGGCACGCATCTTGCGGTGATTCAAAGATGAAGCCGGGCTGCAATACGTTATTTCGCTCGAGTAAGCAGTTACTGCAACTGTGCTCAAAGGAGGTGTGTAATAGTGACGGTACAGAAGAGTAAGAGTTTTATAATCACACTGCTCGTCGTAACGCTATTAGGAGCCTGGTTCTCGGGCCAGAATCAACAGATGAGCAAGGCTCCGATTGCGCTCGCCCAGACCGGCGGCGTTTCGGGCGGCGAGTCCGGTGAAAGCCCACAACCTGAGGTTCAATCATCCTCAACAGAGGGCTCAGGCGCGCCAATCGCGGCGACTGCCGCGTCGACTTTCGAGGATGGCTACCGCGCGGGCTACCGCGACGCCCAGCAGGATTGCAGTGCTACGCAAGCGGTCGCACGAACTCGTTACACGCCGCGTCGTTCCTCGCCCCGAGTGAGAGTCGCCGGCGTTAGATACGAGGCGGCGCCGCGTAAGGACCACTCGACCAGGAACATGATTCTGAGAATCGCCGCTCCCGCGGCGATTGGCGCGGGCATCGGCGCTATCGCGGGCGGAAAGAGGGGCGCTGGCGCAGGGGCGCTGATTGGCGGTGGAGGCGGTGCGCTGTACCACTTGATCAAACATCGCCGCGACTGACCGACCAGGCACTTGAAGAATAGCGCGAGAGGGCTAACCGCGTGTTTGGCCCCTCTCGCGCTTTGCGTGTTCAAGGACTCATCGCGTCAATCCATCGTCTGCCGGACGCTGATACGGCCCCGCCAATCCTGTGATTTATTGTGATTTATTGTTGACCTCGAAGTTCCCTCACTTTAATATAGGCCGCATTGGATTGGTCTCCCGGAGCCCCACAGTCGAGCACCCGTAGATGAGTCAGCAACCCGAGAGAAGCATTGGTGATGCGGAGTTTGTCACTTAGTGTGCGCGAGGTCGAATGGAAATCAAAGGCAGCATTCTCACATCCAGGATTGAGTATGTGAAGGAGCGCTTTGGCGACAGAAGCGTTGAGGCTGTGCTCAACAGCTTGCCCAATGGCGATCAGGCGTTGCTTCGCAATGAGATCAATCCCGCCGGCTGGTATCACTTTCAAACGGGCCAGCGGCTTGATGCAGCCATTGTCCAGGTGATCGGCCGGGGGAATGCGAAGTTGTTTGAAGAGATGGGCGCGTCTTCGGCCGAGCAGAGCCTGAGCGGCATCCAGCGGTTCTATCTCGATCCCGGCAACCCGCAGGGTTTCATGCTTCGCGCGCCGTTGATCTATCACGTCTACTACGACAAGGGCTGGCGAGACTACTGGGCGACGGGCCCGAGTTCGGGGGTGATGACGACTTTTCAGGCTGAGACCTATTCGGCGGAAGATTGCTTGACGGTGATAGGGTGGTACAAGCAAGCGCTCAAGATGTGCGGCGCTCAGGACGTGGAAATAATTGAAGACACTTGCCGAGCGCTGGGCGGAGAGTTCTGCCGATATCTTTTGAGGTGGAAATAGCCCTCCTGTACCCGGAGGATTCGATCATCCAACCGAAGGCCTGTGAGACCTCTTGACGGAAGCCTACCTGGCGCCGACATATCGGCAGATTCGACGGCATATCGGCATTGCCGCTTCGGCACTTCAAATCCCTCCGCTCTCTAATCATTTCCGCAGAACCGCTGGAGGGCGGATCCCCTTCGGGGATCGCCAACGAGAGCCCAAATAGCGGCGTTGCCTGTTGGCACCTGCCAAAATGTCAGCGGATCGCCTTCCGCGCTGACCGGTTCAATCCAGACGCTACCCTCCTTTAACGCGACGAAGGGCCTGGAGCTGGTCAGGACGCTAAAGCCGACTGACGCTGCTGCAGGAAACGGCGGACTGCCGGGTCGCGCTCGAGACCGATTGCCATTTCGTACGCGTGGCGGGCCTCGCTGTGTGCACCTTGCCTGGCCAGCAGCTCCGCGCGTGCCGCCCAGTAGGGCTGGTACTCGGCGAGCCGCACATCGGCGGCTACCTCTGGCATGGCGTCGAGAGCAGCGCTGACACCATGTAGCTCCGCGATCGCCAGGGCGCGATTGATAGCGACCACCGGTGAGCCGGCGAGCCCGAACAGTGCGTCGTATAGCTGCACCACCTCTGCCCAGTTGGCGTGACCCGTGTGACAGCGATAAACGTGCGCCGACTGCAACGCGCCTTCCAACTGATAGCAGCCAATGGAGCCCAGAGCGCTGGCCCGCTGCAGCAGCGCCTCGGCCTCAACGATCATTCTCGAATCCCACAACGCCGGATCCTGCTGGGCAAGCGGAACGTATTCGCCGTCCCCGTTGCGTCGCGCGCGCCGCCTGGCTTCCGCGTGAAGCATGAGGGCAAGCAGTCCCAGTGCCTCCGGCTCTTCCGGCAGCAACTCGGCCACAAGCCTCGCCAGAAACAACGCTTCCTCTGTGAGATCGCGACGGACGACGTCGGTTCCGCCAGGGTCGGTCCAACCTTTTGTAAAGGCGGCGTAGATGGCGTCCAACACTGTGTCGAGCCGGCCGGAAAGCTCCTCGCGCTCCGGGATGCTAAACGGAATCCGCGCCTGCTTGATCTTGTCCTTGGCACGGACGAGTCGCTTGCCCATGGCCCCCGGAGACATGAGAAACGCAGAGGCGATTGTCTTCGCATCCAGCCCCAGCACCACCTGAAGCATCAGC
Organism: Blastocatellia bacterium; assembly: GCA_049273855.1. Lineage (GTDB taxonomy): Bacteria > Acidobacteriota > Blastocatellia > UBA7656 > UBA7656 > Onstottus_B. The sequence goes on from JBASRN010000296.1 coordinate 3,725, forward strand.
GGTGCGCGGATGCCGACGTCGATGGCCGGATGGGCGCAGGCGAACATCAGTGCGAGACGGCGATCCGGAATCTCCGTGTCCGCCCCCGCAGCGTCCAGGCCTTCCGCCATAACCCGCAACTTACCGGTCGCCGCCTCGGCATTAGAGGATCGGCGCACGGCATCGATCATCTTTCGCCGGGCGACGGTCAGTAGCCACGCTTCCTGATTCGACGGACAGCCATTCCGCGGCCAATCTGCCAGCGCCGAAGCGAATGCCTCCGCCAGCGCGTCCTCGGCAGCCGCCACATCCCGCGTGCGTGCCGCGAGAAAGGCGACGAGCTTGCCGTAACTGCGACGCGCGACCGCATCCGCTGTGTTACGCGCCTGCGCATTGCCTTCGCGGGAGTTCATACGTTCATCCGGTCTTCGGACTCGTTCGTGCAACAAATTTGTCTCCAGCTGAAGTTTGCCCGATAACTAAGGGTATAGTGCGTTGTTTCAGGTGTAGTTTTCCATCACGTTCTCCATTTCCTGTAGCGCGGTGAAATGTGCTCCCGCTTCACGCCTTCGGCTCGTAGCAGAGCAAGACATTCCCGTTGCCGAAGGCTCGCGTCTTTGTAAGCTTCAGGCTCAGTTTCTCTCAAATGCACTCCACTCCGCATCATGGTGATCTGGTTTGGCCCAACTCATATCGCCGTTCACGTCTACAAAGTAACCATCCAGCGACACATGATTGAAGACCACTAGTCTACGCATTCTTTTTCTTCTCCTTCCCTATGTTCCTGTCATTGACAGGCAGCTCCCGATTTCTGCCCATGGCGCAGCTTCACTCCGCTATGTAGTCGGCGATGTCTTTGGTCAGCAAGGTGCCCTCGCGGACTGGACGCACTTCGACGACACCGTGTAGTGCGGTTGGGGAGCGGGCTGCCCAGGCAATCGCTGCATCGAGATCTTCCACGTCGAGGATATGAAACCCACCCAGTTGCTCTTTCGATTCGGCATAAGGGCCGTCCAGCACCTGGGTCTTGCCGTTCGCGACCCGCACGGTCGTCGCTGCCGAGGTGGGCTGCAGGCCCTTGCTGTCTCTCAGCACACCCGCCTTCTCCATTGCCTCCATGTACGCTCTATAAGCGCCCAACCAGTGTTCCTTTTCGTCCTTTGTCAACTGAGGCCAGCCCGCTTCGTTCACGTAGTCCATCAGGATGTATTTCATTTGGAATCTCCTTCATGGGTTTAGGGTAAGCATTAGTGTTCCGCTACCATAATGACGTTCGAAACCCGGCGATATGGACACCCCGCCAACATATCCTTTCCGGGTTGATTTTGTCGTATCACTCGACACTGATTCGGAGGTCGATCGACTAACCGCCTGGCCACCTGGGTTGAGCCCTGAAAGCAAGCCCCCATCTGTTTCCCACAAGTCGGGTTGCATTCTGGGGTAGTCGCAAATGTGTGGCGAGACTACTGGCGGCACAACAAGCGCAGCACGAGCCGCCCGAGCGGGTCCTCGATGGACCATACCGCGCCGCCCAGGGGCCGCCACTGCCAAAACAGCAGGATGAGCGCGAGGCTCGAGAAAAGGACGTAGGTGGAGCGTTCGACCGGCTTCGGCACGATCCGGGTCCACCAATCCTTGAACTATTTGCGGGCCATGACGCGGTGCTGCACCGCGAAGATTGCCTGCTCGCAGACTGGCACGAGCGATGTCATTGGTTGTGAGTAACGCAGGTTGGCAGATGTAAGTATCGATGAAAGAGCTCGTACAGGATAAGTGTTAAAGCAAAGGCGACCTCTCCAACCACTACGTCGTGCCAGATCGTGTAGCCCGCGCCGAATTCTAGTACGTCTGAGCGGAGAAGAATCGGATCGACGATGATCACTGCCGGGATCAAGGCGACCAAGATTAGTAAGTAGATCAGAAGAGCGAGCCATTTATTACGGGCGGCGAGCCAACGGTACAACAGCAACAAGAGAGCAATTAGAAACATTGCCCTAAGTCCAGTTAGTAGAGCGAGCGGGAATAAGGGAGCTTCAAAGACCCGGCCGCCCCACCAACCAGCAGTGGGCGCAAGGACATTGAGAATCACGGCTACGCCTCCGGCGGTGATGATTACTGCGACGAAGGCCCGGCGCTCTGGGTGGCCCGCCTGCCGGGCCCAAAGCGCCAGGCTCGCCACGGTTCCCAGCGCGAGCGCCACCACAAGAATGTCGACAGCCGGGACCTGTAGTAGACGTTGGGGTAGAAAAGGCGGGAAGTGCATCATAGCGCCCCCTATGTACCCCGTCATTAGACCGAGCGCCGCCACTGTTCCGGCCAGCCTATACCGCATTCGTTGCTCCATCAGGCGAGCTCTCGGCAGCTCCATTCGATCGTGTTCTTCTCTTGATAAATGACAAGTGACGAGCACTGAGACTTCTTGTCGTCACTTGTCAATGGTGTTGTCGGTTACGAACCGGCAAAAGTGAACTCCTGCGACAAAGAACCGTTAGGATTTCGCACTTGCAGCTTGTCGCCAGGTCTAATCCTCTTGCCTACCTTCTTGCCGATCAGGAAGATGTCCCGTTGTCCGCTACTTGCTCTAGTCTTCTGCTCCTTACCGTTGAGCAATATCACTGCTCCTATCTCAAAGTTTTCGCCATAGACGAACAGCTTCTTGCCAGCTACTACGCGAGCCCAGGTAATCAGCAGCGGGATGCCTGCCTGAGTTACTCTGAAGCTATGGCCGCCGAGGATAAGCGTCGCGATGCGAGGATGGATGCTACTGGTATGGGCGGCTACCGAATAACTAACGGTACCGTTGCCGGTGCCACTGCTGCCCGAGGTAATATCAACCCAACTGGCATTGCTGATCGTTGCCCAACTGCATTGACTAGCGGCTGTAACATCGATGCTGCCAGCGCCGCCACCGGCGTCAAAAGACTGGCCGGTGAGGGAAATCGCATCAGCGCAGCCTGCTGCGTATCGATAAGCGAAGACGCCTGCTGACGTGCCAGCGTGCAAATTGATTCCTGACGGTTCAATAGCTAGGGCATGCACACTTAAGTCGGTCAGGCCACCGTTGAATTCACTCCAGCTTCCGCCGGCGTTGGTGCTCCTGAACACGCCGCTGTTGTACGTTGCAGCGTAGATCGCATTCGGGTTGCCGGGGTCAACTGCGAGCGCACTGACAGAGTCTCTATCGGGCAGGCCTGTATCGGAGGCGCTCCAGCTTGCGCCGCCATCTGTGCTCTTTGCCGCGTGTGGGTAAGTTCCCGCATAGAGAATGGCGGAGTTGTGCGGATCTATCGCGAGCGTAGTAGGACCGTTGACCAGGCTGTCACTGTTTACAGGGTTGGTCCAGTTTACGCCACCATCGGTGCTCTTCAACAAGAAGTTGCCGTAGTCTTCGTCAATGTCGATGGCATAGAGTATATTCGAGTTGACGGGATCTATGACGAGAAAGCTGGCGAAAAGACTCTTGTTGCTGATTTGCTTCCAGCTTCCGCCTCCATCGGCGCTCTTGAATACGCCGTCGTAGTAGGCGCCAACATAGACGGTGTTCGAGTCGTGAGGGTCGACCACAAGCCGATTCAGATCGTCTTTAAGACCGTTGTTGATTTCGCGCCAGCTTCCCCCGCCGTCGGTGCTTTTGAACACAGTGGTCCCATCGCCTAGGGAGGACACTGCATAGAGATTGTCGGTGTTATTAGAATCAATCGCCAGCGAGCCGACGGATGAAACAGCGAGGCCGGTCTTCTTCCAAGTTACGCCGCTATCGTTGCTTCTGAACAAACCACTGTTGGTGCCGGCATAGATGACGTTCGGATCGCCCGGATGAATCGCAAGCGAATTCACAAGGGCCCTTCCCAAACGAGTGTTGATTGCGCCCCAGCTTGCGGCACCATCAGTGCTTTTGAACACACCTCCTTCTGTGCCTGCAAAAAGGATATTGCCCGGGGCAAAGGCAATAGCTCTAGTTGGGGGCAGGCCAGCCCTGTCCCAGCTCTTGCCGCCATTGCTGCTTTTGAACACGCCGATGTAAGTCCCCGCATAGACGGTTTTCGAGTCGCTCGGATCAATTGCTAGCGAATTGACAGGACCGGTTCCGTCCAAACCGATGTTGGATACGATCCAATTTGTGCCTCCATCGGTGCTCTTAAACACACCGAGAACAGTTCCCGCGTAGATGTTAGTCGTATTGCTGGCGTCTATCTCCAATACACCGAGAATACGAGCCGGGGAGGCGCTAAACATAGTACTTTTAGATTCCCAGCTCTTGCCGCCATCGGTGCTCTTAAACAGACCGCCATCGCCACAGCCACGCCCGCAAGAAGCCGACGTGTAAATCGTGTTGGTGTTGACAGGGTCTATAGCCAGCGCGTCGAGAGAAAGATTGCTGGCATCGGGTAAACCAGTGTCGCTCCAGCTCGCGCCGCCATCCGTACTTTTGAAGACGAGGCGGCCGAGCGCATAGAGCGTCGCCGGGGTTACGGGATCTATCGCCAGCTTACTTACATCACCTTCTAGGGCGGTGTTGCTCCAGCTTGCGCCGCCATCGGTACTCTTGAACACGCCCAGGTGGTCTGCGTAATAGACAGCGTTCGGGTTGCTGGGATCGACCACCAACGCTTGCGGCGAAAAGGGCTGAGGAAGGGCGCTGCCGGTTCCGTTCCAGCTTTCGCCCCCATCGGTGGTCTTGAACAAACCGCCGTGGTCAGTCACCGCATAGACGATGTTAGGATTGCTGGGCGCAATCGCCAATACGCGGATCGCTGCGCCTTCAGGGCCATTGCTCGTCCACACGTTGATGGGGAGCGGAGAGTCGGATGCGGTCCGGATGGAGTTGAATGCCGTTCCGCAATGCGAGAATGGCTTCGTGGTGATCTCCGCCAAACCTGGTTCTCGCCGGAACGGGTGAGCCGGCAGTCCGTTGGTGGGCGTGGTCGACATCAGTGCCGCGAGTACCGCTGCGAGCGTCAACATCGCAAAACGGGTGGAGGCTTGCTTGTTCATGACTTCTCTCCTTCTCGAGGCAATGCTCGTAGAGGTCCCGAACGAATGCCTCAATCGACCAAGAATTACGAACCGGATTCTGTTGGCGTCAGGAGAGGAACTGCGATTTGGCGCTGTTGATCTAGTGACGTCTCAACCCACGGCATCGCCACGTCTTGAGAGAGCCAATTTTTTTGGGCTCCCATCTATGTAAACGACATCCGGCTACGAAAACTGGGACTCCACACATGACTATCAGCTTTGACGAGCTCACCACCAACGGCGGAGAGTCCCAGAGGTGCTATAATCGAGCCCCATACGGCAGTTCTCATCAGGGGGACCGCGATGGTGCCTTCGCCAGATCAAGTTAGCGAATTGCTCGCAGCCTGGAGCAATGGAGACCAGGCGGCGCTCGATAAGCTTATGCCTTTGATCTACGACGAGCTGCGACAGATTGCCAAGCGTTACATGAGTCACCAGGCACCCGGTCACACTCTCCAAACCACGGCTCTCATTCACGAGGCATTCCTCAAACTCGTTCATCAGCCAGAGAAGCACTGGCAGAGCCGTGCACACTTTTTTGGCGTCGCTGCGCAAGCGATGCGTCATATCCTGGTCGATTACGCTCGTTCGCAGCAGCGCGCCAAGCGCGGCGGCGGATTGCAGGAGGTGTCGTTGGATGAGACCGCCGTGGTGTTCGATGAACGCGCCGCCGAATTGATCGCCCTCGACGATGCGCTGCGGAGGCTTGCGGACGTCGACCCACGCAAGAGCCGAGTCGTGGAAATGCGGTATTTCGGCGGGCTGAGCGTGGGGGAGACTTCCGAGGCCCTGGGGGTCTCGCCCGATACGGTCATGCGCGATTGGCGCTTGGCCAAGACGTGGCTTCGACGCGAGCTGAGCAAAGGGTGAACCTGATGACGCCTCAACGCTGGCAACAGATCGAGCAACTCTACGACGCCGCTTTGGTGCGTGACGAAGGCGAACGAGCTGCGTACCTCGATGAGGCATGTGGTGGAGATGATTCGCTGCGGCAGGAAGTCGTGTCCCTGCTTTTGGTCTACGAGAAGCCGGGCAGCTTTATGGATGCGCCACCACATCAAGTGTGGGCCCAACTGATGGCCGCGGATCGCTTTGGATCACAGGAAGTAAGGCACGATGATCCGTCCACCGTTCTAACCATGCAAGGTGGGACGACAGGAGATGCCCACCTTGCAGTCGAGACGACGCACGGTATTAACAAGCGACTCCGCCTCGTTCTCTTTTGGCTCTTCTTCGCGCTGATGTCCATTTATGCCGGAACGAACGGCTATCTTGCTACTGCGTACTTCAGTACTTCAAGCGATCCGGGATGGCATCTAAGGCTGGATGGGCGAATATCGACCTTTGGAAGCGTATCGAGCGCAGATGTATCCTCATTGCAAGACGGAGACGAGATTGTTGAACTCAACGGGCAGGAGTTTAAAGGCTTCCGCCAGTATTACAAGCTCTTCGAGCACCTCTCTCCAGGGAGTCCGTACACGGTTGTCATCGCGCGCGACGGGCAGACACAGAAGGTTACGCTCCGCGCAGCATCTCGTCAGCTCTGGATAAAGGCATTCTTGGGTTTGTTTTTCCTTTTCATGCCGGCCATTTTCCTGATGACGGGCTTTTCCGTATTCATTTTAAAGCAGGGTAACAAGCAGGCGTTGCTGCTCGCATTGATGCTTGGAATGTTGTGGGCGTCTTGGCCTCCTGAGACGATTGTAATGACAGACGTACCATCGTGGCTCGCCGGCCTGCTGGTCGCTGTCTACTTGATGGGAGCAGGATTACTCCCGGTGATTCTCCATTTCTTCCTGGTTTTCCCGGAGCGTTCGCCGATATTGCGGCGGTTTCCACGATTCGAGTATTACCATTATCTGTTATTCGTTCTGACGGCGTACCCTTTCGCCGTGATCCACGCCTTTGTATTGGCGACTGCGCCGGAGCGGTTGCTTGATGCCTATAAAGAGTTTTACTTTCTTTTCATTCTTAACATCATTATTACCCTGGCTTACCTAGTCGCCGCGGTTCTATCGCTTGCTGTCAACTACCGGAATGCAAACCGCCTATCACGACGGAAACTGCGCGTTGTGCTTCTCGGTAGCATTACAGGGTTCCTACCAGGTTTCTCGGTAAGCGCGGTGTTTTTCATTTTTAAACCTCCAATCACCCCGCTGTGGGCTTTGATCCTCATGTTGGCGTGGTCGGCGTTACTGGTAGTCCCGTTGTCGTTGGCCTATGCCATTGTCCGCCATCGAGTGATTCCGGTTAGCCTGATTATCCGTCGTGGTGTGCAATATCTGCTCGCCAAGAATGGGCTGCGGATCATTCTCATCTTGCTCATCATGGGCCTTCTGGTGAGTATCTTCGCCGACCCACAACGCACCGTGCTAGATATACTCCTTCATAGTTCCATGTACTTCTATCTGTTGCTCATTGCTACTCTTGCGTTTAGCTTGATGTTTCGCCAGCGACTGAGCGAATGGGCTGACCGCAAGTTCTTCCGCGAAGCTTATAATCAAGAAAAGATCTTGCGCGAATTGATCGACGACATCAAGCCTCTCGACTCGCCACTGGAGATGTCAAAACACGTTGGCGCGCAGGTCGAACGGGCTTTACACCCTGACCATATGTACGTTTTCAACCAGGAGGAAGATAAGCGTGACCTTTTGCTCTCCTATTCCTCCTCCGGCGTGACTTCGCCCCGGTTGCGCATACCCGCGGAGTTCCGTCTGCTTCGCTTCATGGAACACGAACCCCGCGCGGTGGAGTTTCCGTTTCAGCGGAACAACAACTTGCCCTTCGTGGAAAAGGCGTGGCTCGCCGGTCTCGGGACCAATTTGATCGTGCCGATGAGCAGCACCAACGGACGACTGGCTGGACTTTTCTTGCTCGGCGAGAAGAAGTCGGAGGTCCCCTACACCGCCACGGATCGCCAACTTTTAGAGGCAGTGGCCAATCAGATCGCCTTTATCTACGAGAATCTGCAGCTCAAAAAGCACCTCGCGAGCGAGCGAAAGATCAAAAGCGAAGTGCTGACGCGGATCGAGAACCAGGGCATTGACCTGCTCAGAGAGTGTCCGAAGTGCGGGGCCTGCTTTGACAGTCCCTTTCAGCTCTGCCCCAAGGATCAAAGCGAGTTGACGCTGTCATTGCCGGTAGAGCGAATCATTGACGAACGGTATCGATTGGATCAGTTGATCGGCAAAGGCGGAATGGGCGCCGTGTATGAAGCGATGGACATTCGGCTTCAGCGCAAGGTTGCTGTAAAGATTCTGATCGGTAGCTTGTTTGGCGACAGTGAAGCCTTGCGGCGATTTGAGCGGGAAGCACAAACGGCGGCGCGACTGAACCATCCGAATATTATCGCCGTGCACGATTATGGCGTACTTGCGACACAAGGCGCGTATCTGGTGATGGATTTAGCGCACGGTGCAACGCTGGGCGCGATAATGAAACGCGAGTACAAGCTCGATCCAGAGTGCGCTGCCGAGATTTTCGATCAGGTATTGGACGGTGTCGGCGCGGCGCATCAAGCAGGCGTGATCCATCGCGACTTGAAACCTGACAACATCTTGATCACCGCGGGAGAGAAGGGGCAGCCGCTGGCCAGAGTCCTTGACTTCGGCTTGGCTAAATTGGCGCGGCCCGACGACGCGGACTTGAATGGAGTTACCGCAGCAACTTCGCCGGGCACGATAATGGGAACGTTCGGCTACATGGCACCGGAACAACTAACCGGGACACAAGCAGATGAGCGGAGCGACCTATTTGCCGTTGGCGTGATGATCGTCGAGGCGCTGACCGGACAGCGGCCCTTCAACGGAAAAACATATCATGAGCTATTGACCGCTATGCAATGTGGGACGTTCAGCTTACCGGACGACTCGCCGGATGGTCGGCGGCTTGACCATGTCCTACAGAGGTGTCTGGCGCGGGATCGCACGCATCGATATGCTTCCGCCGCTGAGATGCAACTCGAGTTGATACCAGTTCTGCGCTGCTACCGCTCTGATGCGAGGTCTGACGAGCCACCGCATCATTGGTTACTTCCGCACGGTACAAGGTGACGGGTCATAGAGCCAGGGGCAGCCGAGGTACGCCTCTTAAGAGGGCGAGGTAGACACAGCCAGATCGAAGCCAAGAGCATCCCTCTCGACGCTTTCGACCCTGCAACCTCGCGCTTCCTCAAAAACGATAGCCGCTCGAACCGCGATGTGTTCAATTTCGGCGAACCGGAGATCAGCCTGCGCGTCCTGCTCGCCAGAAGTCCGATTTATGGTATAGCCGGCAGGCTTGTGCGCTTTCAATCGTCTTTCGTACAGGCGTTTCGGCACAGACGCGGTCTCGCAGTTTGCCGCGGTCCTCAATGGTCGCGTCGCTCCGGCCCCGCTTCAGGTGATTTCGGATTGCCCCTTCCTTATCGCGGGTTTAGATTGTTGCTAGCCGTCTGCCACTGTTTGGTAGTACGAGTAGCCGGACTTACGGTTTTTTTTCTTGAGGGCCATGGTTCCACAGCCTGCAAACTAGGGCACCCGGCTGTGGCGCCATGCGCGCACATTGCTGAACAAGGCAACGTCGAATGAACGGCGAAAAAGTCGTCAAAATCGACACCCTGCTCGAACCTCTATTG